>NZ_JBHLWI010000039.1:0-52772 GCF_042432905.1 Fontibacter flavus | reverse complement strand
GACAAACATGGACTAATTTAATAAAATCATCCCCTGGGACACCCAAAACCGAAACTTAAGAATCCATAAACATTGAAATTCAATAACTTAAAAAATTACGGTGAATAATCTGCGGAAGTCAGGAAAGTAACAAATTCTATTGTGAATGACAGCCACTAGCCGCAAAAATAAGAAAGGGATCCCTATCAAAAGATCCCTTTCCGAAAATTGTAATTGAAGGAACAGGAAACCGTCACTCTGAGTGAAGCGAAGGGTCTCCTGTTACATGAGAGATTCTTCTCCCGGATTACTCGGGATCAGAATAACGGTACCCTAGATGTCATTCCTTTCTCTAAATGTTAATTTTATGAACTCAAAGTGGGGGTAATCACTCTCTAATCTCAATCACCTTAAACTCCGTCCTTCTATTGACCTGATGCTCTTCTTCTGTTTGGGCTTCCTTGATGATCAGCTGACGCTTACCATAACCTTTGGCCACCAGCCTGCTGGCATCAATGCCTTTGGAGACGATATAGGCAACTGCTGATTCAGCCCTTCTCTGAGATAAGGCATCGTTGTAGGCATCAGATGCACGGGCATCCGTATGTGAACTCAGCTCAATTCTGATACTTGGATTGTCTTTCAGGATCTGCACCAATTTATCCAATTCCAATGCAGCATCCGGACGAATATCTGCTTTATCTAAATCGTAGTAGATGTTTTCAAGTACAATGGATTTCTCCAAAATCAAAGCATCCAACACGATTGTTGTATCCAAAGTAATATTGGTCACATCTTGGATCAGATCCTCAGGCCTTGGAGTTTTTCCTCTAGTATCATAGGTGATGCTTTTGGTGAAATAACCTGCTTTGGAAGCGATCATGGAGAAACTTTGCTCTGGGGCAAGGGTAAATCTCAATCGGCCATTGGTGTTGGAGAAGTCACCTCCCACATTTTTATTGTTCTGGTCATATAGCACCACTCTGGTTTGCGGCAACACTACCTCTGTACCATCGTCCTTTTTCTCCTTCGTGGTCACATTCAGGAATACATTAACGATTTTAGGTTTAGGCGTCTTGTCCTCAAAGTAATAAATGTCATCATCTCCTAAGCCGCCTTCACGGTTGGAGGATAGGAATCCCTCAGTAGGATATTTTGTAAAGTAGATACCAAAATCATCCGCATTGGTGTTGACATTTGGTCCAAGGTTTTTCACTTCCCAACCTTTGTCAGTTCTTTCGGCCACATAGATATCCAGTTTTCCATAGCCGGCATGTCCATCAGAGGCAAAGAAAAGCTTACCGTCAGGGGCGACATAAGGGAACATTTCATTTCCCGGTGTATTGATCTGAGGACCTAAGTTGACGGCGTTCCCAAAATCCCCATTCGCCAGTTTGGTAGCCCTATAAAGATCCAAGCCTCCCTGACCCTCCGGCCTGATAGAGGCAAAATACAGTTCATTGCCATCAGGACTAAAGGCTGAGGTCTGATTGGTATAAAATTCATCCTCATTTACCGGCATCCAAATCGGCTGCGTATAGCCACCTCCTCTGAAATAGGAGGCAAATAAATGGGTATCCGGCAGGTCTTTATTGCTCTCGGAATTAGATCTGGAATAAATGAGGGTATTACCATCAGGACTGATGGTCAGAGAACCTTGGTTGAGGTTGGTTTCATTTTGAAACTGCGGAAGTAACTGCACATTTTGCGCATCTACTTTGATGCCTTCCGCTTTGGCCCGGAACATTTTCAGAAGCGGAGTTCCCGTGGCCTTGTAAATTCCAGAAGGGATCCTGTTGCTGGTGAAATACACAAAACCCTCACTGACTACCGGCCCGTATTCTGCATATGGGGTATTCAGTAAGCGATAGTTTTCTACTTCGAGATAAGGATAATAAGGCTCAATGTTGCTGATTTTTTCCAGGTTGTTCAGCTCCAAGTTGACCAGTCTCTGATAGTTGTCATCCAAGGTGAGCTGTTGGGCTTTTTTGAAGGCCTCTTCGGCTTCTTCGTATTTGGCCTGGCTTTTTAAGCTCAATCCCAATCTATAATAGGATTCAAAGGTTTCATCTTCCGCCAACAGTTTGGTATAATAGGCCTCAGACTGTTCGATGCGGTTACTTAATCGGTAACTTTCGGCCATGTAAAAATTGGCCTGTTTGTTATCAGGGTCATTTTCCAATATTCTCGAAAAAGTATTGATGGCCACCTGGTATTCTCCTGCACTAAATTGGTTTTGACCTTTCTGGTAAAGGCTGGTACAAGAGCCAAGAATCAGCATCACTACAAGAAATAGAGCACTTCGCGTCATGGGGCTTTTCAAAAGATTTTTGTCAATTCTTTAAATATAGGACAATATGATAATTAATTCATAAAGAATTTGTTCATCCAACTATCTTTTGCAGGGATAAGCCATTTATCACTGAGATCAGATTTCCGCTGGACTACAGGATTTAATACGATGGTTTCGGCCTGAAGGATGCCATCGGACACCTTGGATTTGACGCCCATGAGGTTACTTACTTCCAAAGCATCTTCTTTCAGCAAAAAGGATACTTTGCCCTGATCCAATAGATTGATAGCGAATTGCTGTTCCAATTCCCTAAGGGTCCTGACGGAGGAATCAATAGAGCATCCCGAGGCACCCAATTGACTTTCGTCCACGGCCAGGATGATGACCTGATCAAAGCGGATATCGAAAGAAGTGGGCATCAGGCTGCCGTGTGTATTCCACTGATCGCAAAAAGCTTTCAGTCGCTCACTGATGGCTGCTTTCTCCTCAGGGGTGAATTTTCTATCCGATTGGTAAACCCAGATACGGGAATGTCCGGGCATTTGATCAAAAGCAATGTACATATTTCAGTTATTTTTATTCCTCAAAATAAGGTCTTTTGGCTCAATTTAGTTCTCTTTTTTAACGGAGAAATTTGAGAGAAAGGTACAAAATCCTGGTATAATCCTTGGGCACTGTCTAAAGTAAAGGTGCTCCGTGTGGTTCTGGGCATGGCATAAGGGATTGGTATGATTGGGTTTCTAGGATTTTAAGTTTAAGTTTAGGTGGTTGAAACATTCAGACATTCAAGGATGACATAGTAGAATAAAGTAAATTTTCATTAGAAATGCCCTACCAATTTTTAGACCTCATACTCCCCTATGCTATCTTAATTGACTTGATCTTGATTGGGATTTTATGGCTATCTACAAAGCCTGTAAAGCAAAAGCATCAAAGCATTATTTATGGTTTAGCCGTTTTAGCTTTCATAGTGTTTAGCTTTTTTAAATTGCTTTTCACTGTACCCCATCCCATTGCTTCGACTCCGGTTGACTTGGAAATCAGGTCAAATTCGACATATACAAGCCTATATTACCTTACTGATTCTAAGAATGAACCAAAAGTATTTTGGAAAGATCATATCATCGGAAAAGTAAAAGAACAATCCTTTGATTTGGAAAACAGCCTACCGGATGGACTTACAATTGCCTGTAAATTTGATGGGGTCTGGTACTTTACGAGCATTCCTATGAATATAGAAAGGGTTTCGTCAATAGTTATTGAAAAGTCCAATTTTGAAATAGCCCAACCTGAAATTATAAATGCGATTGATTAATATTTATGGACAGAACTTGGAAACTATTTTTCTAATTTTTTGACATTCCTATTTATTCCAGTACTGATTTGGAGAATAAAAAAATACGGATTCTAAAAAGTGTAGCTGTTGGGCACTAAATAAAAAAAACCTGCCAAGTTTAACAACCAACCTGACAGGTCTAAGTCAATACAAAATCTGATAACCAAGCGTCAAATCCCCATATCCTTGGCGATCATCTCGGCCAAGTCGTAGACTTTGACATCATGTTCACGGTCTTTATTTTTCACGCCATCGGACATCATGGTCAGGCAGAATGGACAGCCTACTGCAATGGCCGATGCACCGGTGGCCAAGGCCTCTTCGGTACGCTCGATATTGATGTCTTTTTTGCCAGGTTCGGGTTCCTTAAACATCTGCGCCCCGCCAGCTCCACAGCAAAGTCCCTTGGTTCGGCAACGCTTCATTTCGACCAATTCCACATCTAAGGCTTTGATCACTTCCCTTGGGGCTTCGTAAACATCATTGGCACGACCAAGATAGCAGGAATCATGGAAGGTAATCTTCTTGCCTTTGAATTCCCCACCACCCTGAAGGGCCACTTTACCCTCATTGATCAGTTGCTGTAAGAATTGTGAGTGGTGGATCACTTCATAATTACCGCCAAGTGCAGGGTATTCATTTTTGATGGTATTGAAGCAGTGCGGACATGCGGTGACTACCTTTTTGATATTGTAGCCATTCATCACCTGAATATTGGCTACGGCCTGCATCTGGAACAGAAACTCATTTCCAGCACGTCTTGCCGGGTCACCGGTACAGGCTTCCTCTGGACCAAGGACAGCGAAACTCACCCCCACTTTATTCAATATTTTGACAAAAGCCTGTGTTACGGCTTTGTAGCGATCATCAAAAGAACCGGCACAACCTACCCAAAACAGGATTTCAGGACTTTCACCGGATGCGGCCATCTCGGCCATGGTTGGTACTTTATATGTTGACATTTTTTAGACTATTTGATATTAGACATTAGAAGCGGGAGGCGAGAACCGAGAAATAAGAAGTGAGAATTTCTGATTTCTAATCTCTTGTCTCTAATCTCTCGTTTCTTTATTTCATTTCCTCACTTTTCACCTGATCTGCCCAGTTGAACCTATCAGAAGGGGAGAATTTCCAAGGAGAGAAGGAGGTTTCCATATTTTGGAACATCGCGTTCCATTGCGCTGGTGTTCCTGACTCCTCCATAGCCACATACCTTCTCATCTGCAGAATGATAGAAAGCGGGTCAATATTCACAGGACAGGCTTCCACGCAGGCATTGCAAGAAGTACAGGCATTGATCTCTTCTTTGGTAATGTAATCGCCCAAGAGGGATTTGCCGTCTTCCAATCCAGGGCCTCCAGCATCGATGCTTTTACCTACTTCCTCTGCACGGTCCCTCACATCCATCATGATTTTTCTTGGGGAAAGTTTCTTACCCGTAAGGTTGGCAGGACATTCCGAAGTACATCTACCGCATTCGGTGCAGCTGTATGCATTCATGACATTAACCCAAGTAAGGTCATTGATATCTTTGGCGCCAAATCTTCCAATTTCAGCTGGAGGTTCAGATCCACCTTCTGATGCAATTCCCAGCATCATATTCACCTCATTGGTGACTTCTGGCATGTTTTTAATTTCTCCCTTAGGCTTCAGGTTAGAATACCAGGTGTTCGGGAATGCCAAGAAGATGTGCAAATGCTTGGAATAGGTCACATAAATGGCAAATCCCAGAATACCGACAATATGGAACCACCAGGCAAATCGCTCAATAAAGACCAAAGCGTCATCACTCATCCCTGAAAAGAGGGGTTGAAGCATGCTGCTGAAGAAAAGACCATCCAATAAAATGTAGTGTTCTGCTCCTCTTGAAGCCAAAATCTGATCGGTAGCATTCATGGTCAGGATGGCCATCATCAAAATGATTTCAATCACCAAAATCAGGTTGGCATCCATGGCAGGCCAGCCTTTCATTTCAGGCTTGGCAAACCTTTCCACTTTCATCACATTTCGCCTGATCAAAAATGCAATACAGGAAACCAGCACAGCGATGGCCAGAAACTCAAAAATATTCATCGCCACACTGTAAGCCGTACCAAGTGCCGGAGCAAAAATACGGTGAGTACCTGCGATGCCATCGATGATAAATTCCAATACTTCCAGGTTGATGATGACAAAAGCCACATAAATCATCAAATGGAGCAATGCAGGAATAACTCTTTTAAACATCTTTTGTTGACCTAGGGCTACCAAAAGCATGGTTTCCCATCTTTTGTCAGGCTGGTCATTTCTAGTTTCGGCCTTTCCCAGAAAAATATTTCTTTTCAGGAAGCTGACCCTTTTGTAAATAATAAAGCCAGCCGCAGCAAAAACAAGGAGAAAAGCCAATTGAGGTAAAATGCTCATATTGTTTAGTTTAGCGTTTTTGTATTGGGTTTATGATAAATTTTTTCTGAAAATGATTTGCATGAAAGTTTCAAATACCTACCTTTGCATCACTTTAACGGACGGTGATGTAGCTCAGTTGGTAGAGCATCGGACTGAAAATCCGTGAGTCGGTGGTTCGAGTCCACTCATCACCACAAGCCCTGAAATCATTCAGGGCTTTTTTTATGCCCTTACTTTCCGGTTTATTTTTGATGCATAGGTTCATAGTCTTCCAATTTCTTAGGTGCAAAATAATAAATAGTAGGCATGCATACTATTTATGTCAATAATTTAAATTGAATCTAATTTGAGAATTTTTTTCAAATTGCTGTAACATTTACCAAACCCGTTCATCATCTACCTGAATGAAGTCATTTTTTGAAGCACATATTTGGCCTTTAAAAAGCAAGCTGTATCGCATGGCATACCTCTGGGTCAAAGATAAGGAGGTGGCAAATGACGTATTACAGCAGGTTTTTGAAAAAGCCTGGACCAAAAGAAATGACCTACAATCCATGGACAACCCCACCGGTTGGATAGTCCGCACACTCAAAAACGAAAGCATGCAACACTTTCGTCGATTGAAGAAAATAGTACCAATCACTGATCTGGATGTTGCGGAAGATACGGCTGAGGGTGATGAGCCGATTTCAGAAAAGTTGAAATTGGTAATGGGATTTATAGAAATGCTGCCCGAAAAACAAAGGGAAATCTTTCAGCTCAGGGAGGTGGAAGGCCTGACTTATGAAGAGATTTCTGACTACCTGGAGATCAGCCTGGATCAGGTCAAAGTAAACCTGCATAGGGCCAGGCAAACATTGAGAAATTATCTGACAACTGGAAAATGAAAAACCGACTGGACATACTGCTACAACGCTACTGGGAAGGGGAGACTTCTTTGGAAGAAGAAAAGGAACTCAGAAGTCTCCTCCTTCAACCTGAAGGCTATGAAGCCGAAAAATCCTTTTTTCTGGGTATAGCGGAATACACCAACCTAAAAGAAGACATCCAGCACCCTCAGGGTAGGGTCAAAAGATGGAATCCGATGTGGTACCGAATTGCGGCGGGTTTGTTGGTTTTGTTGGTTTCTGGCATCAGTATCTACTTCTATCAGCAAAAGCAGGCTGAAAAAGAAGCCTATCAACAGGTAATGGATGCTTTGACGCTGATTCAGACCAATATGCAAAAAGGGACTGAAAACTTACATTTGTTGGAAGAGTTCAGGCACCTCAATACCACCAATGAATTGTTCGACATTGAAACTCAATAAGCTATGAAAAAAAGTATCCTATTTATACTGTTCTTCCTGATCTTTTCAGGGATACAGGCGCAGGATGATGCGATCGTCAAATTTTTCTCCAAATATATGGAAGATGACCGATTCTCCAGGGTATATATCAGCCCAAAGATGATGCAGATGGCAGGAGGTTTTCTGAAATCAGGTGAAGCAGCGACAGATAAAGAAGCCAAAGACTTGGGCGAACTGATCACCAAAGTCAGGGGTATCCGCATCCTGAGTGCGGAAAAAATAGATGGGCTACCTCTTTATAAAGAAGCTATGGGAACCCTGACTAAAAATAAATACGAAGATCTGATGGATGTGGCAGACAAGGGTTCAAATACCAAATTTATGGTCCGGGAGGAAAACGGAAAAGTGATGGAACTCTTGATGATTTCAGGTTCAGGCAATGATTTTACCCTGCTCAGCATGTTGGGCAATTTCACCTATCAGGATTTGAATATCCTGGCGGAAAAAACCAATGTGCCGGGAATGGATCAGTATAAGAAAGGAAAGTGAGATGCGAAAGACGAGATGCGAGAAGGGGGATTTCGAAAGGGGGATTTCTGAAACAAAATGCAATCCTCATAAGTCAAGAGCGTAGATGCTAGAAACGAGAAACTAGACTCAAAATATTGCCCTGAGGATCGAAGATTCAAAAAGGAAAGAGTGAAAAGTAGGAAAGGGAGGATTTTAGAAAATTTTATAAAAATCAAAAACGATGAAACAAAATTATTTCATTTTGACAGTAGTCTATTTACTGTTGAGTATTCAAAATGGATTTGGACAATCTGATCCTTATGATGCTATAAATAGGAATTTGGAAAGTCACGTGGAATCAAAATTGCTTTGGCCATGGGAAGATACTGATTTGATCAAGGGGATGAGAAATGCTGAAATTAGTGCCACCTATAGACTATCTTTCAACGATCAGCAAAATTCAGAACTTGCTATTGACTTCAGTAATTTTGAGAAAATGGTCTCTGCTGTTTATCCTAGAGAAGAAGTTTCCGGAAAATTTTTAGCTGAAACATTAGAAAAATCCATCTCTGCTGAATTTAAACCTGTTTTTGAACAGGCAAACGGAGAAAATATCTTCTACATGTTCTCAAATGGCAGCAAAGACCAGGAAGAGGTTTATTTTTTGACAAGTACAAAAGATAATTATGAGCTATTATATTTCAAGTATAAGCCAAATACCCGAGAGAAAGATAGACTTCAATTTCAGATAATGAACATATTCAATAACTAACCCCAACATGATGAAAAAGCACCTCATTTTAATAGCGGCGTCCTTGATGCTATTTGCGCAAAACAGCTTTGCGCAGAGTAAATCTGTGGAAGCATTGTACCAAAAGCATAAAAGCAATCCAGACTTCTTCCACCTTGATCTTGGAGGTAGTTTTATGAATTTTGCCAAAAGCATGAACGTCAAACTGGATAATGGGCAGGCAGAAGCCATTTCCAATTCTATGGAAAGGCTCAAAATGTTTAAGCTCCCTGGAGATGCACAAATGGCAAGCACTGAATTCAAAGCATTACAAAAAGGACTCGAAAGAGAAAGGTTTGAGTTGATGATGGAGGCTACTGAAAAAAAGAGCTCATTTCTCATTTATACCAAAGGAACAAGGAGAATCAGTGATGTGGTGGTCATGGTCAAAGATGACAATGGCGAAATGCTGGTTCTTGAATTGAAAGGAGACTTTGATTCCAAAACCTTGGCAGAGGTTGGAGGCAACATCAAATAACTCTTCACCAATATCTTCCATAAATAGCAAAAAGTTCAGGCCCTGAGGTCTGGACTTTTTGTTTTGATACCCCTGTTCTATATGCTTTTTTGATGGATAAGAATAATTTTTCACATAAAATTTAATTCTGTTTGGTACAGGTATTTCATGTTAAAATTTCTCATGACATCGATTCCGAAAAAATTTAGCCATATTTTTGATATGTTAAAAAATATAATGTAAAAATATTGAATCGGTAATAAAATAGAGTTTTTATTAACATATTTGTAATTATAAAATATTGATTTTACATTTGTACCGTAGCTATTGAAAATTCAGGCTATCTCCCCTAATAACCGACCTCTACCACTTTGAATTGGGAAAATCCCATGAGAGGTTCAATCAACAGAAATTTCTTAAACCTATTAAATTATTTGTAAAATGAGAGTTTTATTCACATTCATCATGGCTATTGGTGTTATATATAGCACCATGGCAAACGACGCAGGTAATTTACCTGAAAAAGCACCGGTATCCCTTAGAAAAGTGGATCAAAACAAAGTTCAGCTGCTTTATGGAATCCTTCCAGAAGGAACTGTAACTGTGAAAATTTATGATGCCAACAATGCTTTGGTACAGAAAGATAGAATTACAGCCAAAACTGCCTTTGCGAGGTACTATGATGTTTCCCAACTGACCCCAGGAAATTATACCATGGAGGTGATTGACGGTACATCTGTTGTAGATTATTTACAACTTCAGGTTAATCCGGCAAGTCCAGCACCTGTAATCTATTCCAGACTAGAAAAAGTAGAAAATAACAGCTACAAGCTACTGGTCAATTCCTTGTTACCAACAGCAATGTCTGTTTTGGTTTTTGAGAATGATAGATTGGTCCATGAAGAAAAACTGAATGATGTGAGTGGATTCCAAAAGTTATATAAGCTTCAGGGAATAAGCCCGACTGCCAAGGTAGAATTCTTTGTCAAGACCAATGAAGGTTATGCAAAAACTTTAGCAATAAGGTAGTTTCCTTCATTAACCTAATAAAAAAGGCCACAATTTTATTTGTGGCCTTTTTGCATTAATTAGAAGTATTTTAACCTGATGACTTCTTTTTCTGTCAGGAATCTGTAATTTCCTCTCGGTATATCTTTTTTGTCCAGACCTGCATACATGACCCTATCAAGCGCGATGACTTCATAGCCCAAGTGTGCGAAGATCCTTCTCACGATTCGGTTTCTTCCTAAGTGGATTTCCAATCCAAGGATAGTTCTGTCTTTTGACAAAACTTGCATGTCATCTACTTGGGCAGGTCCGTCCTCCAAAGTCAGTCCTTCAAGAATCGCCTGTTCATCACCTTGTGTGATCGGTTTATCCAAGGTCACCTGATAGATCTTCTTAATATTGTTTGAAGGATGGGAAAGTTTGGCAGCAAGATCTCCGTCATTGGTGAATAGCAGCAATCCTGTTGTATTTCTATCCAGTCTTCCTACAGGGAATACCCTTTCTTCACAGGCATGGGCGATCAGGTTCATGACTGTTTTCCTTTCCATGGGATCATCCGTTGTCGTGATGAAATCTTTTGGCTTGTTTAACAAGAGGTAAACTGGCTTTTCAGGATTGATCAATTTACCCTTATAAGAAACTTTATCAGTCTTGTTAACTTTATAACCAAGCTCTGTTATCACCTCGCCATTAACCTTAACTTCTCCTCTTTGTATCAGGGAGTCAGCTTCACGTCTTGAGCATATTCCCGAATTGGAAATGAATTTATTAAGACGGAGCATGTCAGAAACATTCTTCTTTCCATGGTTTTTCTCCAAGGCCTCAAAATTATAATCCGGTCTCTCTTCGTCTGCTTGCCTTATAAAAGGCTTATTAAATTTCTTCTTGTATTTGGATTCATCCGCAACTTTGGAGGCAGGAACCCACTCATGAATAGGCTTTTCGTCCTTTCCCCTTCCTTTGTAGACTTTTTTGTAGTCGCCCCCCTCAGGCTTTCCTGTGTCTGATTTTGGCCCCCATTTGGCTTTGTCGTAAGATGGCTTACCACCTTCATCTGTTCTGGATCCTTTACTAAAATCTTTTTTGGGATAAGTTCTGTCTGAATCTGATTTGGATTTCCAGTCTCCAGATCTTTCAGACCTACCCTTATCAGACTTATCGTACTTGTTATATTCTGTTTTGGGTTTCCAATCACCGGACTTCTCAGGTCTTACACCTTCATCTGTCCTGGATCCTCTACCAAAATCTTTTTTAGGATAACTTCTACCTGTATCTGATTTGGATTTCCAATCACCAGATCTTTCAGGCCTGCCTTTATCAGACTTATCGTATTTATTATACGCTGTTTTAGGCTTCCAATCTCCCAATCTCTCAGGTCTTGCACTTTCTTCTGACCTAGATCCTTTACTAAAATCTTTTTTGGGATAAGTTTTGCCTGAATCTGATTTGGGTTTCCAAGCTCCTGTTTTTTCAGATCTACCACCTTCGGCGTTATCGTATTTCTTAAAACCAGGTTTACCGTAAGTTTTTCCTGAGCTTGGTTTGGATTTCCATTCTCCTGATCTTTCAGGTTTCCCCCCCTCAGTATTTCTGGATTCCTTGAAATCTTTCTTCTTTGAAAAATCTCTTTTGGAGTCAAATTTTCCACTTCCTCTTTCAGGTCGGGAATTGCCTTCTCTTTTAGAATCAGGCCTTTTGTTGTTGTCTTTTCTCATGTTATTGCAGCATCTCTGCTGGGATTTGTTTTTATCCTTTTATCAGGTTCTAAGTTCCTGAACTTAAAAGGGATGCAAAGATAGTGAAACTATTTTGAATATCTTTGATTACTTATTTCTTACTGAAGAAAGCTTCAACTGCAGACCGCACGGATCCGTGTTGCATCAAATATGCCTGAGCTTCTTTTTCATCAAGACCCGTTGCCTCCATGATCATTTTGGTACCTCTATTGACCAATTTTTGATTGGAAAGCTGCATGTCCACCATTTTATTGCCTTTTACCCTTCCCAATTTGATCATAGTGGTGGTGGAGATCATATTCAGGACAAGTTTTTGAGCAGTCCCTGCTTTCATCCTGGTACTTCCTGTCACAAATTCCGGTCCCACTACCACTTCGATGGGACAATCTACTGCAGCGGCAAGTGGGGTGCCAAGGTTGCAGGTAATGCATCCGGTCAGAAGGCCAGCTTCCTTGGCAGCTTTGACACCACCAATGACATAAGGGGTAGTACCTGAAGCTGCAATTCCTATAACGATATCATGCTTATTGAAGCCATATTGTTGGATATCATGCCAAGCTTGATTTGCATCATCCTCTGCATTTTCAACGGCCTTCCGAATAGCAGTATCCCCCCCAGCAATAATGCCAACTACCCAATCAAAAGGCACTCCATAGGTCGGGGGGCATTCAGAGGCATCCAGAATTCCCAATCTGCCACTTGTTCCGGCTCCTATGTAAAATAGTCTGCCCCCTTCATTCATTCTAGGAACAATCATTTCTACCAATCCCTGAATGGCAGGAAGTTTTTCTTCAACTGCTAAGGCTACTTTTTTATCCTCTCTGTTGATGTTTTGGAGCAAGGACAACACATCCATTTTCTCCAGATTGTCGTATAATGAGCTGCTCTCTGTAGTACTCATGGCATTTTTTGGTGGTAAAGGGTTAAACCGGCAATTGGGCTTTCTATAATCAAATTGACTTGAATTTCAGCATCAAAGGCAGCATTTCTAAGAATATCACTGTTGTAGAAAGCGATAGACCCTACAAAGTTTACCGGTTTGTTTTTGTAATCTTTGTACTTCATGACATGCTTTCTAAAGAAATCCTGAAAAGCGTTGTAATAAAGCATATAACAATAGGGATCGCTTTTATTTTCTGAAATAAAACGGCAAAAACTTGCCATATATCTTCCAGGGAAAGGTCTTTGATAGACATTTTCAATGATGGTCTGATAATCCAATTGGAATCTATCCAACATCTGTTCCCTTATTTTATTCGGCATATCTTCATGTATAAAGTCAGCCAGAAACTTTCTACCGATATAGGCCCCTCCTCCTTCGTCTCCTAAAATATACCCAGGTGCAGGCCTCTTGTCAATAATGATTTCTCCATCATAATCACAACTATTAGAACCCGTGCCTAAGATACAGGCAATACCGGCTTCATGCCCACAAGTCGCCCGTGCTGCCGCCATCATATCATGGTCAACATTGATCTCCTGAATTTTGAAAATACTTCTCAATGCCTTTTCTACTTGCAACCTGTTTTTGGGAGTGCCACATCCTGACCCGTAATAATAGATGGTGTCAACTTCATGGCTGATACCCAATAAGAATTCATCCTGCAGCTCGCTGGCCATTTCAGCAGCAGTTTGGTAATTAGGGTTAAACCCAATTCCCCTGTGCTGTTCAATTTTTCCTGTATTTCTAATCAAACGCCAATCGGTTTTACTGGCGCCACTGTCTGCAATAAGTATCATCCTAGTTTGTAAGAATTCCCACCTTCTCAAATTTCAGAAAAACATTGGCCGTATGGGGAGCATCCTGTAATTCATCAGTAAGGTCCTGACCTGCCCAATGCTCATAGTGTTTGCCATTTTTCCAAAGCCTGGACTGGGTCACATCATAAATTATTCCTTGGTAAGCAACCCAAATTTCGGGTTTGTCCTGCCCATTCCTGAGGGCAAGTTGTTGCCTGCTGTAGGTTTTCATCTACATAAGCTTAAGCTGTGCGTTTATCCATCTTTCAGGAATTTCACCGGACTGTGCCAATTGATAATCCTGATAGCTGCAAGGAATGATGGTAGACCTGTCGAATTTATGTTGGTCCGATTGGGGGATCTCCATCCACCATTTGTCGCTTCTTTTACTTTTGTAAAAAACCAAAATGGAAGGTTTCGTGTCCAAAGATACGGTATATTTGATATAATCGCTGCTTTTAAAGGACAAGCTGTCTTTCCGGTCATAAAAGCCCTCAATAAAATACCACATCATAGTGGCAATGATTGATGCAGTTTTATTTCGGTTGTCATCGAAGTATGGCTGATATCCATAGATGCCTATAGAGGACAATTTTTCATTCATGCCGGCAAATCTACAGATCTGACAGGCTTCTTCTCCTGACAGGCCAAAGGGTTGAGCTTCTGCAGCACCGGGAGCATCTGAAGAATGAATAGCAGATACATCGATACTGATCAGGTCAGCATTTCTGATAATGGGCTCCACCTCTTTGAAGTTACTTCGAAGGCTGCCTAACCTGACATGTTCAAAATAAAGTTTTTCCATCACGTTTACCACGTCCTGATCTACCAAGAAACTTTGGTAAGCCAGATGGCTGTAGCTGAACAGAAAGTTGGGTTGGTGCAAAATGATATCCTGTGAATGTACTTCATGCGGGTGCCCCTCATCTTCCATATCAAGTTTGGAGTCTACAGTCACCATAGACACCAGTTTCTTCAGTCCTTCGTAGGACATATATTGACCATAGTCAAGGTCATGTGTCCCTCCAAAAAATATGGGGACAATTTGTTTTTTGATCAGATATTCTCCAATACTCTGAAGGTATTTGATGGATTCATCCCTGGTTTCTCCAAGTTTCAGATCTCCCAAATCCACAATCTTGTAGAGCCCATGTCCTTTTTTGAGGTGGTATAATTTTTCACGGATTTCTAAGGAAGCCCTTTCAATGGTATCGGATTTGGGCATTCCTCTTTTTTCCCTCAAGCCAATCAGTGCGATCTGGACGCCTTTGATATCAGGAAATGTTTCTCCATAGAAGTGGATATAGTTAAAAAAGGAGTTGTGCAAATACGTTTGATTGGTCAGGTATTCAGGTATAGGATCAAAGAAAGACTTGAGGTTCATAGATTGGATTTAAGCTATTGTCAAAAATAAAATAAAAAAACGGGAGAAAAATAAAAAAGTCCCGCGAATGCGGGACTTGAATATGTATTAACCACCGAAGTCGTCAAATCTGATGTTTTCTTTCGGAATACCCATGTCATCCAAAAGTTTCAACACTGCCGCGTTCATCAAAGGAGGACCGCATAGGTAGTATTCAATTTCATCTGGCTCAGGGTGGTTTTTCAGGTAATTGTCAAACAATACCTGGTGGATAAATCCAACATAACCATCGCCATTATCATCCAAAGACTTTTTGATATTCCAGTTGTCTTCCGGAAGTGGTTCAGAAAGTCCAATGTAGAATTTGAAATTCGGGAAATCTTTTTCGATATCTCTGAAGTGAGGTACATAGAAGAGTTCTTTCTTAGATCTACCACCATACCAGTAAGATACTTTCCTGTCTGTTTTCTCAGTATGGAAAAGATGGAAGATATGTGATCTCAAAGGCGCCATACCTGCACCACCACCAATGTAGATCATTTCTCTTTGTGTAGGATTGATATGGAATTCACCATAAGGACCAGATATTGTTACTTTGTCACCTGGCTTACGGGAGAACACATAAGAAGAACAAACACCAGGGTTGACATCCATCCATTTGTTGTTAGCCCTATCCCATGGAGGAGTAGCGATACGAATGGTCAACATCACGATGTTACCTTCAGCAGGGTGGTTGGCCATTGAGTAAGCTCTGAAGAGTTCTTCGTCATTTTTCATGACCAAATCCCAAAGTCCGAACTTATCCCAATCACTCTTGTAAACATCAGCAGGGTGACCCAACTCTGGATGTGGCGTAATGTCCATTTCCTTGAAGTTTACAGTGATGGCAGGAACATCAATCTGAATATATCCTCCTGATTCAAAGTGAAGGGTTTCACCTTCCGGCAATTTCACTTTGAATTCTTTGATAAAGGTAGAAACATTGTAATTGGAGATAACTTCACAATCCCATTTCTTAATACCAAAGATTTCTTCAGGAATTCTGATGTGCATATCCTGTTTTACTTTCACCTGACAGGAAAGTCTTACATTACCTTGCTTCTCTGCACGGCTAAGGTGACCTTCTTCTGTAGGAAGAACTTCCCCTCCACCATCTTCGATGACGCACTTACACATAGCGCAAGTACCACCGCCACCACAGGCAGAAGGAAGGAAGATTTTGTTGTTACCTAGAGTACTCAAGAGGGTGGACCCCGCAGAAGTTACGAGGGTTTTTTCACCATTGATGACGATTTTCACATCACCTGATGATACCAATTTCGACTGGGCAAACAACAAGATAAAAACCAGTAGCAATATAATCAGAGTAAATGCTACTATTGAAGTGATAATTACTGAACCCATTTAATATTAAATTTTACTTTTAATTTTCAGTATTCCGACCTTGTTAGGGCACACAAATATATTTATAAATCGATAAAATCGGCTATTATTCCTCTTTATTTTAACCAATTATCAATTGCACTAATAACGATTAATACGGTTAATTGTTGAGAAGTTTCAGCAAAGTTGTCAATCTGTTTTTCAACTGCCTCCTATCGATGATAAAATCAAGAAAACCGTGTTCAAGAACAAACTCAGAACTTTGAAAACCTTTAGGCAAATCTTTACCGATGGTCTCACGGATTACTCTTGGACCGGCAAAACCAATCAGCGCACCAGGTTCAGCAATATTGAAATCTCCCAACATGGCATAGGAAGCTGTAACACCGCCAGTAGTGGGATCCGTCAACAAAGAAATGTAAGGTATTCCAGCTTTGTCCAAAAGGGCCAGTTTGGCAGAAGTTTTGGCCATTTGCATCAAGCTGAAGCCAGCTTCCATCATCCTTGCACCACCTGATTTTGAAATCATTAGGAAAGGGATTTTGTGTTTCAGGGAATAATCAATTGCTCTTGCTATTTTTTCCCCAACTACTGAACCCATGGATCCACCTATGAAACTGAAGTCCATACAGGCCACCACAACTTCAAGACCGTTCATTTTACCAACTGCGCTGCGTACTGCATCATTCAGTTCAGATTTATTGATGGTTTGTTCAATTCTTGAGGTGTATGGTTTGGAGTCCACAAACTTCAAAGGATCTCCTGACTTCATGTTGGCGTCAAGTTCCTTGAATTTGTTCTCGTCAAAAAGAATTTCAAAGTATTCTTTTGATCCTATTTTGACATGGTAATCATCGTCCGGGCAGACGTATGAATTGTTTTTCAATTCACGGGTGTGAATGATATTCCCTTTGGGTGTTTTGAACCATAACCCATCAGGAGCGTCTTTCTTCTCCTCAGTGGATGTTTTGATTCCTTTGTCTGTTCTTTTAAACCAAGCCATATGAAAATGTTTAGTTCCGAAATTTCCATTTCAGGGACTACAAATTTATAGGTATTATCCATTAAATAAAATTTAAGGACTGGCAAGCCGTACATTTCATAAACCTTTTAGTGGTGAAATCATTGTTTAGCCCTTATTAAAATATTGCTGCTATTCTCATCTGTTTATTATTTCATCATAAATTTTGCCCCTATTAGGAAATAATAGTCTGTAATTTCTGCAAATTGCAGGAAATTCATCCAGCTGTCTGTAGCACAAAATATAGTATTAGCTCCTTTTGAATAAAAGAAAATATATTCACTTTAAACTTTAACTGTGACATGTACAAAATCTTGCCTTCGGGGTCTTATGAGATTTCGACCTTGGTAAGCTAATGATCAAATAAAACCCAAAATCCTATTATTCAATTATATGACCCTAACTGCTCTTCTCTTAGTTTCAGGAATAATTCTTATTGCGGCCTACTTCACTTATGGGAATTTTGTCTACAAAAAATTCGGGTTATCAGACAAACGAAAAGCGCCTTCCCATACTTTTAAGGACGGTATAGATTATGTCCCAAGCAAGCCTATTGTGGTACTGGGGCATCATTTTGCCTCTATTGCGGGTGCAGGCCCAATCGTAGGGCCCATTATTGCCGTAACATTTGGATGGATTCCGGCTGTGATCTGGATTTTGTTGGGTGGAATATTTTTCGGAGCTGTACATGACCTGGGTAGCATGGCTGCCTCATTGAGAAATCAGGGAAAATCCATTGGCGTGATCATTCAGAAGAATATTGGCCAGCAAGGCAAACAGCTGTTTATACTCTTTAGCTTTTCTACTCTGATTTTAATCATTGGGGTATTTGCAGATATCATCGCCAAGACTTTTGTGAACAACGCAGGTGTGGCTTCCGCTTCTATTTTGTTTATCATATTGGCAGTAGCATTTGGCTTGGTGAGTAGGATTATAGGAAACAGCAAGACTTCTTTTGTCATCATTTCCATAATCGGCGTCGTCCTGATGTATTACTTTGTCTATCTGGGAATGCAGCTTCCTTTTGAACTGGATTATCAGATTTGGGTTTACATTTTATTGATTTATGCCTTTATTGCTTCTGTTACTCCTGTTTCCATGCTTCTTCAGCCGAGAGATTATCTGAACAGCTTCTTGCTTTATGGATTGATCATCTCCGCAGTAGTCGGTGTTTTCATTGCCAACCCGGAAATCAAGATGGATACCCAAGTCTATATCTCTGCAGATAATTTGGGGTATTTATTCCCTGTTCTATTTGTGACCATTGCCTGTGGAGCCATTAGCGGTTTTCATTCTTTGGTGGCTTCCGGTACTACTTCCAAGCAATTGGATAAGGAAAGTGATGCAAAAATTGTGGGATTTGGAGGAATGTTGATCGAATCATTCTTAGCCATTATCTCTGTAGGCGCAGTTATCGTATTGAGCAGAGGAGAATATTTGGGCAGATTGGGTGAAGAAGGGCCTGTGCCTTTGTTTGCTACCGGTCTTGGGAACATGATCTCATCGGTAGGGATATCGGAGCAATTTGCGATTGGTTTTGTAGCATTGACCGTTTCCGCATTTGCCCTTACCACTTTGGATACCTGTACACGGTTGGCAAGATTTACCTTACAGGAATATTTTGAAGATGTCAAACATCCTGTGGGAGCGACAATTTCCCAGAACAGGTATCTTTCTACAACAGTAGTCGTGATTTTATCAGTGATGCTTTTAGCATCCGGTAGCTTCAGCACTTTATGGCCGATCTTTGGTTCTGCCAATCAGTTGCTGGCAGCCTTGGCATTACTCACCATCGCTGTTTGGTTATTGAGGCAAAAAATCAATGCCACCTTTGTTACCATTCCGATGTTTTTTATGTTCACAGTCACCTTAACTTCCCTTGGCCTATTTGCCTGGAACAATTTTAAAAATGAGGTCTATGTCTTGGCCATTATTGCAGCTTTATTATTTATCCTCTCCGTTTCGTTAATCGTGCTTGCCTCAAAAAGCTTAAAAAAAGAAATTGAAAAACCGATGGATGTATGAAAATAAAATGGCTGCCCGGTTTAAGGCAGCCATTTTGGGTTTTTAAAAACTATTGAATAGGTCACTGTCTTTTTTTGCAATTCTCCAGGCCAAGGACAAATTCACTAAATAGTCCGCAAAGGCTGCATCTCCATGCACCCTGTTATCTGGTGTAGAATCAGCAATATCGGTGAGGCTTCTGGTCCTGTTTCTCAAAAGCGCAATTGGGACATTCAACCCTATGGTGAAATCTTTGATCATATAGCTTGCACCTGGTTCAACAGAAACAATGTATCCTGGCCTCCTAAATCCGTCGCTTTTTCCCAGGATATCCCTGACAGGTACACCTTCTATTCTTCCTCCAAGACTGAGGGCCAATCCATGAGCAGAACCAACAGGTTTAAATAACCCTGCTCTCAAAGCATATTGATCAGGAACACTCATGATTGCTTCGCTTTCTCTTCTTCTGAATGTTTGGACACCATTTGTATTTCGGGGATTCAACATGTAAAACCCGTCGTAATACAAAAAGGTGGTTTTTCCGAGGTTCCAAACCCCTTGTCCATTGATGATGAGACCAAGGCCCCCATCGCCAAGTTGGATGGATTGGTCAACCGGTCGGATTTCAGATTCCCCATTTGGCCCCACATTATAAAACCTGCTAGTGGCGCCGTAATTCCCAGTAGGAAGCTTCAGACCTCCCCCGATTGCCATATTTCCTTTTGGACTTTTTTCCCCTGTAAAAAGCCAGTACCCTCCGCCTATAATCAAATCAGTCAAGCCTTGGGAATATGTGGTATGCCTTTCGGTTCTTCCATGTTCATACAATGAGCTTCTCTCATTATAAGCATAAGGAACTGACAATATCCCAAAAATCCTTTCCGTAAAGGCGTAACTGATATTCAAGTCTATCAAATGTGTCCAATTGATCACTTCTGTATTGTTGGTGAGTCTATCCGGTTCTTCATGGGTACCCCTAAAATGCCGGAAGGATTTGAAATAACGGTAGTTAGCACTAATGTTTAGCTCCCCTTTTTCAAGGATATTTCCCTGACCGACGGCATTCCCTATTCCCGAAAATTGCCTGATGGCGACACAGCCCTGGGCAAAAAGATCTTCAGGGAAGAACATGATAATTAATGTTACGATAATATATTTTATGGCACTAATAAGATTTTTCATGACGACAATGATTTTTGGGTTGTTTAAAAACATTTTCATTTAAAGTGTCCCGTCTGCTTTTGCTTTATTAACCGCATAAGTTCCTACCAATTTTCCTTGTACCGTTCCGGCTATAGCATCAAACCGGTAATGAATCCCACCATAAATCCTTGAAACTGCGGCCTCTTCTGCCCACTCCCTAAATTGCTGTGCATCATTAGGAAAGAAATAAGATAGTACTTCCGCACCAGCTGCTGAGAAAGTTGAGTGTCCTGATGTGTATGCGGGGAAATTGGGCGTTCCGAGAATGGTTTTAAATCCTGAAATGATTTCTACAGGTCTGGGATAGTGATAATAATACTTGGTATCCCAGCAAGCCACTCCTGCATCCATAATTGCTGTATTCATGTAGGCAAATACTTTTGCCGTTCTCAATGGGTTTAGCCTGTTTTTGACAATGGAGAGTTTTGCGAATTTATTCCAATGGCCTGGAGGTGTATAAGAGCCAATCCCATCTTCCCACCAATTGGCAATTCGCCTTTGTTCTACAGTCATGTGTGCGGCATATCTTTTGAGTTCTTGGGCATCGGTCTCAAATTGGGCAGATCCTGGCGCAGGCGGAGGAGATGACCTTACTTCTTCCACTGTCGGAACGTGCCACATTTTCACCTGTCCGAAAAGCGGCGTTAAGCCCACTGGCCTTTGAGGGGTTTCTGTGTTTTGCCATTTCCAGCCAAATCTTTCAAATGCAGCATTGGCGATGGAATCTGAAACTGACTTTGGGGTTTGGGCTTTCGCCATTCCATCTGTTGAAGCACGCTGCTTAGCCAATTTTACAACTTCGTTCCCAATAATAATTCCTGCATCTATATCGCTTTGGACATTTATTCCGGCATGAATAAGACTTGAAATATGTTCCTGATACTTTCTTTCCAGATATTGTGCCTCCAAAGGAAACATTGCCGTAAGGATCTCTTTGGAAACCAGCGCGACCGTAGCACCATCGGATGGATAAGAAGGAAGCTGACTGGGACTATATGCCGGTTTAATTTCCTGGTTCACTTGATAAGGAGCAGGTCTGTTGTATTGGAATTTATAATGCCAGGACACTACCAGCCCATCATATTGTGCCACACTCAGGTAAGCCAGCATCCTGCTGGTGTAAGGTGGATGTGCAAATGGAAATGGAGGTGGTCCTACCGGACTTGCAGGATTGGGTAAGGTATAGGTTCCGTCAGGGTTGGGACCCGGAATCAGGTTATATTTAGCTGCCAGCTCCAGGGCGATTTCATTCCACCTCAAAATAGGGTTACTGCTCCAGTACTGGACTGCTTGCTTTTCAGCAGCAGAAATTCCATCCATTTGTTGCCTGAGTTCAGCCAATTCGGATTGATAAGTGACAGAGCTAGTTGACTGTGGTTCCGGGATGTTGATCTGACCAGGGGAATTTACCAAAATAGTTGCCCAAGATCCTCCGTTTTCATCGAGATTCTCAAATGTATAATCATCGAAATCGTAAAAATTAGGCGTTTCCTCCAAACAAGAACTGATGATCAAAAGGAGGAATAATAGGCTTATATAGTGTTTTATAAAATTTTTCATGATTATGGCTTTTAATAGACTTTAAACTGATAGGTAAGGCCAATGCCGATTGTAGTGGCTTTACCCATATTCCTTCCACTTAATGTTTGATTTACATAAGCCAAAGCACCTAGACCCCTATCTTCTTTGATATAGTATTGGGCCCATGCACCAATCTGACTGACTTCCATTTTGTTGGTAGGCTGTGGTCTGTTATAGGCACGGATATCATCTCCTGAAAGACAATTGAAGCTCATATACGTGGCTTCCAGCCTTAATCTTTTCTGTAAGGTCCAGTATCCAATTGCGCCATGAATATTCAGGGCATTGGGCACATTCATAAAGGAGGAATAAACACTTCCGTTTTGGTAGTAATAATTCCGCTCCACTTCAGTCTGTCCTCTCCAGATATAGGCCAAGGCAGCCCTGAAAAACAAACCATTATCCATTTTGTAACCCCCGATGCCCCTTACACCAATTTCAGGAGCTCCGACACCGATACTAAAAGGCATGTAGTCCGAGAGGTAATTACCAACTGGAGTGCTATAATGAACATTGGTTAAAAACAATAGACGACCACTGCCTATTTGTTTTTTGAGCCAATCTACTTTAAGGGAAACACTTAAATCCTGAAGGCCCGATTGCCCCACCTGTGTACCTCCAGAGGCTTCGGTACTTACATATGGTAAGCTGGCGATGATATTGATTTTTTGGGTAAGACCCATTGCCACCATGGGCATCAACATTTGTCTAGTAAAGGTTCCTATGTTGGCGTTTTCCCTTAAGTAGTCACCCTCCCAATATTGGTTCCATCGGCTGCTTTCAAACATGCCGGCAATACAGATTTCTCCCTTTGGCATCATGATCTCATCAAAGGGCATTTGTGCTTGAGTTGTTGGTATATAGTATAGAAATAGAAAAGCCAGCACTATTACTGAGCAGTAAAATTTTTTCATAATCATAGGTTTGGTTGAATCAAAAATGTACTTGAGCTATGCTTTTGAAGCATGCATAGCTTCTAACCGTCCACTCTATCATGAATCCAATAGGTACGATTCCGCTGCCATTTTTATGTAATGGGAATACCAAGGAAGTTCAGGGCTTCATAGAAGCCATGTCTTCAATTATCCAGAAAGAATTGATGGAAAAGGTTAGAAAAGAAAATTCAACTTAGATAAGCTGTGGAGGAGGAGAATTTACTTCTAGAGACTGATTTTTATAAGTTGAAAAAATAAACCCTATCAATTGTTTTTCTTCAATGAGTTTAATGCCCAAATCAATTTTGTTGATTGGCTGTGTATAGTCTTTGACAAATGCTTTGGAAAGGAGAGAATTATTGCCTGAATCAGGAATCTCATCCTGTACAAGAGAGCTGACCCAAAGTTGAATCGTATTGTTCAGCGTTCTCTTAGCAGTATCCGGAACATAAATGATCTGCAAGGTATCTTTCACATACCTTTGCTTAATGGCACGGAAGTGCTGACCGTCTTTTTCAAAATGGGTATTGGTAGCCCTGAACTCCTCTTCATCGGCCATATAGGGAAGGCTGATCGGAATCTCCATCATCCTTTCCTCCCATTCTTCAGATGAGTCACTGTATATTTTTTCAACCCAGTTATTTTCTATCTGTAAGTTAAAAGAATAGTAGGCCACATAGTACCCGAAATGGTACATTGCAAAGCAACAAAGGAGCAATATGGCGCTGATTTTTCTCAAATGAATTTTGATAATAAGACGAAAAGTAATAAATAATTTTGATTTTTATGTGAATGTGAAAATAAAAGTAATCAACATCTATTTAGAAAACTTCTTGAGTGATCGATTCAAGACATAATATGTTAGAATGATGACAGATCTAAAATACCGAAAAGAGAACTGACAACAGCAACCAAAACAAAGCCATCCCTCCGTAAACCTTGATTACTTTCAATCTATTGAACCTGTCCAAAAACCAAAGTACCAATACGGGCTTGAACAGTCCTGCAATCAATGAAATCAGGCTGAGCCACAACATGATTTGACAAAAAAGCAGAAATGCTGCTAACATGGGAGTAGATTGGTAATTTGGAAAGGGTAAAAATAAAAAAAGGAGCCTTTCGAGCTCCCTTTTTGTGTTTTTATTTTTTCCTTTTTATTTCCTGCATCATGTATCCCTCAATGGTATCATCGATTTGGATATTATTGAAGTTTTTGATGGAAATACCACATTCGTACCCGGCTTTCACTTCAGCAACATCGTCCTTGAATCGCTTCAATTGGTCGATTTCACCATCGTGGATAACGATTCCGTCACGGATGACACGGATTTTGTTTTTACGGGTGATGTACCCATCAGTCACGTAAGAACCTGCAACCGTACCGATTTTAGAGATCTTGAACACTTCTCTGATGACCACGTTACCTGTGATGACTTCTTCGAACTCAGGTTCCAACATACCTTCGATGGCATCTTTGATCTGATTGATGGCATCGTAAATGATGGAATAATGTCTGATCTCGATTTCTTCCTGCTCAGCGAGTTTCTTCGCATTGGAAGAAGGTCGAACGTTAAATCCGAGAATGATCGCATCTGATGCAGATGCAAGCAGGACATCAGATTCAGATATCTGTCCTACACCTTTATGAATGATGCTTACTGATACTTCTTCTTTAGAAAGCTTCAATAGGGAATCAGATAGGGCCTCCACAGAACCATCCACGTCACCTTTGATGATGAGGTTAAGTTCCTTAAAGCTTCCGATAGCAAGACGTCTACCGATTTCATCAAGCGTGATGTGCTTCTTAGTTCGCATGCTCTGTTCACGAAGAAGTTGCTCTCTTGAATTGGCAATTTCTCTAGCTTCTCTTTCAGTCTCGTACACCTTGAAGGTATCACCTGCCTGAGGTGCGCCACCAAGACCCAATACCTGAACAGGAGTAGAAGGTCCTGCTTCGGACAATTTCTTTCCTTTATGGTCAAACATGGCCTTGACACGTCCATAATGTGGTCCGGCCAACATGATGTCACCGACTTTCAAGGTACCCGCCTGAACCATGATGGTAGCAACGTAGCCACGTCCCTTATCTAAGGAAGCTTCAATCACAGTACCAACTGCACGCTTGTTTGGATTGGCTTTTAATTCAAGGATTTCAGCCTCCAGCAATACTTTTTCAAGAAGCTCATCTACACCTAGACCTGTTTTGGCTGAGATATCCTGAGACTGATATTTACCGCCCCAATCTTCCACCAATAAATTCATATTGGCCAATTCTTCCTTGATTTTTTCAGGATTAGCATTAGGCTTATCCACTTTATTGATGGCGAAAATCATAGGTACCCCCGCAACTTGAGCGTGGTTGATCGCTTCTTTGGTCTGCGGCATGATACTGTCGTCAGCAGCGATCACGATAATCGCAACGTCTGTGATTTTGGCACCACGGGCACGCATCGCTGTAAAGGCTTCGTGACCTGGAGTATCCAAGAATGCGATCTTATGGCCATCTGAAGTTCTTACATCATATGCACCAATGTGCTGGGTGATACCACCTGCCTCATCTGCTGTAACTTTTGACCTTCTGATATAATCGAGCAAAGATGTTTTACCGTGATCTACGTGACCCATGATGGTAACGATAGGAGCTCTGTCCTGTAGATCTTCTACGCTATCCTCCTCCTCTGCTGCTTCTATTTCTTCATCAGGCTTGGCGAATTCGACTTCATACCCGAATTCGTCAGCAATGATGGTGATGGCTTCTGCATCCAACCTTTGGTTGATGGACACAAACATTCCCAATGACATGCAGGTAGCGATTACCTGATTGACGGAAACATCCATCAAAGATGCCAGGTCATTGGCAGATATAAATTCTGTTACTTTTAATACTTTGGAATCTTCAATACCCTCAAGTTC
Organism: Fontibacter flavus; assembly: GCF_042432905.1. NCBI lineage: Bacteria > Pseudomonadati > Bacteroidota > Cytophagia > Cytophagales > Cyclobacteriaceae > Fontibacter > Fontibacter flavus. The sequence goes on along the minus strand of NZ_JBHLWI010000039.1, from coordinate 26,847 downwards.
TTCGCGGATTCTTTCAGCTTTTTTGTCTCTTCTTTTTGACTTTCCACTTCCAGGTTTACCACCCCCCTGCAATCTTGCCAGGGTCTGCTTGATCTGATCTTGAATTTCTTTTTGGGTTGGCTCTGCCTTTTGCATTCTGCCCACATTTTGAGCAGGTGCTGGTTTGCCTTTCCCTCTTCTATTGTCTCCTTGACCTCCTGGTCTTCCTCCTTGGCCGGGACCACCTTGACCTCCCGGTCTTCCGCCCTGGCCTTGTCCTTGAGGACCTTTGGCCTGACCTGCATCAGCTGGCCTGTCTCCAGGTGCCTTGCTGTCAATTCTCTTACGAGGTCTTTTCTTTTTGTCTTTACCTCTTTCATCTGAAGAAGCTACTGGTTTTCCTTTTTTCTTGGACCTATCAGCTGGTAATTCGATTTTTCCCAAAACCGTGAGCCCCTTCAAGGCATCGGCTTTGGCAGAAATCAATTCACTTGGAACTTTTTCCTCTGAAGGAGTTTCCGGTTTTTCAACTTTCACTGGTTTTACTTCAGGTTTGCCTTCCGGCTTAACTTCCGGTTTAGAACCAGTTTTTGGTTGTTCTGGCTGTCTTTTAGCCTCAGGTTGAGAGATTGGCTGTTTTGCTTTTGCGTTGTCATGAGTATGAGGCTTCACAGCCTGAGGTATTGGTTCCTTTTTAGGTTCCGGAGCAACGGATTTTGGCTGCTCTTTTGGTTTTTCCGGCTCTACAGCCTTTGGTTCTTCTTTGGGGGCAACTTCTTTTTTGCCACCTAGATCTATTTTACCCAGAACCTTGATGCCTTGTAATTTTGGTGCCTCAGGCACAACTTTTTCAACTTCAGGCTCTGGTTCTTTTACAGGTTCCGGCCTCGGTTTCAGAGCCTCAGGTGCTTTGGCTTCAACAACTGGTTCAGGTTTCTTCTCCTCCTTAACATCGGACTCTGCCTCAATGGTAAAAGTCTCATGATGACGCTTACCTATAGACAAATGAGATGCCTCCTCCTTTTCAAGTGCAGAGGATTTGAATTCCTTGGCCAACATGTTGAATTGTTCCATGTTGATTTTGGAATTCGGGTTGTTTTCTACTTCAAAGCCTTTCTTGGCAAGGGATTCCACAATCGTAGATATACCTACGTTGAGTTTCCTAGCCACCTGGCCCAATCTCATTGTTTTTTCTTCTGACATACGCGCTTAAAAACTCTCTCTATTTATTTTGGCAAATATAGGCCAATTATTTGTGTAATTAGGCCTTTATTTATTGTTCAAATTCTTGTCTCAAGATTCTAAATACCTCGTCAATTGTCTCTTCCTCAAGCTCTGTTCTTCTCAACAGATCTTCTTTAGTCAAGGACAATACGCTTTTCGCAGTATCCAATCCTGTTTTTTTCAATTCATCAATGACCCATCCTTCGATTTCATCTCCGAATTCTTCCAAATCCACGTCTTCCTCTTCGTAATCGTTCAACTCACGGAATACATCTATTTCGTAGCCTACCAATCTGGAAGCAAGGCGGATATTGAAACCTCCTTTACCGATAGCCAAAGAAACCTGGTCTGGTTTCAGGTACACGGAAATTCTCTTATTGTCTTTATCAACAGTAATAGATGATACTTTTGCTGGACTCAAAGCCCTGGAAACATAAAGATCCAAATTGTCCGTATAATTGATCACATCAATATTTTCATTCTGTAATTCACGCACGATAGCATGAATCCTGCTTCCCTTCATTCCCACACAGGCACCTACTGGATCAATTCTATCATCGTAAGACTCCACTGCCACCTTCGCTCTTTCTCCTGGTTCCCTAACAATTTTCTTGATCGTGATCAGTCCGTCAAATACTTCAGGCACTTCATTTTCAAATAATCTCTCCAAGAAAATAGGTGAAGTCCTTGAAAGGATAATTTTTGGATTGCCGTTCACCATTTCCACTTTGTGGACGATGGCTTTTACAGTATCCCCTTTACGGAATCTGTCCTTTGGAATCTGTTCTCCTTTAGGAAGAATCAATTCATTACCTTCTCCATCAATCAACAGTACTTCTCTTCCCAAGATCTGGTATACTTCAGCAGAGACAACTTCTCCTACCAATTCCTCATATTGATTGAAAAGGAGGTCCTTCTCAAGGTCTTTGATTTTTTGGATCAATGTCTGCCTGGCCATCATGACCGCTCTTCTTCCAAACTCCTCCAGCTCGATTTTTTCGTACACTTCTTCTCCAACCTCAAAATCCGGCTCGATTTTACGGGCATCACTTAGGCTGATTTTATCAAAATCCCAGATGTCTTCAGAATTGTCATCAACAATTTCTCTGATCCTGAGAATTTCCAAGTCACCTTTGTCAGCATTGATGGTAACATCAAAGTTTTCATCGGTTTCATATTTCTTGCGAATCATCGCTCTAAACACATCTTCCAGAATACGGATCATTGTAGGTCGATCCACATTTTTAGATCTTGCAAACTCTGCAAATGATTCTATAAGAACTTTAGCATCCATTTTTTTTATTTAAAAGAGACTAACACAATTGATTTCTTTATTTGGTCCAATGGCAGCGGCATTTCTTCTTCCGATGCTTTTTTACCTTTTTCCTTTACTTTCACTTTTAGACGAATCTCAGCATCACCTACCGCAAGCAGTTCACCTTCAAGGTCTTTTCCGTCCTGAAGGGACACCTTCAGTTTTCTGCCAATATTTTTCAGATATTGTCTTTTGGAAGACAATGGGAAATCCAGCCCAGGAGAAGAGACCTCCAAAACATAAGCATTTGAAAGCAATTCTTTGGCTTCTATTTCCTCTCCCACAAGTCGGCTTACCGTCGCACAAGTGTCTATATTAAGACCGGCATCAGCATCGATCAGGATTTTAACCTGAGACTTGCTTCCTTTATCCAGCACTTGGACATCAACCACGAAGTGGCTGTCATCAGGCAAGTGCTTTTCTGCTATTTCTTCTATGGTTTGTTTCAGACTCATAAACTTCTATGCTATGAAATGTAAAGAGGGGACTCGGGTCCCCTCTTTGTAAAGCACGGATAATATGCCACAAAGATAATAAAATTATTCCCATAAAAAAAAACAGGTTTCTTGTAATAAATTAGGAATTAGATAATAATTTTGCCGACCCACGTTGAATGTTCTGCACAAAGAGTGTTAAATTTAGCGATCAACCAAACTCCAAATCAATAAAATACTGTAATGGGATTATTCGATTTTTTTTCAAGTGATATAGCTATTGACTTAGGTACAGCGAATACGCTGATCATACATAAAGACAAAATAGTAGTGGATGAACCTTCCATCATTGCTATTGACAGGACCACCAACAGGGTTTTGGCAGTAGGTAAGGATGCGATGAACATGCACGAAAAAACGCACGAAAACATCAAAACTATCCGTCCTTTGAAAGATGGGGTGATTGCGGACTTCTATGCTGCTGAGCAAATGATCAGGGGATTGATCAAAATGATCCCTGGTCATACAAAAGGAATGTTCCCAAAATCACACAGAATGGTTATCTGTATTCCTTCCGGTATTACAGAAGTAGAAAAAAGAGCGGTAAGGGATTCTGCAGAGCATGCGGGTGCCAAAGAGGTTTACATGATTTATGAACCGATAGCTGCAGCTATCGGTATCGGCATCGATATTGAAAAACCAATGGGCTCCATGATTGTCGATATCGGTGGCGGTACTACAGAAATCGCTTTGATAGCACTTTCCGGTATTGTCGCTGATCAGTCTATCAGGGTAGCGGGAGATACTTTCACCAAGGACATCCTCGATTACATGAGAAGGCAGCACAATTTACTGATCGGTGAGCGATCTGCCGAAAAAGTAAAAATTGCCATCGGTTCTGCTTTGACGGAATTGGAAGATGCTCCTGAGGATTATGAAATCCGAGGAAGGGATTTGATGACGGGTATTCCTAAAGTCATCAAGGTTTCCTATTCAGAAATCGCATTTGCGCTGGATAAATCTGTGTCAAAAATAGAAGAAGCAGTATTGAAGGCTTTGGAAATTGCACCACCGGAACTTTCTGCTGATATTTATGACAATGGTATCCACCTCACTGGAGGAGGAGCATTGCTCAAAGGATTGGATAAAAGATTACATCAAAAGACCAAGTTACCTATCCATATTGCTGAAGATCCATTAAGAGCTGTGGTAAGAGGTACAGGTACCGCACTGAAGAATATTCATAATTTCAGAACCGTTTTGATGACCTGATGATTGGATGCAACGCATTTTATTATTTCTCTATCGTATAAGAGCTTTCCTTTTGTTTGTTTTATTGGAGTCAGTAGCCATTTGGCTGATGGTCTCCAATAATTCACAACAGGGATCTGTATTTTTTAACAGCGCCAATCAATTGAGTGGCGGGATCCTCAGCACACAAAACAACATTGTAGAATACTTTTCCCTATCTTCCGTTAATAAAAGTTTGGTGGACAAGAATGCGGAATTGCTTGCAGAATTGGAGTATTACAGGAATCCTGCTGACAGTATTTTCATTCCGGTAGATAGCCTGATGGCCGCCACATTCAATTTCAAAGGCGCAAAAATCATCAACAATTCGATCAACCTTTCCCAAAACTTCATCACCATCAACAAAGGATCCAATTACGGAATCAAAGAAGGAATGGGGGTCTTTAATGAGGAAGGAGTGGTCGGAAGGGTAAAAGGCGTGACTAAAAATTTTGCCACAGTCATCTCTCTTCTGCATACCGAATTGCTGGTTTCCTCCAAAATAGCCTCTACTGAAGTCTTTGGCTCCACCAAATGGGATGGCAAAGATTCAAAAATAGCCAAATTGTTATATGTCCCCAGGCATGCTGTGGTAGAAGTTGGCGACCAAGTCGTTACTTCCGGATATAATGCAGTTTTTCCAGAAGGGATCCCGATTGGTACTGTTTTGGAAGTCAAGGCAGGTTCAGATGCAAACTACCTGGATATTACCATTGAATTGGCCACAGATTTTTCCAGGTTATCCTATGTCTACCTAGTGGAAAATTACCTTGAAGATGAACTGGAATTACTCAACGAAAACGGAGGTGACATAAATGAATAGCAGGAATTTTTTATTGGTAGGAAGCTTGCTGATTTTCTTGGCAGTCCAGGTCCTGTTGCTTAAAAACATGGTCCTTTTTGGATCTGCATTCTGCTTCTTGTACCTCCTGTATTTATTATTGCTACCAGTAGAATCAAAAACCGTCCCTACCCTACTTATCGCTTTTGGTATGGGAATGGTAGTGGACCTGTTTTATGATACTTTGGGGGTTCATACAGCAAGCATATTGGTGATAGCTTTTATCAGAAAGTTTTGGCTGAATGTGCTTACCCCGACAGGTGGTTATGATGAAAACCTACAGCCTTCCATGTTGAACATGGGTTTTGGATGGTTTGTCACCTACAGCTTACCATTAATAGTGCTGCATCATTCCTTGTTTTTTTATATTGAAAGCTTGGGAACGAATTTATTTCTCCCTGTGGTTCAAAAAATTATAGCAAGTGCTATTTTTGTGTTTATTATGAGTATCATTGTCCAACTATTGTTTTATAGGAGAAGGAGGGGAATTTAATGAATGATCAAAGACCTTTAATTATCATCGTAGCCATCGCATTGGTGGGGGTGGTATTGCTTACTAAGCTGTTTTTGATTCAAGTAGCAGACGATAGTTTTTTGAAAAGAGCTGAAAGAAATGCCATTCAGCGTGTAGTAGACCATCCTTATCGGGGCTTGGTCTATGACAGGAAGGGCAACATCATGGTTTACAACAACCCGCTTTTTGACCTGATGGTCATCCCAAGGGAGTTTAGTGTAAAGGATACTGCCCGCTTTTGTGAAATATTTCAGATCAGTAAAGAACAATTGATTGAAGGATATACTGCCGCAAGGAAATATTCTCCGGTAAAACCATCTCCTTTGATCAAGCAGATCTCCACGACTGATTTTGCCAGAATTCAGGATTACCTGATTGATTATCCGGGGCTTTTTGTGATGACGAGAGCGGTACGTTCTTATCCTCAGCCCAGTGCGGCAAATGCTCTTGGTTATATCGGGGAAATTTCTGCCAACCAGCTTGAAAGAGACACCACAAAATATTACCGACAAGGAGATTACGTGGGGCTTAGCGGGGTAGAAGGCTTTTATGAAAAAGAATTAAGGGGAGTCAAAGGTGTCAAGTACAAAATGGTCAATGTCCGTGGAGTGGATAAGGGCGCATTTAAGAACGGTGAATATGATACTGCTTCTGTCGCGGGTCATAACCTTACCTCTACCATTGACCTTGCTCTCCAACAATATGGAGAAATGTTGATGGCGGGGAAAAGGGGTTCAGTGGTTGCCATTGAACCCAAAACAGGAGAGGTTTTGGCCATGATCTCATCTCCTACCTATGATCCAAACCTTTTAACAGGTGCTAAATTTGGAACCAATTATCTGGAGCTTAACAGGGACGAGAGCAAGCCATTATTCAATCGTCCAATAATGGCGATGTATCCCCCAGGATCCATTTTCAAGATTGTACAGTCCCTTGTAGGTTTGCAAATGGGGGTTTTGAATCCCAATACCACCTATTCCTGCAATAGGTCATTGGTGGCCTGCCACAACCACCCTAGTCCAGTGAATCTCTTTGGTGCGGTAAAATATTCCTGCAACCCCTATTATCACCAAGCCTACCGTGCGATGATCAACAGGGAGGTATCTTCGAATACTTTCAAGGATACTGAGTTGGGTCTAAATGCGTGGAGAGAGTATGTGCTTAAGTTTGGTCTAGGAGGTCCGCTAGGTGTGGATCTATACAATGAGAAGGGGGGGTCCATTCCCTCCAGTAATCTCTATGACAGGAAATACGGTGCTGGACGATGGAAATATTCCACCATTTATTCCTTATCCATTGGTCAGGGAGAAATGCTGGTAACACCGCTGCAGATGGCAAATTTGGCTGCCATTTTTGCCAATAAAGGATATTACTATGTCCCTCATTTGGTGAAGGCTATTGACGGTGATCCCAATAAAATTCCTTCCCAATATAGAACCAAGATGGATGTTGGCGTGGATGCCCATCATTTTGATATGATCCAGGATGCCATGGCAGAGGCCATTTATGGAACTGCAGCAAGGGCAGCTATACAGGATATTACGATTGCAGGTAAAACCGGAACTGCCCAAAACCCACAGGGAGAGGATCACTCGGTCTTTGTGGCCTTTGCTCCAAAAGAGGATCCTAAAATTGCCATTGCAGTATATGTAGAAAATGCCGGTTGGGGAGGTAGAGCAGCTGCGAGTACAGCGAGTTTGATGATTGAAAAGTATATCCGAGGAGAAATTACCCGACCTGCCCTGGAAGAATATGTTCTGGCAGGTAAATTTATGTAGGAAAGTGAGGCAGGACGATATATATATCAAGAAAATAGATTGGCTGACCATAAGCATTTATGCACTTTTGGTGGTTATTGGATGGTTTAATATATATGCCGCGGTCTATGACGAGCAGGCAGCCAAAAGCATTTTTGATTTTTCCATCAATTCAGGAAAGCAGCTGGCATGGATCGGTACCGCATTGCTGCTAATCACCATTATCATGGTGGCAGACTATAGAATTTTTGAAAACCTTTCTTGGATTTTGTACATCATTCTCCTGGTATTACTCATCGTAACACCCATCTTTGGAAAAGAAGTGAAAGGTCAGGTCCTTACGATAGGATTTGGTTCATTTAGGATACAGCCATCTGAATTTGCAAAATTTGCCACGGCTTTGGCTCTGGCTAAGTTTATGGAAAGGCCTAGCTTGGATCTCAGTCAATTTAAGCACCAATTACAGGTCCTAACCATTATTTTTATTCCGATAATCCTCATCATGTTGCAACCGGACACGGGAACGGCTATGGTATATACCGCATTTTTTATCATGCTTTACCGTGAGGGAATGCCTCAACGCTATTATGTCCTTGCCCTAACTTTTATCACGGTTTCGCTTCTGGCACTTGGCGTTGAAAACAACTTGTATATTGTAATCGGAGTGGTTGCTTTAGTAGTCATCCTGATTTTGATGGGGAAGAAAAAAATCTCAAGAATCATCGGCCTTTCTCTTTTAGGCCTGATCATCATCGGATATACCTATAGTTTAGATTATGTGGTGTCTAAACTTCCCGAGCACCAACAAAACAGGATCATGGTACTCTTTAATCCTGATCTAGATCCGCTTGGAGTAGGCTGGAATGTTACCCAATCCAAGATTGCCATAGGTTCTGGAGGTTTTCTGGGTAAGGGCTACCTAGAAGGTACCCAGACCAAATTTGACTTTGTTCCTGAGCAACACACCGATTTTATCTTCTGTACTTTGGGAGAGGAATTTGGATGGATTGGAAGCCTTGTGGTTATCTTCCTTTTTTGTGCTTTATTGATCCGCTTGGTCTTTTTGGCTGAAAGGCAAAAAACAAGGTTTTCAAGGGTTTATGGATACAGCGTGATTTCGATTCTCTTTTTCCACTTTATGATCAACATCGCCATGACCATTGGATTATTCCCGGTGGTGGGTATTCCTTTACCTTTCTTTAGTTATGGAGGCTCATCCCTATGGTCCTTTACCATTCTCCTCTTTATTTTTATCAAATTAGATTCCCACAGGATCCAGTTACTGGGAAGAATGAAATAGAAAAGAGGCTGTCCCAAATTAATGAGACAGCCTCTTTTTATACACTTGATTTAAGATCTATTCCTTTATTGATACAGGTTGTTGAAGAGCATTTTGAAAGTGCCATGGGACTGCGCTCTGTAGGTGATTTCAGGACCATAGACATATAAGGTACCTTTACCTACCGGTGCAGAAAAGGCTGTGATGCCATCTTCCAAGTAGGATTCTCCCCAAGCCCATCCACTTTTCAGTGGAGTTTTGGTATCAAACCAGCTCAACACCTGGAATCCTTGAAGTTTTGCTTCTGGCTTCAATTTGAAAACAGGGCTATTGTTGAAAAGGACATCAACATGATTGGTCAAACCCCAGTTGGCAGGAATAGAAGTATCCACTCTGGTCACCAGAACACTTCCCGGTACATAGTATTTCTCTCCCGGTAATACTCTTTCAGAACCATCTCTCTGTACTTCTACCAGCGCATTCTTAACAGGCAAGTCCAAATGGTAGGCCAGCATAGAAGCACTTCCCACAGCTACAATTTTGCCGCCATTTTCCATAAAGGATTTGAGTTGCGGGATGGATTTCTCTGCTGTAATGCTGCCCAACATGTGGTGGTATTCGGCTGGAATAGTGCTTTCGTCCGGTGGTGATCCCCATCCTCCTCCTGCATTTCCTCTACCCGGCGCAGGAATACCTCCACTGATAAAGAGGATGGCATCGTATTTCTTATTCAGGTTGCCCGCATCGATTTCCTTGGCAAAGATCAGTTCAAATTCAAAATTATATTGTTCCAAAATCCATCTCACCCAACCGCTTGGCATAGATCCACCATAAGTGTCAAACAAGGCAATTCTGGATGGCTTGATGGTTTTGGCATTTGCGGGAGCAGATTTTGCAGATGTAACCGTTACCCCGAATTTAGAAGCTTGCTCTCCAAGTAACCTGGAAGCACTTGCAGGGATGTAGAAGGAACCTGCAGGCATTCCGTCCACTGGGGATTGGATTCTGGATACCCTCACGCCTTTTTTCAGGAGTTCATTGACCACAGAGAAGGCATCGTTCTGCGCACTGCTCAGATAGAATCCTGATCTTGAAGATGGCACCTGTACAGCAGGCACAGATTCAAGTTTTCCGTAAGGAAGTGTCTCAAATGGTCCAGAGAATCCATCAAGTACCCTATCCACATCTATTCCCATTTGGTAAGCCAAGGTCCAGCCAGCGGCATCGTATGGTCTGATAGGAGGTCCTCCTGGATATTGGAAGTCATTGGGATAATCCTGTGGCTCAAACATGTCAATGATATGTGGCCTGAAAGCCTGATCTGTCTTAACGATATAAGATCCTTTAGGGAATGTTTTACCATTCACTGTAAAGGATGATGTAGCTTTTTCAATCCTAATGCCTGTCTTGATCAGGGCATTGATGAATTTGACTGCTGTAGCAGGGTCTTTTTGTTCGGCACTGATGATAAAACCTCTTGGATCTCTTTTTTCTTTTGCCTGATACACGCTGTCATAAAAAACAGCAGGAATGGCTCCTCCTCTCATGGAGAAAGGATTTGTTGGAGCAGGGTACTTGTCCTTGTTTTTCTCATAGGCGGTTTTGATGGCCTCGATTTTCTTAGGGAAAGGTGTCCAATAGTCATCACTACCCCTTTCAATGGAGCCCTTACCCATCACATAAATATTGTACAAGAGATGATCGCTGTTTCTTGCAGCATAATCCAATACAGCGAAGTTCATCGAAACCGAATAATCAATAGATTGCTGGAAACGCCATGTCTTTTGCGGCGTCACGGGGAAAGGTGTATTGCTGTTTGGCAACAATCTATCCGGCACCAAAGGAATCTCCTCAGGATTAGGTCCGCCCACAATTTCGGTCAGAATTCCGATGATGTTGTGATAGTGGGTGGTAGTCCTCAGGCCACCGTTGTACCAAGTGGAAAAAGAAGAGCCATTCATTCTGGTGAAACCAGGTTTGTTTTCAGCATTAAGCCTATTGTACATGGCTGCACCCACGGCATCAATGCCGGTTACCATCATGGGATCAAACACATAATTAAAAGGATCGCGGTAAGGAGGTCCTGCCAGGACAGAACCTGCAGGTCCTCTTTGGTGGTGGTTGTACATCACCTGAGGTATCCATTCCACAAATAGCTGGTATCCCAAATTGGTGGATTCCTTCATATTTTGGATGTAGAAATCCCTATTGTTGTCATGTCCTATATATTTCTGATAAAGAACAGGCAGGTTGGAAAGACTCCTTTTTTCAGGTACCGATTCTCTCATGTACCAATTGCCGATTTTCTCGTGTCCATCCGGGTTGGCGTGGACAAACAAAATCACCACATTTTCCAGGATTCTTTTTGTCTCCGCATCATCTCTGGTCAGTACTTGGTAAATCGTCTCAGTGAGTTGGTGGATGCCGACTGTTTCTGTAGAGTGAAGGCCTCCGTCAATCCAGACGATAGCCTTGGCATCTTCAGACAATTTTCTGGCCTCTGCTTCGGAAATACCTTCCGCTCTTGCAAGTTTGACTGAAATTTCCCTGTATTTATCCAAATTGGCATGGTTCTCTGGGGAGGTAACGATCATCATCCACTGGTCCCTGCCCTCTTCGGTTTTGCCAATGGATACCAGTTTGGCCTTGTTGGAGGCTTCTGCCAGTTTTTTGAAGTAGGCTTCAGTAGCAGTATAATTACTGATGTGGTAATCATCTCCCATTCCAAAGCCGAAATGCTCTTTGGGGGTGGGTAGCTTTTGGGCGTAACTGAGGTTAGCTGCCCAAAACAAAAGGCCCAGGAGGAATATTCCTCCCCGGGTCCAAGATTGTTTTGTTAAATGTTTCATTTAGGGTATGTTTTTAAATCTGACGCCAACCCTGCAGTCGCAAGGTTCACCTCGGGACTCGTCGCAGGAGTTGTCATTATATTGAACAATTCTGGTTCCGTCCTCCATGATAACAATAAATTTGAAGAGGAAATAGTCATTTACATTAACGGTAGATAAATCAGTACCAGTAAACGCTGCCAGTTCCTGAGCTGTGAAGCTATAGCTTTTTGGAAATGAAGTTACTTTCTCAAATAACTTGTCATTTGACCTGATGACACTTGGTAAAGGAAACTGTCTTTCATTAGGCTCTACTTTAGCCAGAGAAAGGATAATCGGATATACGGGAGGAGTTCCTTCTCTTCTGTTGAAGCTTAAGTAAACCTCTATTTCTTTAACTTTAGCCCGTCCTTCGGCATCATAGTAATCCAAAGACCACTCAAATTTTTGCGCAGTGGCATAATTAGGGTCAGCCAAGTTAAAGAATGAAACTTTGGCAGTCTGAAATGTGGGGAGCGCTGATGCGCCCACATTCAAAGTTACTTTTGGAGTAGCTGCGTATTTAAAATCTTCCCACTCGTAATCTACGATTTTGCAGGAAAACATCAGCAGGGCTGCAATGGCTACAAATATTTTTGTCTTCATGATTTTTCAAATTAAAGTTTAATGGAATTAGATCGGTTATTTTCTCCAGAATACCGGAACAATCTGTTGGTTTCTCTGAAGTTGGTCCCTTCCTTCAATGACGCTTTCATTTGAAGTCAACTCAGTTTCTGCAAAGTAGAACCTCTCAGGAAATACATCCAAAGGCGCAATGAGATCTTCAAGAGCAGGAAGGCCTGTTCTCCTGTAATCATTGTAAGACTCCACGCCGTTGCCATACATGGCAATCCATTTTTGCATCATCAGAAGTGCTAATTTACCTTGTGCATCGGCAGCATTATACTGCTCCAGAAGTCTGGCTGTAAATCCATTTATTGTAGCGGCAGACATCTGGAAAGCAGGAGAAAGACTATTGATGACCTGCATATTGGCCGTTACGGCTTCTACCATGAGTTGCCCGGCATCTTCACCAGTACCCAATGTCAAAGCAGCTTCTGCCCTGTAAAACTTCATCATGGCATTTGTAAGCAGCGGCTGTATCCCGGCACCTGTACCATCCCCATTGGCGAAAAGTACCAGTTTGAAGGAATTGTTTGTAGTACCGGCTGTAGCGCCTACATTGTTTAAGTAAACATTGGAACTGCTCAAGGAAGGAATAAGTCCATTGTCATACACCCCTCCTGAAGGATAAATCCCGATGATTGCTCTGGTATTTTGATCTGCCGGTGATGCCGCACCATCGCCCGGATATCTACCATAGTATCCTTCACCTGTTTGGGAGTTAGCCAATCCGGCCCTTTCATTGATGCGGAAGACATAATAACGCAACCTCGGATCATCTTGCGCCTTGAGCCTATCTACTATCACCATACTTACATAGCCATCTCTACTTGGTGAATACCCTGAGGTAAACCAAGGATGTCTGGTTTCGGGAGCAGGATTACTGCCATAACGAAAAGTGAAATCATCGGCATTGGCACTGATCAAATTTCCAGTTTGTAAAAGGGCAGTTATCGCTTGCTGTGATTTTGCGGGATCTACTTTTCTGGTTTGTAGGTACAATTTGAATTTCAATGAATTCGCAAATCTTTCCCACCTGGCTCTATTTCCCTGATAGAACAGATCGGAGGAAGACACTACAGAGAATCCTTTTTTCATATCCTCCAAAGCTTCATCTATCAACAATAAGGCATCATTATAAATAACCTGGCCATTGTCAAATTTCGGATTCAGGGTTTTTGCAGCCTCAAAATAAGGAAGGTCTCCCCACAGATCAACCATCATAGTGTAAAGAAAAGCTTTTTGTAGTTTGGCTATAGCTACATAACCCCAAGATGATTGCTCGGTTCCTACTTTGATCATTTCTTCCAAATCCGGAATGGCTTGGGTGTAATATCCCAGCCAAGTGGATTGAAAGGTGGTGCCGGATTGGTCCCATCTGTTGAGGTTCCCAGCTGCCCAATGCTGAATGACATTTGATGCTCCCCTGTTGACAGCATTGAAGTTACCTACAATGGACAATTGGGTAGCAGGTAGTAACAAGGATAACTGCGGAACCGTAGGGTTGTTTGGGTCATCATTGATGTCCACAAAATCTGCGCATGCTGACAAAAACAGCATTGACAACAGGTAGAAGGAGAATATTTTTATTTTTATCGTTTTCATAGTATTCGTCTTTAGTGGGATTAGAATGTGACTCTCAAGTTCACGCCGTATCTTTTAGTCGGAGGCACACCCAAGAGGTCATAGCCAAGGTTATTGGCACCTGCTGTACTCACTTCAGGGTCATATTTCATCGCTTTAGGTGTATTTGGCGCTAGGTACCATAGGTTCCTGCCACTGAAAGAAATAAAGGCTGATCCAAATGGCGTTTTTGACAACAAAGTCCTAGGCACCATATACCCCAGGGAAATCTCCCTTAACCTCAAAACTGTCGCATCAAAGATAGCGGATTCATTTACCCAGCCAGCAGAAGGACCGCTTGGACCAAAACCACTACTGAAGAAATAATCATTGTAATTGAGGGCGGTGTTATTAGGAATTTTATTGCCATTCTCATCCAATAGCGGGGTACGGGTATTGATATCTCCTAAGACTCCTTTACCAATTCTGAAGGACTCACGGTCTTCAGTATCTTTCAGCACGCCTCTGGCGTAAGTTTCACCGATGGTGGAAGAAAGAATTTGTCCCCCCTGCTTCCAGTCAAACAACACATCCAGTGTTAGTCCTCTAAAGCTGAACGTATTTGTCATACCGGCAATAAAGTCAGGAATTGGATTGCCAATTGGCCCATTGGTGGTGGCAAGGATTGGTTTTGCGGTGATAGGGTTAACCAAAATATTCCCCTCATCATCCCTGGCATACCTGGTTCCAAAGATCTGACCGAATGGTTGGCCCGCAATATGCACATTCCCTCCGTAAACCAACTGAGCAAACTCTCCAAGATCCAACACCATGTTACGGTTCCTGGTAAAGTTGGCGTTAATACTCCAGTTCAGGCCCCTGTCGGATACCAATGGATTTGCAGTCAAACCAATTTCAACTCCCCTGTTTCTGGTTTCACCTAAGTTGATGATCCTGGTCAAGAATCCTGAAGATGGTGCGGAATTCACCACAAACACCTGAGAAGAACTCAGCTTGTTGTAATAAGTCATGTCGAGGGTAAACAAGTTTTGGAAGAACCTCAACTCAGTTCCTACTTCAAACTCAGTGATAAATTCAGGTCTTAGCGTAGAATTGGCCAAGCTGTTGGAAAGGGTTTGAGTACTTACCCCTGAATTATTGGCATTGCTATAAGGAGAACCGATGCCTCCAAAACTGGCATTAGCGTTGAATACATTCACAGTCTGGTAAGGAGAAGCTTCATTTCCTACCTTGGTATACCCTGCCCGGATAGTTCCGAAATTCAGGACACTGCTATTCATTTTCAATGCTTCAGTGAATACCAACGAACCATTGACACCGCCGTATAAATAGCTTCTGTTTTCAGCAGGTAATGTTGACGACACATCGTTTCTGGCCACAAAATTCAGGGAAGCATAGGATTTGTAATCAAAGGTCAAATCCCCAAAGAAGGCATAAAACCTTTGCTTGACCAAGGTTTGGTTATTAGGAATGCTTCCCAAAGTGATGGTAGTGGTATTCCTTATGTCGTTCAATCCTGCGACAATAATCCCATCACCGGAGAAAGCTGCTCTTCTGGTAAATCTCTGGTTGATGTTATTACCTAAAATCGCCCTGACACTGATATCTTCATTGATTTTGGTGGAGATGGTTGCTAAGAACACATTGTCCAGTTCTTCTCTATAAATGTTGTCTGTATTAATGGTTCCGTTGGCATATTGGCTGGATCCTTTACCCAAAACACTTAGTCTGTTATCTGTATAACTGTTGAAACCAAAGGTATTTTGAAGGGTAAGCCAAGGGGTCACTTCCTTTCCAATTACCAAGCTACCGAAAGTCCTGTCGACTTCGGAAGTAGCGGGGCTGTTTTTAACTGACCAATATGGGTTGTCCAAGGCTCTGTAATATACATTGGCACCGGTTACTGGGTTTTCAAATGGATAATTGGTCAGGTCATAGCTGGTTGGCATGAAAAGCAAATTGCCCATGATGGACCCTGTACCACCGATAGGAGGACTTTTTTGGTTGGTTTTGACATAATTGAGTGTACCTCTGATAAAGAAGCCATTGTCCAATTTGGCATTACCACCAACATTAAATGAGGTTCTGTTGATGCTGTTTCCCGGAACAACCCCTTCATTGGTAGTTCTGGTAAAGCCGGCGATCAAACTTGTTTTTTCATTTCCTCCATTGACCATGATGGAGTTTTCGAAAAGGTTACCATTACGGAAGAAGTTTTCAACATTTTCCTTCATATAGGAGCGATAAGGAACCTCTACTGGAGTCCTCCCATCTGCTTCATAGAATTCGGGGAATTGAGAAGCTGGATTTGAAGTCAAAGCCAATGGATGCGGAATGGTCGCCCTACTGGAATATGGCGATCCATAAGAACCATACACACCGGCCCTGTAATCTCCATTGGTTCCCTGGCCATATTTATCCTGAAATTCAGGAATGCCTGAGAGTCTTTCAGTAGAATAGGAAGAATTATAGGTGATTTCCATACCTTTTCTTCCTTTTCGGGAGCCTGTTTTGGTAGTGATGATAATGGCACCATTGGCTGCCCTGGATCCATAAAGTGCCGATGCGGCTGCCCCCTTCAATACAGTTAAGCTTTCTATATTATTTGGGTCAATATCAAAAGCACGGCTTGAAGTGGATTGCGCACTTTGGGTTTGCCTATTGCCTCCTGATTCAAATGTGGTATTATCAAAAGGTACCCCATCCACAACAAAAAGCGGTTGGTTATTATTTCCTAGTGAGGAATTGCCCCTGATAGTGATATTGGTAGCACCACCGGCTACACCGCCTGATCCCTGAATATTCACCCCGGCAATTTTCCCTGTCAGTGCACGTACTGGATCCGGTTCGTTTCTTTGGGCCATCTTTTCGGAATCCAAAGTAGATACCGAATATCCTAAGGTATTGGTATTTCTCTCAATACCGGCGGCAGTGATGACCACTTCGGATAGTTGGATGCTCTCATTGAGTTTGATGGTGATTTCACTTTGGTTGGCCACATTGACTTCTACTTTTTCATAGCCAATATAGGAGATGACCAAAGTATTTTCGCCTGGGCCTAACTCCAATGAAAATAGGCCGTCAAGGTCAGTGACGGTACCTTTTGTAGTCCCTTTGATCAGGACATTGGCTCCCGGTATTGGAAAACCTGTTTCGTCCTGGACAGTGCCTTTAATCTGTCTGGATTGGGCAAATGATTCTGCCTGAACTAAGAGCAGGCAGAACATCATGATACTGAGGAGGAAGCTTTTTCCGATCGGAATTTTCTCCCCCAAGCTGGTAGAGCTTGTTTTCATAGAATGTAATGTTTTAGGGTTGGAAAATGCACACCTTTTCCAGGTCGCCAAATGAAGATTTGGCGAAAAGGGTGCTAATTAGTGGTTTTTTTGGGACTATTACTGGATTCTCTATTTATCTTGATGGGCCCTCAAAACAAATAACATGTTTGAACCATGCTTGATAAAATTACCCTAATTATCTTTCAATAAACAACCATTAGTGTAATTTGAATCTTTGAATACCGCCTCATTCCAAAGATTATTTTTTCCAGAAAATTGAATTAAATTTTGAATAAGGTATACAAATATCAGATCGAAATGTTAAAAATTGTTTTTTTAGGCAATACCTATCCCGATATAAAGCTGTCAACAAAACTTTGTTCTGCCGTTCATCATAATCCCCGAAAAAATTGAAAGGTAATTTGGTGAGTATTACTATTAACAATGTTCAAATTGAAATTATTTGCTTACTTAATTGAATATTGAACATCTGAGTTGAATGCAGGATAATGAAACCCGATTCAAGGAATAACTTTTGCATGCATTTCAAAAAAAGGGGCTTAGCCCCTTTGATCAAACTTTCTAAATACCAATTGCAAAAACTCATGAACCGGTTCTGCATTTTTATCCCACTTCAATTCGTCCACATATCGCTGATTGATCAGGTTGATGGCATCCATAAAGCTCTCACATTGATCTATGGATTTTAGCGCATGTTGAAGCAGGTCCGGGTTGCCGACAAAAAGTTCTTTGGTAAACATAAACCGCTGATTGATACCGACACTTTCAGAAAGGTCTTTGATCGTCCCTTTCATGATAGAATACTCCTCGGATTCAAATCTTGACCAGATTTCAATAGGATCAAAGGCATTAGGGCTACTAGATGTAGTGTAGGATTGTTGGGCTTCTGTTTTCTTTTCGGCCAAAATTGTTCGTTCCAAAACCGGCTCTTCCTTTTTTCCTGAAGCTTTGATTTCTTCAGATATTTCGGAAGTAGCCTCTTCAACAGCAGTATCTTTTTCTTCCAATTCTGCGGATATCTGTTCTTCCTGTAATTTAAACAAAAGGCTATTTTCTATCGGAACCACATGGCTTATCGTACCAAGAAGAGACTCTTTGGATTCAAGACTGTTTTTTTTCTGTTCAAAATTTTGCTGAAGTGCTTGTTTATAGGCCTGATGGGTATGGCTGATGCTTGCCCTATCAATCAGGTTTTCGATCAGGTTCACATGCCATTTGAAGTACTTTTTATTTTCTTTCAGGTATTGGTTGAGCTGTGAGGCATGACATCTGTCAAGCTCACTTTCATAAAAAGCCAAAGGATTAACGGCCAACATGACGGCATCTCCAACCGCCTTCCTGAGCAAAGGCTCAAAATCTTTGCGTTCTATTTTGATGGTACGGGAAAGCACATTCATAAATTCTTTGAGTGCATTGTGCACGGCAATGTCCCTGTAATCAAAATAGGGATTACTTTTGAGTTTTTCCAATTCAAGCTGCCAGGCTTCAAATAAAGCCTTAATGACAAAAAAATTGACCTGAACAGAAGGGGTTAGTTGAACTATTTCCTGCCCTGTCATGTATTTTTTCTGCGAAAAATAGGCATCACAGATTTTGCCTGTAAATTTATCAGCGTATTCTCTAAGGTATTGATTATTGATATCGGTACTCATCATGATTGAAAAGGTTAATGCTATTCTGAAACGAAATTCATGTATAAAATTATTATAGAAAATTTATACTCCCACGAAATTATTTCTTCTGAAAGCGGTTGTAAAGTTATTGAATTAATCCATGAAAACTATATAGACTGGATGCATGCCTGCGGAAAAAAGGGCAAATGCACCTCCTGTAAGATGATCGTCAAAGAGGGAATGGATAACCTTGCACCCATGACAGACCGGGAGATTTTTTTCCGGGAAAGAGGAAGGTTAAACGAGACCGAAAGGTTAACTTGCCAAGCTAAATTGGAGAAAGGGGAAATTGTCATCCGTGTCGCTGATGTCAACAAATTCCCCCACATGGATTACAGCGAGTAGAGAATTATGTTTATTGAACCTTCCATAGGCAAATCAAAGTCCAAAGATAAAAAAGGCCAGATCGAAGTGATCTGCGGTTCTATGTTTTCGGGTAAAACCGAAGAGTTGATCCGTAGGCTGAACAGGGCCCTGATTGCCCGCCAAAAGGTGGAAATTTTTAAGCCAACAATAGATAAAAGATACCATGAGTTTGATGTGGTGTCCCATAATGACAATGCCATACGCTCCACACCGGTGAATTTTGCTGAAGACATCATCTTACTGGCAGGCGATTGTGATGTAGTGGGAATTGACGAGGTGCAGTTTTTTGACAACAGGGTCGTGCATGTGGCCACCGTTTTGGCCAATGCGGGAAAAAGGGTAATCCTTGCTGGTTTGGATATGGATTTTGAAGGAAATCCTTTTGAACCCATGCCACAGCTTTTGGCAGTGGCAGAGTACGTGACCAAGGTGCATGCGATCTGCATGAAATGTGGTGACCTTGCCTCCTATTCATTTAGACTCTCTGATACCAAAGAAAAGGTCGTCTTGGGGGAAAAGGAAAGCTATGAAGCGAGATGTAGAAAGTGCTTCTTCGAGGACAAACAAAAATAAGCGAAGAAACATGAGGATCAGATCAAAACACACTCCTCTGAGGCTTATTATATAGTCAATTTACCATGCTGACCAAAACCCAAGGCATAGTCATCTCCTATATCCGATACCGGGAAACCTCTATCATTGTCAAAATATTTACCAGGGAACTGGGGTTGAAGACTTATATTGTAAATGGGGTCAGAAGCAGTTCCGCCAAAACAAAAATGGGATTTTACCAGCCGCTTACAATGTTGGATTTGGTTGTCTATGACAAGGAGGGGGCTAGCCTTAACCGAATTTCAGAAGTAAAACTGTCCAAAGCTTTTCAGCGGATTCCCTTCGATTTTCTGCGATCCGGAATAGCCATGTTTATTTCCGAAGTACTGGGAAAGTCCATCTACGACGGTTACCAAAATGAGGAACTTTATGACTTTCTGGTGGATAAAATAAGTCTTTTGGATGAAAAAGAGGCATCTTTATCACATTTCCCCATCTCTTTTTTGTGGGAAACTTCCCGGTTTTTGGGCTTTGTGCCCCATAACGCTGAAGGATTTTTTGAAGAACTCCAAGAAAACCTCACCAAGCAAATGGATTTTTCACAAGAGATTGATTACTTGGATAAGCTGATTGCAGCACCATTTGAATTTACCGAAAAAGTCCCTGCATCCACCCGTAGGAACCTGTTGGACCACCTCCTGTTTTTTTATTCCAAGCACCTAGACCAACAGGCTGATTGGAAATCAATCAAGGTGCTCAGGCAGATGATGGGGTAGAGGGAAGGTGGAGGTCGAAAGGCGGATTTCGGAAGTAGTTAACATTAAGAAATTGAGGACTTTAAGAGTTCATTAAGTATTGGAGAGGAAGGGAGAATTTTGGAAACAAGTAAGGATTCTAAAAGTATCGGGCCTGAAAGTCCGGATAACAAATCAATAGGAAAAGCCTATTGGAAAAAACTGCTGCTATCAATTACTCAAGAAGTTGATAGCAAAAAATAACTTGAACCGCCATCTAGTTTGTCACAACGCAGTCTAATGTCTTGCTTCTTGTGTCTTGCGTCTTATACCTACCCCTCACGCCACCCTCGACTCCGAATACAGGTCATAGGCCGCCACCAACAGGCGATGGTCCGGTGCATCTCCGTAGCGTGCAAACTGCTGGATTTCACTCCTGTTTTCGGTATAGACAGGTATGTACTTGGACTCCAGTTCATCCCAAATGATCAATAAGTAGGCGTAAGGGATGAGGCTTGCACGCCCTTTTTCCAGCCAACTTTCAAAAATGGATTCATCCAGGGCCTTAGGATAATCTGGTCCGTCAAACATGCAATTAAGTTTTGGTATTGGTTTCGGGTTTAAAGATAGGTCATCCCTTTGGGAATCCGAGGGAGAAAAAAGAAGATTTTTTTACAATTTCAGGCAGTCAGGAATGATTAACCACATAGCAACAGAGGACACATAGGATTTCGACAGGAGCCATTTGATTTATAACCTGTCCAGGTCCTTTTTTGTCATGGCATTCACTTGGTCACCCGTATTCAGGGTGCTGGCAGGCTCAAACAACATGATATGCACCTCTTCCAGTGCCACGGGTCTGTGCTCTACACCCTTGGGAACGATCAAAAATTCATTTTCATTCACCACGACCGTCCTGTCCCGAAACTCCATGTTGAAACTTCCTTTGACAACAAAAAACAGTTCATCTTCATGCTCGTGCTGATGCCAGACAAACTCCCCTTTGAGTTTCGCAAGCTTCACCTGCTGTCCATTGAGCTCTCCCACGATCTTGGGTGACCAATGCTCCGAAAATAGGGAAAACTTCTGTTCAAGGTTGACTTTTCCCATGGCTGAGGTTTTTTTTAGGTGGATTGATAATGGCTTCTTGAACCACTTGAGCTACTGTTTCTGAAGTTATCTTATTCTTTTTACAATAATAACTGAAAGAAGTTTTGAACCTTTACTTGTTTTTCAATTTGATCAAATCCCTCATCTATTAAGTCCTGCGGTGTCGCGTTAACGATTTTTGAAGGAGTGGTGTCCAAATTTTTATTCTCTTCATCTTAAAATTCGAAGAAACCACTAGAGTTTTCTATATCACTTAAGGTTAGGGATTTATTTACGTTTTCCTTACCCTTCTCAGTAATTTTAACCAAGCCACGCTTTGGGTATTCAATAAAACCGCCCTTTTTTAGATATGATTTTCCCCAAGCGACACGATTATTGATTAAAGTATCACCACTCTTCGTTTTTTGCTCCAGTTGCCCTTTTGATAAATTGGAATAAAATTTATCAATTACTTGTTGGTACAGTTCACGAGCAGGAAGTGTTTCTCCATTTTCTAACACCTTCAAAATTGGAATGAATGTTTCATGGAACTTCGGTATTTCAATCATAGATGGTTTCTTTTATTAACGGTAGGCGAATTGCCGTCGGGCCCTTTCCGTAGTTTGCTCTCCTGGGGGCCTGACGGCAATTCGCTTGTTATGTGTCCGTTCAGTTGTCCGCTACAATATAATCTTTTTCCGGCCCTATACAGTTTTACAGGGCCTCCTTTTCCAACTGAACCAGTTCAGGCGGCAACTCCTTTTTCCTCATAGGCTTTTTCTTTTCCTTCCGTCCTATGGCCCCAACACCTGTGTTGGCGATCGTAGGCGGAGGAATTTATCCGAACGGTCAGGTTATGATAAAAAAAGATGCATCGAAACTCCTGGAAGTCAGACCGGTATTGACTTTGTCATTTTATTCGGCTAACTTCATCACAAGTCTGTTGAACGCACCGTTCTGAAAGCAGATCTGCTTTCCCACGGCATCGCCGAACAGACTTGAGGTCTTTCTCTTTTCTTTTTTTTAGCCCCACCGTTCACCTTCCTGCACAATTACAGAAAAAGCCTTGTAACAGGTTGTCCGCCTGAATTGCACATCAACGTTTTGCCGCTTGCCGCAGTGGGGGATTTCGAAGCACTTCACTGTCAATCAAGCACAAATGATATTAGAAGTCCTGCACTTGAATTAACCACGTCAGCCCCCATTGCGGCAAACGGCTGTGCCTGTTGCACAACTCCTAACTGTAAGATACATAAAATATTAGTTTTTGAGTGAAAAAATATCAATTATTGTGTTAATATATTGATATACAATTGTTTATGTTGATATTTCTTGCTATTTTAAATCATGCAAGGACGACAAGAAATTCAGCCCAAACTCTTTTACCAGATCAATCTGGAGAGCCTCGTTCCCCAAAACAAATACTACCGAAAACTTTCAGATTGCCTTGACCTAACTTTTCTTTACAAAGAAACCGACCATTACTATGGTTCTGAAGGCCAGGAAAGCATCGACCCTGTAGTGTTTTTCAAAATGTTGCTCGTAGGTTATCTCAACAACATCAATTCCGACCGAAAACTGGTGGAATATTGTGCCAATTCCCTGGTGGATATTCCGGCGGATGTTGACCCCCTAAAGCACGAATTTTGATAAAATTCCGGAGGATATTGACCCCTTTGAGTCAAGATTCCGGAGGATATTGACCCCTCTGATTAATGGTTTTGGTTTTTTAGCGGACGATTTCGATAACCGCTAACTATAATCTAATGGCCGGAAAACCAAAACCAATGAGTCAGATAAAGCAATTGATAATACTTAACAGACAGGGCAAGGGAATCAAAACCATTGCGCGCATTCTGGATATCAGTAAGAATACGGTCAAAACATATCTTTTTAAGCTTGATAAGCTGCTGACAGGCAAAAGGGCCGAGAAGATGACAATAGAGGCTCTCTTAAACCTTGATGGGCCTGAATTACACGCCCTTTTTCATCCTGGAAACCCTTCATATAAAGATTCAAGGTATGAATACTTTAAAGCCAACCTTGGGTATTACCAAAAAGAGCTGGAAAAGACCGGGGTAACAAGAATGCTCCTTTGGGAAGAATACCGGCAGTCTAATACAGATGGATACAGCTATTCCCAGTTCTGTTTTCATCTTGACCAGCAACAAACAGCAAAAGGAAAGCCGGCCATGGTGCTGGATCACAAGCCGGCAGAGAAACTCTTCATAGATTTTGCAGGAAAGACCATTCCCTATATCGACAGAGAAACAGGAGAAGTGATATCATGTCAGCTTTTTGTTGCCTGTCTCCCTTACTCTGATTATGCTTTTGCTATTGCTGTACCATCCCAGAGCATATCTGATTTTCTTTATGCACTCAGCAGATGTCTTGAAGATTTAGGAGGCGTACCTCAGCTATTGGTACCTGATAACTTAAAAGCAGCTGTGATTAAAGCAGATCAATACGAGCCCGATATCAACCAGGCTCTTGAAGATTTTGCCAACCACTACGGAACAGCGGTCCTTCCTGCAAGAGTGAGGAAACCCCGGGACAAAGCTCTGGTAGAAAACCAGGTCAAGATCCTTTATTCAAGGGTATATGCCAAGCTCAGGAATATGCAGTTCTTCGATATGACATCCCTTAATCAGGCCATCAGACTGAAAGTGAGGTCACATAATCAGACACGGATGCAGAAGAGGCCATACTGCAGGGAAGAGAAGTTCATCGCAGATGAAAAAGCGCTGTTGGCAGAGCTGCCCGTAGAGCGTTTTGAGCTACGCAGTTACTCGGTGCTTAAGGTTGCCAAAAACAACCATATCTATCTGTCTGCCGACAAACACTATTACAGTGTTCCCCACACCCTTATGGGGTGTACCGTGAAAGTGGCTTATACCAGATCTATGGTCTACATCTATCATGAAGGCAGTAAAGTGGCCGTTCATTCCAGAAACTTCAAACTCGGGGCTTATTCCACAGTCAAAGAACATCTATGCTCACATCACCGGCACTATAGGGACAGAAGCCCTGACTATTACAGGAATCTCTCAGCCAAGATATCAAAAGTCCTTTATGAATATGTGTGCCTGCTTTTTGAACAGAAAAGATATCCCGAGCAAGTCTACAGATCCTGCGATGGATTACTTGCCCTGGCCAGAAAATCAGATACCGAAGCTTTGGAAAAAGCATGCAAAACAGCAATGGAGAATGGGGTCTTCTCTTACAGGTTCATCAAAAATATCATCGAGAACCATATGGAAGACGAGTCTTTACAAAACAACATCACAAACCTACCCAGGCATCAGAATGTAAGGGGTAAATCATATTACAGTAACCAACAATCAATAAATTTTAAATAATTATGACGAACCAGATCGAATCGCAGTTTGCCAAACTCAAGCTGCACGGTATGTCCAGAACATGGACAGCCATCAAAGAAACAAGAAAAAACCAAAGTCTGTCACTATCTGAGGGGCTTGAACTGTTGTTGCAGGCCGAAGAGCTTGAAAGGGATAACAGAAGGTTCAGAAGACTTGAAACCAATGCGGCATTCAGATACAAAGCATCTCTGGAAGAACTCAAGCTCGACAGGACAAGGGGTCTGGATGATATGGTCCTTACAACTCTCGCTACAGGAGAATACATCACAAAGGGAGAAGCGGTTCTGATCACAGGAGCCACAGGCTGCGGAAAAAGCTATCTGGCTTCTGCATTGGGGCATCAGGCTTGTGTTTTGGGCTATAGGGCCGCCTACTTCAATACACAAAAACTCATGCTCAAAACCAAAATGGCAAGACTTGAAGGAACTATACTTAAGTTCTTTGATAAACTTGCCAAAACAGATCTCCTGATCATTGATGACTTTGGTCTGACACACCTGGAAAAACAGCAACAGATGGATTTTATGGAAATGATAGAAGACAGACACGGAAAGAAATCAACGATTATAGTCAGCCAATTACCTGTATCAAGTTGGTATGATATTATAGGAGAAGAGACAATTGCAGACGCAATTCTTGATAGACTGGTCCATTCTTCCTACAGAATAGAGTTAAAAGGAGAAAGTCTCAGAAAAAAAATGTAAAATTGTCAGCCTAATAGATTATAGAAACAAACCCATTTTTAGAGGGGTCAATATGCCCGGAACGGGGGTCAGTATTGTCCGGAATATCCACCTGGATGTGCGCCTTTTTTTAAAATATGATATCGATGAGCCTCTTCCTTGGCACTCAACCATCAGTAGGACCAGACAGCTTTACGGAGAAAAGGTCTTTCTCCTGCTTTTCCAGAAAGTACTGGCCATGTGTGTGCGGAAGGGTATGGTGAAGGGGAAAAGACAGGCGGTTGACTCCGCTTTCATAAAGGCCAATGCCAGTATGGACAGCCTGGTGGAGAAGGAAGTGGTGGAAGATGCAGGAGCCTATGTGGAAGAGCTAAATGAGGGCTCGGTATACAAGGTGAACAAATCGGTAAAGAAAGCTGTCGATCGTCACCATAAGTGGAAAGAAGAAGCCTATAAGAGCCAGCATGGGGGTATCAATACCACAGGCCACAGCAATAAGATAGACGCACCAACAGATGAAAACGGCAATCTGATCAGGCCGAAGTTTCTGAGTAATCACACCCATTATAGCCCTACCGATCCCGATGCTAAAATCAGCACAAAGCCGGGCAAAGCACGCCAGCTCAACTATAGCGGTCAGGTAGCAGTAGATGATGCTCATCATGTGATCACAGGAGCCTGTGCGAGTAGTGCGGGAAACAGGGACAGCCAGAACCTTTCCCAAATCCTGGACCAGACCATCGATAACCTCAGTAAAAATGAAATGCCCATTGATCAGGTCACCGCAGATGCGGGCTACAGCAGCGGAGAATCACTCAAGTATCTTGAGGAAAACAATATCGATGCTTATATCCCTAATTTTGGACAGTATATTCCCCAAAGGGAGGGGTTTCGCTACAACAGTGAGCTGGACCGTTACGAGTGTACCAAGGAGGGTGGGAATAAAGCATTACTGCCTTTCAAAGGTGAAAGGACTGACAGCAAAGGATACACCAAAAAAACATATAGAAGTTCTGAAAGTGACTGTAAAAACTGCCCTTTCAGACAGGCCTGCTGCGGTGCCAAAACCAAATTTAAGAAAATTGATGACAGCATATACAAACCTTACTACGACCGGATGCATGCCAAACTCCAGGCAAATCCGTCCTACGCCAAAAGGATCAGCAAAATCCGGAGCAGAACTGTAGAACCGGTCCTCGGAACCCTGATCAACTTTCTCAACATGCGCAAAATCAACAGCAGGGGAATGGAACAGGCAAACAAACATGTCCTAATGGCGGCGCTAACTTATAACCTTAAAAAATACCTGAACTTTGAACGCAGAACAGTATTAAGGGCCGCAGCAACAATGAAAATAGACTTA
>NZ_JBHLWI010000038.1:0-132953 GCF_042432905.1 Fontibacter flavus | reverse complement strand
GGGGGGGGGGGGTAAATTGGAAAATTGTTTTCATTGAATGAATATTAAAATTAAAAGATTTTCCAATATGGAGTATTAATCCGTTAGTTGCAAAAAAATAAAGATGAAAATGTCGTTAAAATATAAAGAAAGCATTTTTTAGTTTGTGAAAAACTTTTTTTTTGGTGAATGTAAGAATGTGAATGTTTTTTTCGGTACATCTTCGATATCGAAGAATAAAGCATGTATGTTCATTCCTTTTTATGCACCAAGAGAATACGAAATGTTCAGCTTTCAGTAAGGAGTTTACGAAACGAAGGACCTGAAGGTAGGCATTAAGCTCCCCCGTCCACCAGCTAGGTGAAGATTGGCAGGGGGCGCTAGGTGTGTAACTACACCTAATTATCCGAAGGAATTTGCAATTCGACTTCTAATGGTTAAGAGAGACTTCGCCCAGAAGGATTAGAAACAATATACCCCTAACACTCGCAAACTTTCTTTCCTAATACCCCTTGATCACTCCCCCATCTACTGCCAATGACTGGCCTGTGATATAACTCGCGCGCTCACTGAGTAAAAAAACGGCTGCAGCAGCAAACTCTTCCACTGTCCCAAATCGCTTCATAGGAATACTTTCCTTGATTTGATCCAACTGAGGATTCCCCGCCATCAGCTGTTGGAGACGGTCTGTTAAGGTATAACCTGGCATGATATTGTTGACAGTGATACCATGAGGAGCCAATTCATTGGAAAGGCTCTTGACCAGCCCCAGAAGGCTGGAACGAGTGACGTTGGACGTTATCAGGTTATCCACCGGCTGCTTACTCGAAACAGAGGTAATGGTCAAGACCCTTCCAAATTGTCGCTGCTTCATACCTGGAACAACCATTTTGATCATATCTGCGGCAGAAAGGAAAATATCATTGTAGAATCCCTTCCAATCATCCATGTCGAATTTTTCGAATTGGCCTGGACTTGGCCCGCCTGTATTGGTGACCAATAAATCGATCTTTCCAAAAACAGCCATTGTCGCTTCGAATAGCTCTTGACGGTCTTTGGCCTGAGAAAGATCACAAACAACCTTTTCAACCTTACCGGTACCTTCTTGTATGATTTCATCTCTGGTCTCTAGAAGTGTATGCTCATTTCTACCACAGAGCATGACATTTGCCCCTTCTCTGACCAGTTCCTTGGCAACTGCCTTACCCAGCCCTTTGCTGGAAGCCATTACCAATGCTGATTTCCCTTTAATCCCCAAATCCATTTCCAATCAACTAAATCAGGTTCCAAAATAAGCATTCAACTCCTCCACCATCGTGGATTTCTCCTGAAGATCTTTGATCACCTTTCCTTTTTCCAACAATACAATCCTATCACAGATTTCAGTGACATGATTCAGGTCATGGCTCGAAATCAGAAAAGTTCTCTGCGACATTTCCTTCTCCTGTAGAATGAGTTTTTTTAACCTGACCTGGGAACTTGGATCGAGATTTTCAAAAGGTTCATCCAGCATCACCACCTCCGGATTGCCCATCATGGCTGCAGCAATACCGACTTTCTTAAGATTACCCTTTGATAGATCCCTGATGTATTTTTTCTTACCGAGAATTTCCTCATTGAAAAGCTCCTCAAACTTGGCCAAATGAAGCCTCAGATCTTCCTCTGAAAGCAGGTAAATCTTCCTCAGTGCCTCAAAATATTCATCCGGGGTAAGGTAGGAAAGCAACATATGCTCATCCAAAAAGGCCCCTACCCTGCTCTTCCAATCTTCATTTTTACTCACATCAATATCCTCCAGCATTACCCTACCGGAAGTAGCCCTTACCAGGTCCAGCATGATTCGGAAAAGGGTAGTTTTACCTGCTCCATTGTTCCCCACCAATCCAAAACATTGGGAACGCGGAATCTCTAAACTTGGCACATCCAGTACCACAGCATCTTTATATTGTTTTTTAAGATCTTGAACTACAATCATAACTCTTGTCTAAATGATGAAGAAATTTCGTATCTGTTTTTCAGCACTCTCTGAACCGCAATATTTGAAAAATACGGGAACCCAATGATCCCCACCATTCCTGTTGCAGCCAGTGCAATTAATCCTGCATATTGATTGATCAATAAGGCAAAGGGGAAGTAAATAATGTATGGCCCAATAAATATCGGAATCATCATCAGAAACTGCGCGATACCGACACCCTCGTAGTTGAACATGGCCCCTTTATTCAAATCCATAGGCTTAGGCTTCCATAAGGACATATAGATCACCAAGTGAATGACCACTCCCATATTGAAAAGAAAGGTAGACAAATGGATCAACAGGATATGCCAGCCAAAATACACATAAGGCACAGTCACTACCAAACAAAAAATAGATGTCGCGACGAACAATAGGTATTTCCCTTTTACCAAAGCTTCTACCCCATTTTTCCTATTGAGAAAGAAATCAAAATTCGCTGAATTCCAGCTTAGAAAAAGCTGCCCATATTGTAACATGAAAATACTGGTAATAAAGGTACCCACAAAGATGAACATATGGCTAAAACCTTCCTCTGTTTCATAGGCGGGGTTTGTGTAAAATATCAAGCCATAGAGCAGGAAAAAACCCGCCAACATCAAATAGGTCCTACTCTTCTTATGGCGGATGATCAGTTTCCATTCCAAATTGGCCAATTGCCCAGCCAACTCAAAACGGTTGAAAAACCCAAGATCCTGATTAACGAATCTGATACTCTCTTCTTCTGCAAGATCCTCCAAATAAGCATTATGATAATAAAAGGTGAAAGCCAACCTGTACAACAGCAAAAACACCACCAGTAAAACCGCCACCGGAACAGGAGAGACCACCGACCAATCGAATATAGGCTTGATCAGTTCCCCTAGATTAAACCAGCCAAGATAGTTAGACCCTGCACCCAGCAACATGACCAAGAAAACAGTAGCCAGCCCGATGACACTGTCCTCAAACTTTTGTTTGAACCACAGCATCAGCCAATGCAGAGACCAACTGGTCAAAACCACTGAACCGAGCCATGAAAAAGCTGCAAAATCCCCAAATCTTGGCCCCACTTCCCTAAAAGCAAATGGAATAAAGAGTAAAGGTGCAATCAATGTCAGGGGAGAAATGAAAGATCTTCCCAAAAGAAAATGGATGATTTTACTTTTTTTGATAGGAAGATGAAGAAAACTTTCCAGCTCCATCACCGGTAATTTCTGAACAAAATACCGGTACATGAACTCCAGCAAATAAAAGTAGATCAACCCACCGCTCAGCGTAGCAAATGCATCTGAACTCCCTAAACCCTTTTCGAGAACTTCCTTGAGGAAAACTCCCAAAATCAGAACATAGGACAAAAGAACCAAGGCTAAAAAACCAAGAAAGACAGCTACCAAAGCAGATTTTGCAAAAGAGGTAGACCTTATGGTTTTCAATAGTTCCAACCTGATTAATTGTAATACCATAGGCAAAGGGTTAAAAGTTGAAATTTTAAAATGTAATTTTAGGCTTTGAATATAACCAAAAGTAAGTTGCGCTTAACTAATCTCTAAAATAAATCGAGAAAATGAAGGAAGAAACTGACAATACGGGATTTTTTGAAGTGGTCAAAGCAAGAAGATCTGTGAGGATTTTCGATCAAAAAGAGGCTTTTGACCACGAGGTGGTACAAAAATGTCTGGAAACAGCCACCTTGGCTCCTAACAGCAGCAACCTTCAGTTGTGGGAATTTTACAGGATTCCGGAAACATCCCCATTGAAATACAAGTTGGCCAAACTTTGTATGGGGCAAAAAGCAGCGACCACTGCCAGGGAACTTGTCGTCATTGTCGCCAGAAGGGATAAGTGGAAATCAAGGGCAAAGGCCAATTATGACCATATTCAGGAAAGGTTCAAGAATGCTCCTGCCCATAAACAAAAACAGGCTTTGTCCTACTTTGGAAACCTGATTCCCAAACTCTATTCCAAGTACCCACTTTGGTCATTTGTAAAAAATATGATCGCTCTTTTTGTAGGTTTTGCGCGGCCAATGGTCAGGGAGGTCAGTGAAACTGATGTCAGGATATCCGTACATAAAAGTGCAGCCTTGGCAGCCATGACTTTTATGTATGCCATGAAAGCTGAAGGTTACGATACCTGCCCCATGGAAGGCTTTGATTCCAAAAGGGTAAAAAAACTTTTGGACTTGCCTTCAGGCGCTGAAATCAACATGATAATAGGTTGCGGCAAAGGCCTTCCGGAGGGGATTTATGGGGATAGGTTTAGGGTGCCTAATGAGGAAGTAATCTTCGAAAAGTAGATTGAACCATTAAGGAGTTCAGGAAATTTAGGATATCATTAAGAAGGGGGATTTCGCAAGGCGGATGTCGAAATAGTTAAATATAACTAAACGATATTATTTAGTTGTTTTTGCTGTTTTTCCCATTGAAGTGAAAATCGCAGTCAATTGATTTGCTTCATCCAAAAGAGGGTTAATCAAACTTTGGTGGACCAACCCACTATCGTTAAGCAACTCCAACCAAAAAACAGTTTCATCGGCTTCTTCCTCCACGATCCCAATTTTTGAAATAAACTCTGCTTTTGATCGTCCCCTTAAAGCGGACCGATAATTCGCACCAATAGATGTGGAAGATTTCAAAAGTTGCCTTTTTATGACATTTCCCGCTGGCTTGTTTGGGATATTTTCGACCATATCAATGACAGTCAATGCGAATTTTTTCGTCCGATCCTTCAAATCCTTTTTCATTATCCAAAAAAGTTGAGCTGAAATCAATTTAAAAAAACAAATAAACTAATCATAAGTATCGCATTAACTTATCCGATTAAATTAATGCACTAGAAGATATTTGGAAATTACTTCAATTATTGAATCTACTTCCAACCGATTCTAATCAAAAGATCAGAACAGAAATTGTAGGGCTATATTTTTCCGAAATCCGCCTTTCGACATTCCACTTAATACCCATACTTCCCCTTCCACCTTTCCCCCAGAAACCTCCTCAGTTCATTTTCTCTGGCGTTATTTCCGGGCTCGTAAAGTTTGGTGTTTTTGATATCGTCTGGCAGAAATTCCTGTGCAACAAAATTCCCTGCATAGTCATGCGAATACTTGTACTCTTTTCCATAATTCAGGTCCTTCATCAGCTTGGTAGGGGCATTTCGGAGATGAAGAGGAACAGGTAGATCCCCGGTTTCCTTGACCAAAGCCTGGGCCCGGTTGATGGCCATATATGACGCATTACTCTTGGCAGATGAAGCCAAATAAGTTACACACTGCGAAAGGATAATTCTCGACTCAGGATAGCCGATCATTTTCACAGCTTCAAAGCAGTTAGTAGCCAATAACAGCGCATTTGGGTTGGCATTGCCAATGTCTTCGGAGGCCAAAATCACCAATCTTCTCGCGATAAATTTCACATCCTCCCCTCCTTCAATCATCCTGGCCAACCAATACACGGCCGCATTTGGGTCAGATCCTCTGATGGATTTGATAAAGGCGGAGATGATGTCGTAATGCTGCTCACCTGATTTGTCATAAAGAGCTATTTTCTGTTGGGCAATCTGAATCACCTTTTCATTGGTGATCACACAGGGATCCTCATTGATGCCCTCAATGACTATCTCAAACAGGTTGAGCAGCTTCCTGCCATCCCCTCCAGACATACGAAGCAGCGCTTCCGTTTCCTGGAGTTCGATGTGCTTTTTCTTCAGCTCTACATCTTTTTCCATCGCCTGCTTTAACATGGCTTCAAGTTCATGCTTGCCCAAGGAATTCAGGGTATAGACCTGACATCTGGAAAGCAGGGCAGCATTGACTTCGAAGGACGGGTTTTCTGTGGTGGCGCCGATCAGACGGATGACTCCTTTTTCCACGGCCCCTAAGAGGGCATCCTGCTGGGATTTGTTGAAGCGGTGGATCTCGTCGATGAAGAGTACGGCTCCCCTTTGGTATTTGGCTTTCTCAATGACTTCTCTGATATCCTTTACTCCCGAACTGATGGCGGAGAGGGTATAGAAAGGGACTTTGATTTCATTGGCAATGATGTTGGCAATGGTGGTTTTCCCTACCCCTGGAGGTCCCCAAAAGATCAGGGAAGGCACATTCCCTGACTTGATGGCCTTATACAAAAAAGCTGTGGGTGCCGTCAGGTGCTCCTGTCCTATCAGCTCTTCCAATCGGGAAGGCCGCATACGTTCTGCCAAAGGGGTGCTGTCGATCATTTGTCCGGGAAATTTTGAAGATGCAAATTAGCAATAAGGAGGGAATTGAGAGTACTATCCCTCAAATAAGGAAATGTCAGACAAAGGTCTAGAACTGGTATGAACAGCTAATACACTAATATTCGCTTCATCAAAAATAACATAAATAATCCTATAATTTCTGAAAATAAGCTCCCTGACAAATCGGTTGTTTAATTCTGGAACAATTCTCCCGATTTCTGGAAATTGAGCTAATAAAATCTCTTTTGAAAAAATTAAATCTACCAGTTCTTCAGCAAATGTGGTTGAAGTTTCACTGTAAAACTTTCGGATTTCAAAAATATCTTCAACTGCTTGTTTGGACCATTTTACTTTGACCATTCTTTAATCAGTTTTTTCGCCTGATCTGATGTATAAGAATCCCCTTTCTTTGCCTGCTCCATGCCAACCTGAACTTTGTTAAGCAAGATCAATTTATCCATCAAATCATCAATGGAAAACTCATTTGGCATGGTTTTCAACGTTTCCAATACTTTCTCTTTTGTAATCATTTGGCAACTTTTTATCTAATATACTGCAATAAGCTAGAAAAATTGATGAAAATAGGACAAAATAAGAAAACAAGGATTTATATTAATTATAGAATGGCACCTTGAACTTTAAAAATCAGCTCATTGATTTGTACATATTATTGTACAATAAGTCAAATTGCTTAAATATGTAAAAAAGAACAACCATGGAAATCACAACTTATTCAAATTTCAGGCAACACCTCAAAAGCTTTTTGGATAAAGTATTCCATGACAGGTCTCCGCTTTTCGTTACAAGGGCCAATGGCGAAGACGTAGTGGTGATGTCCAAGGCGGACTATGAGAGCATGCTGGAAACATTTTATTTGTTAAAGAGCCCTAAAAACGCTGAGCGACTTTTGAGAGGAATAGAAGAATTTGAAAAAGGCATGGGAGAAGAAAAAAATCTTTTTGAATAATAATTATCACTTTCACCATGAAAATCATTTTTTTAAGCACAGGATGGGAGGATTACCTTTTTTGGCAACATACTGACAGGAAAACCCTCCAAAAAATCAACGAGTCGATCAAAGAGTCCTTGAGGACACCATTTGAAGGGACCGGAAAACCAGAACCCCTCAAACATGATCTTTCAAGTTGGTGGTCACGAAGAATCAATCTAGAACACAGACTGGTTTACAGAGTAGAGCTCAATTCAATATACATTCTTCAATGCAGGTACCACTATTAACCAGACTGTCAGAGAAATATTTAATTTCATAGGCCGAAAAACGATCTTATATCTTGAATCACGATTGATTTTTC
This sequence comes from Fontibacter flavus, assembly GCF_042432905.1. Taxonomy (NCBI): domain Bacteria; kingdom Pseudomonadati; phylum Bacteroidota; class Cytophagia; order Cytophagales; family Cyclobacteriaceae; genus Fontibacter; species Fontibacter flavus. Next base: position 125,447 of record NZ_JBHLWI010000038.1, on the reverse strand, counting down.
ATTTACAACTAACCGATCATTTTGTTCTAAAGTTAGAATAAAGCCCTTCTCCATTTCAAAAAAGTTCATCGCTTCTACTAACCCTTCCAATTCCCTATCCCTATTATCAGGATGCAGTCTCTCAGTAACTTGTATCAGCCATTTACAGACATTACCCTCAAAAACTACAAAATCACATTCCTTCCGCTCTTTGAAATAAAAGATTTTTTGATTTTGTTTTCTAAAATTCAAATAAACAAGATTCTCTAAAAGCCTACCCTTATCCTTTGTAAAACTCAAAGAATTAGATTTGGCAAATCCATTGTCGATGCAATATACTTTTTTAGGATTCTTGGAAATACTTTTAGACGACCAGCTGAAACGTGGAAGGAAAAACAGCAAGTAGGAATCTTCCATCCATGATAAATAATCTGATACCGTGCTCGGAGAACCTACATTGAAAGTTTTTCGAAGACCATTAAAACTCACCTCTTTTCCAATGTTTGAAACTAGGAACAGCGCAATATCCATCAGGACATGGGTATTTTTTATACCAAATCTAACCGCTATATCTCTATACAAGATATCTTTCAATAACATCTGAAGGATTTCAGGGTTTTGGTCTCTTAAGAATTCAGGAAATCCACCTTTGACAAGATAGTCATTGAAGTTTTCCTGACAATCATCTAGATCTAAAAAGGCAAGGTATTCTTGATATGAAAATGGAAAGACTTCATGACTGAGATATCGGCCAGTCAATCTTGTACCCATTTCCCTACTCAATAATGAAGCGTTCGAGCCTGTTACAAATACTTTCTCCTTTCTCTCGTGAAGCTGTCTGACAAAAATCTCCCAACCTTCCACATTCTGTATTTCATCAAAAAAATAAGCTTCTATTTCATCTCCCATAACCTCATCTAACTTTGAAAAATCCCCTACCCCAAAACCAAAAACTCTTGAATCCTCAAAATTAAAGTAGGCGACTTTTCCAAAATACTTTTTGACGATCTGTCTCATCAAAGTACTCTTTCCAGACCTTCTTATTCCGGAAATCACTTCAATATGAGAGGAAGACGGTTTGAATGTCTCTAACAAGTTACGATTGATCAAACCAACATCTCTGGCCAAAACTCGTTTCTGACCATTATAAGCTGCTTCTATATCTTCTTTAAACACCATGTTTACCAATGACTTACAAAACAAAGATAATATTTATTTTATAAAAATAAACTATCTTACGTTTGAAAAGTAAACATTTTTACGTTTACAACATAAATTATTAATCGCTTTTATAATTGAATCAAATTTCAAATTATTTCAACTATATCTTCTTTATCCTCTCCCCGAATAACTCTAGCATTTCATCATTAAAATCCAGATGCGTCACAAAACGGACCTGGTCTTTGCCGAACTTCACGGCTTTGATTCCATTTTCAGAAAGTTTAGACAGGAAGTCCTCAGGACTGATGCCCTGCAATCTCGCAATCACGATATTGGTCATCACAGGAAAAACCTCTGACACAAGCGGATGTTTTTCCAAGATTTGACCAATGGTCTTCGCCCTTGCATGATCCTCCGCCAAACGATCCACATGATGGTCTAATGCATAAATGGCTGCTGCTGCCAGGTATCCGGCCTGTCGCATGCCTCCACCAAAAGACTTCCTGATTTTTCTCGCCCTCTTGATGTCAGCTTTGGTTCCTAATAGCACAGATCCAATCGGGCAACCCAAACCTTTGCTCAAACAGATGGAAATAGTATCAAACTGAGCACCCCAGTCTTTGGTACTTTCACCGCTTGCCACTAAGGCATTGAACAGTCGGGCACCATCCAGGTGGAGTTTGATCCCATGTTTGTCGCAAAGGACTTTGATAGGCTTCACCTCATCCAAAGTATAAATGCTGCCTCCTCCCTTATTCATGGTGTTTTCCAGAGATACCAAAGTAGTCTCACAGGCATGCACATCATCTGGACTGATATTGTCCAAGACATCCTGGGCTGTGATTTTACCATAAGCACCTTCCAGGAGTTTGACCGATGCATGGGCATTGGCCATGATACCTCCTGCTTCATACAGATAGATGTGGGAATACTTGTGGCAGATCACTTCCTTTTGTGGACCCGTATGCAGCTTGACCGCTATCTGATTGGTCATGGTGCCTGAGGGGCAGAAAAGCCCGGCTTCCATCCCAAACATATCCGCCAGTTTTTGCTCGAGGGCATTGACGGTAGGGTCTTCCCCAAAAACATCATCTCCCACATGGGCTGACCACATGGCCTCCAACATGCCTTTAGTGGGCTTGGTTACGGTATCTGAACGTAAATCGATTATCATATATATTAGAAACAAGAGTCAAGATGCAAGAAACAAGATATTTTCATTGAGAACAAAGAAACGAGACTTTTCCCGCAATTGGTAAATAAAAGACTAAAGACCTTAGACATGAGACATAAGATGTAAGATTTGTTGAGACTTTTCGACAACTGGCATTCGGAATTTAAATTTTGGAATCTGAAATCGCCAATAGGATCGGTCCTTCAGACCTCTGGATGATTTCATTTTCTTTACCCAGCACTCCATCCTAGGCTATCACAGGGCAGCCTTTCAGGCCTATTTCCGAAATCCGCCTTTCGAAATCGCACTTAAACCTGATCTCTCGCTTTCCTTCTTCCTTTATTCTTAATTATTTCCGAAATCACACTTTCTATATCCGAAATCTCCCACAAGATCGGTCCTTCAGACCTCTGGATGGTTTTATTTTCTTTACCCAGGACTGCATCCTGGGCTGTCACAGGGCGGCCCTTCAGGCCCATTTCCGAAATCAGCCTTTCTTCTACTCCTATTCAGGTCTAGAATCAATATCTTGAGTCTTGAGTCTAATTTCTCGCTTCTAGTCTCTCGCTTCTTACCTAAAATACTTCAACTTGGAACTATTTTCCGGACTCAAGCCCACAATCGCCTTTGCTGCTTCTATCGGTCTGTCTGTAGCCAAAATATCCGCCCCATATTCAACAAACTCCACATAGATTTGGTCCCCACGGGCAATAGCACTGCGGTCCAAGTTGCCCAATACTCCTAAAATAGTGAAAACACCTTTCTCATGGAGCAATTCATTGAATTCCTTTGGACGCTCGGAAGTACCGGTAAAGGCAATCCAACGATCCACTGGAATCCCCGACTCCTCAAACCGCTGAAGTTCTTCCTCATTTCTGATGGTTACAGACAACATCAGTTCCGGGTGCAGTCTGTGCATTTTTTTAGCTGCCTCTACACTATAAGTGATTACCGCAGCATAGGGCTCGGCTTGATATCTTTTGATGGCATCTACGACCATTTCAAAAGGAACTTCCCTTTTGATGTCTACGGTGAATAAGGTTTTTCCTTTTCCCCAAGCCAGGGCATCATCCAAAGTTGGCACCCTAAAGGAAGTTTCATTCCCTTGATTGTCTACTAGGAAAAGCTCCCTTATTTCCTCAAAGGTATGGTCAATTACCTTTCCTTTCCCAGAAGTAGTCCTGTCTAAAGTATTGTCATGCATCAGTACCAAAACCGAATCTTTGGTCAAAGCCACATCAAATTCAATGATGGAGGGGGTATGCTTGAGGATATGTTCAAAAGTCTCTATCGCATTTTCAGGAAACCCCGGGTATGGCCCTCCTCTGTGCGCAGATACCATAGGGATTCTATCAAATGTCCAAGTATAAAAGTCCCTGACCTCTGCTACTGTTGAAAGTAGAATCTTGTGCTGAACATTTGAAATTGAGTCCTCATTTTGAGTTACTGACACCTCTTTTTTACAGGAAAAAAGGAGCATCAACATCAATAATCCGTAAATCTTATTCTTCATTTTTTTCTTTTTTAAACCAGAATCCGGAAGAGCGCTTTTGAAACAAAGTCTCCATGTCCTGGATTTCCAAATTCAGCGCTTTGGTGGATATCAATATTTCGATAAGGGAAATTCCCAGAGAAATCAATAGCGCCAACATACTGCCTATAAAGACATAGTTGGCGGCTGCTTGGGCTTCGATGAAGATCAGGTACATACAGACCACACATAGCAGAAAACTTAGCACCCCACAGAGCTGCATGTATTTGATCATGCTCAATCGCCTTTTCAGGTTGTGAATTTGTTCAATTATGATGTCTTCTTTAGGATTTTCTAAGTATTTTTTGTGAAGTCCCCGGATCAGGTTGGCAATGGCCAAAAACCGATTGGTAAAGGCCAGCATCATCAAAGTGATGGCCGAAAAAAGTAAGGCAGGTGTGGAGAGTTGGAGTTCCATAGGTTGAATAGATTTGGAAGTCCAAGTTGGGGATTTTGTTGTAAAAAAGAAAACCAAAGGCCAAGCCTTCGGTTTTCTTGATTTTGAATAATGTATTGATCATTTAGTACTGACAAAATTGATGAATTTATCATCTTTAATTGTGACCGAAGCATCCAAATACAAAAAGCTTCCATTTGATGGGCTCACGAACATGCCCAAATCAAATGAATCAATGAGTTCACTTTGAACTTTCCATTTCATTTCGTTCAGATCAAGCTGAAAAAGAGATGTAAATTCACGAAATCGGTCATTATTTTGATTATCATTAATAACAAAAGACAAAAACAACCTGTCTTCCTGGACAATTAAGTCACTTACTCTTGCGGAAATCTTACGATCTTGAACTGGAATTTCGCTAGGATAAAACTTATTTGGTAAATAAATCAAATCTAATTCTATATTATCTGGTCTGGGAATGGGTAAAGTTTGATAATTGTCAAAATTTGAGTCCAAATCATAAACTCTAATAAATTTTTCAAATGGAAAACATATATACATTTTATCTTGGCTAAAGTCAAAAGAGTAGTAATTGGCTGGTATAATGTGGCCAACTGGATTAGTCAATTGATTTGGATAATCGATTATCCTTTGCTCAAGTACGCCCTCTGCATCAAAGACCCCAATAAATTTACCTGAATTTTTATAATAATTTGAGTCTAGCAATGGGGTCCCTACAGGATTAAGCTCCACATAAAAAGAACCTTTGAAAAATTTAAATTTCCCTCCTGAAATTCTGAGAGAAGTACCGGTGTCAAGATTCAATGGAATCTCGTCCACGAATTCCTTTTCAATGAAGTTATAAACGAATATTTTGTTTTGCCTAGCTTCCAAAAGATAAACTATTGGAAAATCGCTGGCATCAAAAGATGAAAAGAAAAAAGACCTTTTGGGATTACCCCTTGGATTAATAAAATCAACCTGATTTCCATCCGAAATGGCATACATGGAAACACCTGAATACCCACTGAATACAATAATTATCGAATCCGCAGCCAATTGAACCTTATCAGGTTTTTGAAAAAAACCAAGGCCATCATTTATTTTCTTCGCTTCATCAATAATAAGTTCAAATTCTTCAAAATCAACCTGAAGATCATTATTATTATTACATGATCCGATACCAAAAACAAAAATTAAAAAAAAACAGAAAATACAGCGCTGTATCATAATGGTAACTTAATAAATTTTACTCTGATTCTTCTTCTTCACAAACCAGCATCCCTCCGCTTGTTCCGCAAGCCCACATTATACATCTGCCGCAATCATAGACATCACAGCCATGACTACTTCCGACCCAATTACAATCAGATGTAGATTGACCATTTACAGAATCGAAAGGCAAAAGAAAAAAACCAATAATTAAGATTGGTAATCCTAAACTATACACTAACTTTTTCATATTTAAACAAATTACAAGACCCATTGCAATACGCAGGCAGGATCGTGAAGCCTAATCAAAAAGATACCGGTAAAATTGATTTAGTTAAAAGTAGAAAAAAAACATTAGTTGTCAAGAGAATTTTAATATTTCTCTAAATATCAACTCTTTAAAAAGAAAAAACACAAGACCAATTGCTTGATCTTGTGTTTTAAGTAGCATGAAATTCTAATATATTAGATATGGATCACTTCTCCATAAGCAGCCGCAGCAGCTTCCATCACTGCTTCTGACATAGTAGGGTGAGGGTGAACAGTCTTGATCAGCTCATGACCGGTAGTCTCCAATTTACGGATGGCTACGATCTCTGCTATCATCTCGGTAACATTGGCTCCGATCATATGGGCACCCAAAAGCTCTCCATACTTGGCATCAAATACCAATTTCACAAAACCGTCTTTGGCACCTGCAGCAGAAGCTTTACCGGAAGCAGAGAATGGGAATTTACCCACTTTCACTTCATAACCTGCTTCTTTTGCTTTGGCTTCGGTATAACCCACTGAAGCAATTTCAGGTGAGCAGTAGGTACAGCCCGGAATGTTGTTATAATCCAAAGCTTCAGGATGGTGTCCTGCAATTTTCTCCACACAGATGATACCTTCTGCAGAAGCTACGTGCGCAAGAGCTGGACCTGTGGTCACATCACCGATGGCATAATAGCCAGGCATATTGGTTTTGTAGAATTCATCAGTTTTGATTTTACCTCTTTCAACCAAAATACCTACATCTTCCAATCCGATATTCTCGACGTTGGATACAACACCCACCGCAGAAAGCACCACATCACATTCGATGACAGATTCATTGCCTTTTTTATCCTTCACGGTCACTTTACAGCCTTTACCTTTGGTATCCACTGCTGTCACCTCTGTGCTGGTCATGATTTTGATACCGCTTTTCTTGTAAGTTCTCTCCAGTGCTTTTGACACTTCCTCATCTTCATTGGGCACGATCCTGTCCATAAATTCCACGATGGTCACTTCTGTACCAATGGAGCTGTATACATAAGCGAATTCCACACCGATGGCACCGGAACCCACTACAACCATTTTTTCAGGTTTTTTGTCCAACACCATTGCTTTGCGGTAGCCAATGATTTTTTCATTGTCAATTTTCAGTGCAGGAAGTTCTCTGGCTCTACCACCGGTAGCGATGATGATATGGTCAGCGGAATAAACTGTCTTCTTGCCGTCTTTATCTTCAACTTCCACTTTCTTGCCTGGCTGAACTTTACCCCAGCCCAGCAATTGGTCGATTTTGTTCTTTTTAAACAGGAACTGAATACCTTTGGACATGCCCGCAGCCACATCACGGCTTCTTTTGATCATACCGCCAAAATCCACCTCAGCACCTTTTACCTTGATGCCGTAATCCTCGGAATGGTTGATATATTCAAAAACCTGAGCACTCTTGATCAATGCTTTGGTAGGGATACAACCCCAGTTCAAACAGATACCGCCCAATTCAGCAGCCTCTACTACTGCAGTTTTCATTCCCAGTTGTGATGCACGGATCGCCGCTACATACCCACCTGGACCTGACCCTACAACAATCAAATCATATTTAGTCGAAGACATATTCTTAAAGTTTAATTTTTCAAATAAGCTACGCAAAAATAAGGCTTTTGGGCAGAGAAAAAAATGGAAATGAGATGTAAAACCGCCTAGGGCATTACATCTCATCCAATTAGGGGTTCAAACCCCAAAAACCGTTATATAGCCTGCTAAAGGATTAAAAATCCTTAAACTCCAGCTTTACCTGAGCGCCTACTTTTTCCTTTTGCTCCAATTCCAGCAACTTGGTCTTGCGCCACAAGCCGCCGGCATAACCAGTGAGTTGCCCGGATTTCCCGACAATTCTATGACAGGGCAACATAATCAGAATAGGGTTGGCACCTATGGCGGTACCTACTGCCCTTACCGCATTGGGGTTTCCAAGCTTCATGGCAATCTTTTCATACGTACTGGTTTGACCAAAGGGCACCTTATTCACTTCCATCCACACTTTTTGCTGAAATTCCGTACCTCCAAAGGCTACCGGAATATCAAACGTGTCCAATTTACCTTGGAAATATAAACCAAGCTGTATTCTCACGTCCATCAGAACGCCATCCAAAAAGGTGTCTGTCACGGGTTCGTCCGTAAACTGTAACCTGACCAGGTATCCATCCCAGGCTTCCGCCCGGAGATTACCCAAAGGAGTCTCCATCACTGCATATTCTATCATTGCTTTACTCTTTAAAGGGTTAGGATAATCAAACGTCAATCAATGTACACAAGGTATTAAGATATAACGGATTTGAACGGCTTTTGTCTTGAAAAAACGCTTTTATTTCAAAACATAGCAAAGTATTGAAGAAGCTACTGCGCACAAAACACCTCATACTGCCACACCATTAAAAGGATTAAACCTCCTCCTTCCTACCTGCATCCCCACCGCACGGCAGACTGTCTTGTCCCCATATTTCCCATTGAGCCGGTCCAGCGCCTGATAAAGCCTGATCTGCTCCTCGGTGTCCTCAAAGAGATTGATCTGATAACTGCCATGAACCAGATGGCTGAACCTCACCCCTATCAGACGGATGAGCAGACGGCGCGTGTACAGCTTTTTGAACAGCTCCTTGACGGTTTTGATGAGGTTATGGTCTGCAGAAGTATAAGGTATGCGCTGCTGTACCGTATGCGTATCAAAGTCCGAATAGCGGATCTTCACACTCACACAGGCGGTAAGCTGCTGCTTTTGACGCAGCTTGCCGGCCAATTGCTCCGTCATCGCTATCAGATTGGCCTCCAACATTTTTACATCTATGGTATCCTGCTCAAAGGTATTTTCCGAAGAAATGGATTTCGCTTCCGAATAAGGTGTCACCGGAGAGCGGTCTATGCCATTGGCCTTTTCCCAGATACTCAGGCCGTTTTTACCAAAAGTAGCCTCCAGCAACTCTGCCGGCATAACCTGCAGGGTCCTGACAGTCTTTACTCCCATATTGTACAGCGTAAGGGAGGTCTTCTCACCGATCATAGGAATCTTCCGGACGGACAAAGGCGCCAAAAACGGCTTCTCCGTACCCCTAGGAACCTCCTTGGCATTGTTGGGCTTGGCTTCTCCCGTAGCCACCTTGGACACCGTCTTGTTTTCCGAAAGCCCTAAAGAAATCGGAAGCCCGCTCTCCTTGAGAATCCTTTCCCGAAGCTCCTTGGCCATCTTGAAGCAGCCAAAAAACCTGTCCATTCCTGTGTAATCAATATAAAACTCATCAATGGATGACTTCTCAAATAAGGGCACCTCCTCCCGGATAATCTCTGTAATCTCATGGGATTTCTGACTGTATTTCTCAAAATCCCCCCTGATGATCAAGGCCTCCGGACAAAGCTGCCTTGCCGTACGCATGGGCATGGCCGAATGTACCCCAAACTTCCTCGCCTCATAACTGCAAGAAGCCACCACTCCCCTGTCCCCAGATCCTCCGATGAGGATGGGCTTACCATTTAACCTGCTGTCATACAGCCGCTCCACCGATACAAAGAAGGAATCCAAATCCATGTGCACTATCGTTCTTCCACTGTCCATAATGTCAATATTTTTAACATTTTAATGTTTATAATTTAGACATTATTCCCTATATTTGAACAGAAAAATCACAAATCAGGACAGTACTTGGCAGAAAAAATGTACCTCAACGCAAACATCAAGTTTTTACGGAAGCAAAAGTCCCTTACCCAGGAAACCCTGGCCAATGCCATCGGGATCAGCAGGTCCAAACTCGCAGGATATGAACTGAACATCAGCCCTCCTTTGGAGACGATCATTCAGTTTGCGGATTACTTTGGCGTCTCTATAGATATTCTTTTACGCAAAGAACTGGCATCACTCTCAGAATATAAACTCCGGCAGCTGTTGGAGACGGATCAGTTTCTCCGTGGCCGCAACCTCCGTATCCTGAGCACTACGGTGGACAGGGAAGGACGCGAATTGATAGAGGTAGTATCCCAAAAAGCCAAGGCCTCCTACCTGGCCGGTTTTGCTGACCCGGATTTTATCGGAGAACTACCCAGATTTTCCCTGCCATTCCTTCCCCAGGATAAAAAGCACCGGGTATTCCAAGTGGATGGGGACTCCATGCTGCCCATACCGGAAGGCGCTTGGATCATCTGTGAATATGTGGATGACTGGATGGGTATCAAAGACGGGGAAAAGTACGTTATCGTCACCGAACAGGACGGGGTAACTTTCAAAATTGCCTATAACCAGATCAAAGAAAAGGAAAGACTGCTCCTCTGTTCTGCCAACCCCATCTATAAGCCTTTCTATGTAAACATCGCCGATGTAAGGGAAGTCTGGCGTTACAGACTGATGATGGTGTGATGGGCAGCAATAATTTCGACTAAAATGCTGCAAAATCTGCCCAGAACCGTGTAGCCCTTTCAGCATCCATCCTACCGTCAAAAATAACCATCCTGTATTTCAGGACATAGCTTTCCCCATGCTTCAACTCTCTACCTTCATATCTTATAGGGGTAATATTGACAAACACATTTGCTTTGCCTTCATTGGAATCTTCAGGCCACACTCGGAGTGGCTCCGGATGGGCCCAATTTTGCGGATGGCTGAGCAACAGGATGCCACTTTGACCTGAGCTATCTCCAGAATCCCCACTGATCATTACCCATTTGGCAGTCGAACCATCAGCAGCACCCCACTCAAGCCCTTCTGAAGTCATGATGATACTATTCCCGGGATGCCAGGATTCCACCGCCCTAAAACCAAGTCCACCACCGTACCGATATTCTTCCAACCGTATACCCTCAGGCAAAGCAACGGAAACTTTACTTGAATAATCTACCAGATAAGCCCCCTCTTTAGGTTGCCAAACCCTAATCGCCAGTTCTTCATACATGGCCAGTTGTGGTCCGCTTGGCGATAGCAGATCCATGTGATGCTGACCTACAAGCAACTCTAAATACCCCTCTTCTTCCTTCATTGAAAGGATTTGGTCGAAATCCACCCTACCCTTACCATCTCCCAAATTCCAGAAGTCCACCTCTCTCCCTTGTACTGTGGTCTTGGTCCAGGGTCCCCAAATCCCATAGTGATGATAATGACCTGAAGGCTGAATACGGGTAAGTAATTGACCAGAGAGTGTTCGCAGTGGATGGATAAAACCGGACTTCTTGAATTCGGAATTCACCCCTTCCTGCACATCTGCCATTGCCGTCTGATAAGTCAACAATAGTTTGTCTCCAAACTTAAAATCCACTCCGGTGGTCGTTTGGTCTAAAGTAAGCTTTTGAGAGAACCCTTTGACAGACCACAAGATGCTGCACAGCGCAAGACATAAAATCCTTTTGAAAATCATGGGATTTTGGTTTTATTGATGGAATACTTGACAATTTATAAAAATTCAATGAAGATCTCACCGATCAAAGACAGTCTGCAAAAACCGGAAAAATCTAATTAGCTTAGAGCACATGGGAAGGATAAAGTGAGGTATTACTCTCCAACCTCAATGCCCAGCATTTTGAAAATCCGGACTTACTCCAGTTCTTTTTGAATGGTTTGCAATATGTAGTGGGAGATGTGGATTGTGACGATCGGCCTTTTGGGTAATAGCCTCCTGCTTGAAAGCCAGGATTGCAGCAGTCAGTGTAAAAATCAAAATCGGAAGAAAAAAGATGGCTAGGATAGCCTTTTTGATCCAGGGTTTCATGGCTCATTTGGGATTTCATACACAAACGATAAGCACACTAGAGATGGTTACACTGTAAATAAAAAAACCTTTGAGGTCTTTCTGACCTCGAAGGTTTACAACAGAAACTTTTATTCTAACAAAGACCTTCGAGGTTTGGCAAACCTCAAAGGTCTGACTTTAACCTTTATACGGCAATTGATACACCCTTTCTCCTGTCAGCTTGTAAATCGCATTACATAATGCCGGAATGAAAGGAGGCACAGGAGGCTCTCCCACTCCAGTTGGTTTTTCCATACTTTCCACCAAATGCACATGTATTTTCTTGGGTGATTGAGGCATTCTAATGACCTCATACCCATCAAAGTTGTTTTGCTGTACTTTACCCTTTTCAAAAGTAATGGCAGAGGTCAGCACCAAGCTGGTTGCAAATTGTGCCCCACCTTCAAACTGTGAACGGATCCTGTCAGAATTGACACCGATTCCGCAATCCACCGCATAATGGACTTCCGGAATAAGAATCTGTCCATTATTCCCTCTTTCTACTTCTACGATACATGCCACATAAGTCAGGAAGCTTTTATGAACAGCAAATCCTATTGATTTTCCCGCAGCAACAGCCTCCTTCCAATTGGCTTCTTTGGCCACCCTCTCGATTACGCCTCTTAATCTTCGGGTGTTCCATGGGAATTTATCCAAAGGCTCTCCATAATTACCAAAATCCCCTTTCAATTCTCCCTCAAAAGTCAGGTTTTTATCTTCTGCCAACATCCCCATAAGGAAATCCACAGGATCTGCGCCCTTGGCTTCAGCTACCTCATCCAGCATACAATTGATGGCAAAGGAATGGTGGATATTGCTCACCGAACGCAACCACCCGATTCGGGTATGCGCTTTGGATTCATGTGTTTCGATCCGGATATTGGGTACCTCATAAGGAAAATCAATACAGCCCAAACCTAACTCACCATCTGATGGATGAAGTTCATCAGCATTTCCTGTCGCTCCGATAGCCGGAAATACTGTATGGTGATTCCAACCACTTAGGTTGCCATTTTTATCCAGCACTGCTCGGATCCTTTGCGCACTTTGGGCATGGTAGAAGTCGTGATGGAGATCATCTTCCCTCGTCCATTGTACCCTTACAGGTGATTTAGCAGCCCTGGACAGCAGTGCAGCTTCCACCACAAAATCAGGTTTGGATTTTCTGCCAAATCCACCCCCCAACAACGTAACATTCATTTTAACATTTTGGTAATCAATACCCAATGCCTGCCCAACAGCTTGCCTGGCCCACTGCGGATGCTGGGTCGGTGCCCATACTTCACATGTACCATCTCCCTTAAAATCAGCGATGGCTGCAGGGGGCTCCATGGTACCATGGGCATAAAATGGTGCCAGATAGGTTCTCTCAATGATCTGTCCAGAAGCCTGTCTGGCAGCATTGAAATTCCCTCTTTCCCTTCTGACCATTCCATTTCCGGAAGTACTTTTGATCATTTCTTCCAATTGTCGAGCTGAGGAATAGTCCTGATTAGGCCCCAAATCCCATTCAATCTCCAGTGCATCCCTGCCTTTCAAAGCCGACCAAGTATTATCGGCGATAACGGCAACACCTTCCAAGGCCTTGTCCAAACCCGGAGGAATTCCTGAACCATCGATTTTGACCACCCTGTTAACCCCAGGAATTGCCAATGCTTTTTCATCATTATAAGAAACTACCTTGGCCCCGATGACAGGACTTCTTTTGATCACAGCAATCTGCATATTGGGCAAATCCACATCTGCCCCATACACAGCCTTTCCTGTAGACATATCCTTGGCATCATAGATGGCCACGTCTTTTCCGATCAATTTATACTCCGCAAAGTCCCTCAAAGTGATACTTTCAGGTTCTGGCATTTGCATTTCTCTGACAGATTCTACCAAATCGCCGAATTTGATCTTTTTGCCAGAAGCACTCACCACTTCTCCATTGGCGGTTTGGCAATCTGTTGCATCTACACCCCATTTTTGGGCAGCAGCAGCGATCAGCATATGTCTGGCTGTGGCTCCAGCCTTGCGCATGGGCTCGTAAAACATCCTCACAGAATAAGACCCATCGGTATTTTGGTCCCCGTATTTTTCTTCATCACCTTCCGCCTGCACGATTTTCACTTTACTCCAATCTGCACCCAATTCATCGGCTACAATCATGGGAAGGGAGGTACGGATACCGGTACCCATCTCAGATCTATGGGCAATAATGGTTACCTGATTATCAGAGTCAATACTGAGGTACACATTGGGAGCAAAGGTAATGGTCTCCCCTTTTGGACCGCTGCACTGAAAGTTAACGCCCAACAGGAATCCACCGGTAGCGAGGGAACCTATTTTTAGGAAATCCCTTCGGGAGGGAACAAACACTTTACTTTTATCTTCGGGGGATTTGGTTTTCAGAAATGGAAATTTAGGCATCATAGCTTAATTTTTTTAGGTCAGAAATAATTAGGATTTGGAAGCTGTCATGATGGCATCTTTGATACGGTTGTATGTGCCGCACCTGCAAATGTTACCTGCCATCGCTGCTTCTATCTCTGATTCCGAGGGGCTTGGATTTCTTTTCAGCAAAGCTGCAGCACTCATGATCTGTCCTGTCTGGCAATAGCCACATTGTGGCACCACATGCTCTACCCATGCTTTCTGAAGAGGGTGTTCCCCCTCCTTGGAAAGTCCCTCAATCGTAGTGACTTTCTGGGTTCCTACTTCAGATACCGGAAAACTGCAGGACCTGATGGCTTCCCCATCCAAATGCACTGTGCAGGACCCACAAAGTGCCTGTCCACAGCCATATTTTGTGCCTTTCAAAGAAATAATATCCCTTAAAACCCATAAGAGCGGCATCTCAGGATCGGCCTCTACTTGATATTTTTTCCCGTTGACATCGAGTGTGTATTTTTCCATTTTCAAGCTGTTTATTTCAAATGTTGTTGGTTTCAAAATTATAATCTCATTCTTTTTTATGCACCAATCAGGTTCCATTCTTTTCTGTACGGCCTCCACAGCAATCCATTCGCTTCATCATCTCCTTTGAAAAGCTCAGGCGGATAAAATCTCGTCTATTGAAGTTTGGTCCCATAGGGGATTTGTTTTGGATCATTTAATTTAATGTGATTTTTGTCCCAAAGAAAACATTGGATGATTTTTATTTTAGCAGATTATTCAAAATCAGTATTCTCATTACCAGTCAAAACCAGAATTATGTATGGTCAAACAGATTTTCAGATTTCAGATCAAAGCATTTGACTTTTTAGATGAAAGGTGGGAAAGTGCGCCTGTCAGTAAGACCATCAGCAATATCGTAGTCGCTTTTTTTATGGCCGGCCTATTTATTGGGTTACTGAGTCATTTGGACATCATCCATCTTGGAGAAAATTTTACTGCATTTTTCGCTATCGAACTTGCATTCAATGTGCTTTTGATTTTCGAAGTTTTGGGACTGATCTTCCTGATCCCAAAGTCGGTAGCGGATTCTGTGGGAAAACAGTTTGAAATCATTTCTTTGGTATTGCTGAGGGATGCTTTCAAGGAATTTGGGCATTATCTGGGAGAAGTGAATTGGAAGATAGAGTTCCTTTTAGAGTTATTGCCTATTGTCTCGGATGCTTTTGGAGCGATCATTATTTTCTTGATCACCGGTTTGTTTTACAGGGCCCAAAAACATATCCGCATCACCAAAAGTCATGAGGAGCAAAAAAACTTTATCGGTATCAAAAAGCTGATTTCCATTTATCTGACTTTAACCTTTTTAGCCCTGGGAGTATATGACCTGATTTCCGCTTATCAGAACATGCAGTTTATTTACAGCATCAAGTTGTTCTATACCCTGTTGATCTTCACAGATGTATTTATCCTTTTGTTTTCCCTGCGGTACACCACCAAGTATTACAACTTATTCAGGTATTCCTCTTTTGCGTTGGCAACCATTTTCCTACGCTTGACCTTATCTGCCCCTGCTTATTACAATGTGCTGTTGGCAGTAATCGCCGGTTTGATGGTCTTGGGGGTAACCTTTATTTACAACAAGCTCTTGTCCAAACTTCCCAAAGAGGTAGAAATAGAATAGTTTGAAAAAAAATCAAAAAATAAGTCCCTGATTTTGAATTGGAATTAGGGTTTTAGCTGTTAAAAGTCATTTTTTTTAAGGTTCGCATTTGGAAAAAATACATCAACCTGCTAAGTTTGCATCACGTTAAACAAAAGCAGTTAACGAAACATTAAAATTCCTCCTTAGCTCAGCTGGTTAGAGCACATGACTGTTAATCATGGGGTCCTTGGTTCGAGCCCAAGAGGGGGAGCTAATGAGAAAAAGAGGTCAGAAACGACCTCTTTTTTGTTTTTATACTCATCAAAAACCCCCTCTACACCCATTAAAACGGACATTTCTAAAGTGAAGGGTGTGGTTGCAACATCGAAATCTAGATTTTCAATTTTTTCCTCAAAGATGCAACCGAGAATCTTTTTCTTGGTTTTTCCATCAGCCTTCCTCCAAAAACTAGGAAGATTTTCAATCAAAGGGAGCGTTTTATTCAGATATTCCTTAAAGGGAGATTTCTCCGACTCCAGACTTCTTATGTTTTCTTCCACCTTGAAGAGGTCAGATTCTATCCTTTTCTTGATTTCCTTGAAATCCTCTGAATCTATTTTCCCATCAATAAATGAGTCCTGAAGGATGATTTTTCTCTGAATCAATTTTTCCTGCTCAGTCTTCAGTTTATTAATTTTTGATTTTTGACCAGAAAAGTCTCTCTCCATGATTGTTTGAAGAGCACTTTTATAAACGAGTACCATAGCAGCGGTAAGTGAAATTTTACTTAGGAGTTTTTCAACTTTATCATGTACTTCCTCAACTCTATGTCTGAAACAATTCTTCTTGGTACAGATATAATAATGGTAATGTAATCTCTGACCATTCCCTCCTCTAGCCTTATAAGCGGTAATTGTACGACCATGTTTAGAACATTTGATAAATCCCTTCATAGGATATAAATCAGTCTTATCTGAATCGTAATCCATCTGACGTACCCTTCCATCAAGAACCATATTTGCCCTCTTGAAAACTTCTTCTGATACTAAGGGAGGATGAAGACCATCCACTATTTGTTCAGGTTCCTTCTTCCAAGCCTTAACAAAAATTTTTCCCATGTAAGCAATATTTCTCATGGTGTGATAAAAAGTTTGTTTAGGAAGTAGAAACCCTTCCTTACCTAACCATAACCTCACATCATTTGCAGAATATAGTCCTGTAGCCAAACGTTCAAAGGCCATTTGGATATATTTGGCTTTGTCATTTGGAGCAAGTGTAGATTTGTTATCTGCCGTTCTAACACATGAATAACCTCTAGGAGGTGAACCAGTCCAACAGCCCTCGAAACGGGCTCTTCTTGAGCCTTCAGTAGTCCTTGCTGAGTTCTTATCATTTTCCACCTCAGGTAAAGTAAGATACAGTGATAAAAGAACCTTAGAGTCCGGGTTCTCAATATCAATTGGTTGTTCTACTGTGTTAATCCTGACTCCCAGGCTGCTTAGTTTTTTGATTTCGTCTAAGGCATAGTGGAGATTTCTGGACCACCTATCCCAACGAAGACACAAGACTTGGTCAACTTTACCCCTATTCTTTTTCAGGTAGTTCAACAACTTCATCCATTCAGGGCGATTGAAATCCTTACCCGAATAGTCTTCTGTGTATACATCAATGATTTCAAAATTATTGAATTTGCAGTATTGACTTATAACCTGTTCTTGATATTGGAGGCTATACCCATTTTCTGCCTGCTCATCGGTACTGACTCTCTTATAGATGATAGTTTTCATATATTTTCTTCTTTTATAGTTTCGAATTCGATAGTAGCTAACTTATATAAGAGATTGTAAATCTGCGCTATCTCCTGTTCTGAAAGATTTGGATTTTCTTTCTTCAGTATTTTCAATGATTCTTTCTTGTTTAACATGATAATATTTGTTCAAAGTGAAACATATACTCCCCCGATAATTCAATAAGTAATTTATAAACATATCAGGGGAGTGACTTATTCAACTACTTTTGAGATTTTGGTGTCAAAAACTTTTTAGCAATTTTCATTGTCTCCTCAGTGGTCCCTTCCAGATTACTAAATGTTTCTGGAGTAATTCCGCAGTCAATAAGTATTTTATGAGCTTTCCTTATAATTTGTCTTTTAGCTCTTTCATTTACTTTGGCCTTTTCCTCGTCATAATCTCCAAACCAATCTCTTCTATACCTGTACCCATTATGCCCCCAACATTTATCCCAATAGGTAATTATGTTGTGGCGATAGTGAGTAATTAGATTGGCTATCCATAGTGTTCTTTCATCCGATTTAAATACTTCTGCCAGATATGGTGATTGTTTAATTTTTCTATTGGATATCGGACAGATTTGTTCTTTGAGATACCTTAGGTTATCTTCTTTGGTAAGAACATCTTCGTTATATGTATTACTGTTCATGTTTTCCATTTTTAGGCTGCGTTTTTAAAATATTGATTTTCAATCCTGTGTAATTCTTCACCTGGAATTTCCTCTTCTAAGGCATGATTAAGACGTTTTTTAGAAAATTCGATGGACTTTGGGTCGGTATCATAACCGACCCCATTTCTCCCAAGTCTAATTGCAGTATCTAAAAAGGTCCCACTTCCTGAAAATGCATCCATTACAATGTCTCCCGGGTCAGTCGTCATCAAAATCGGGATGATGGCGAGGTAATCCGGTGAAGGAGCAACATGAATGTAGTTTGGGTCAATTTTTTTCAATTTTGACCAATTGAAAATCGAACCCTCGATGATACCCTGTACTTTTTGACTTTCTAAAAAGTCAGTTAATGAAACTCTTGGTCTTTTAAGAGAGAACTTAGGTTTTTTTGATTTTTTATCTCCTGAAATCTCATCATTACATCCAGTTTGGACCGTGATATTTTCATCTTCAGACCAAAAGACAAGCTCTTTGAATTTGAAGTTTTTTGGGTTTTTGACGAAGTGAAGAATTTCCTCCGTTACTGGTCTTAACCGTTTGATATTTCCTTGTGGTTTCGCATTGGTTTTTTTCCACTTGATGGTCTGAACTAAGTGCCATCCATCTTCAACCATTGCGATTATAAGTTTGCTGACTGTAAGTGAACTCACCCCATTTTTATATGATTCTGCAACGTTGATAAAGAGTGAACCATCATCTTTCAGGACTCTTTTGAACCCCCTGTAGAACTCAATACTTCTTTTTACATATTCATCAGGATTAGATTCCAAACCAAAAGGAATATCAGCAGGAGAAACACCTTCAGGGTAAATTCTCATATTGAAGTAAGGAGGAGAAAAAATTATCAATTGAATTATTTTTTTTTCTAGGTCCGATAAGTCTTCACATGATTTATTGAAAAGAAGATATCTGTTATTATATCCTGCATCCAATGACTTCATGATTGAAGTTTCTTCTTGTCTCTCCTTAACTGACTCCTTATATATTTTCATCAGGTTGAAGGCATTGGAAATGGACATTCCTTTGTTCTCAATCTTATCAATTAGTCCAAGTCCCTTAACTTCTTCATTCCCATTCTCCTCGAAATCACTTATTTCTATCAATTTCCTGAGGGTTGATGAACAGAAATCAAGTCCAAGAATGGCACAAGCAATTTGATACCTGTCTTTACCGGCAAACCCATAATCATTCTCAGTCAAATCTAGACCTACTACAGACTTTCTCTTTTTACCCTGAGATTTTCCCAAAATCCCAAGTATGAATTTTGCCTTTTGAATTTGTTCTTGTATAGACCTTTTGGTCTTTACATTCTTGATGATATGAATATCACCTAATTCATCGTCAGAGTAGTTAAATACCTCAATCCTGATTTTTTCCCAACCTAATTCCTGAGCTACTTTCAATCTTGAAATCCCATCAAAGACAAAATAGAAATCTCCTTTTTTGACCACAGCAATCGGGTCTATTTGACCAAATTTTTCAATGGTAAACTTTAGACTATTAAGGTTTTTCTTGATGTAAGTCAACCCAGCAGAATGGTGGATTTTTACCTTGTCAATTGAAACATCATAAACAGGTCTGAATTTCACTGGTCTCAATTTCGTTGGGTCCAGATTCTCAGGAAACTTCTGTTGAATCACAGGTGCTGACCTGTAACCATAATCATCAATCATCTTTGTACAAGAAAATTGAGAGTTCTTCAATTCACTTAGGTTCTTTTCAGACACCTCTTCTACTTTGATAGTAGGAATGGACACCTCGTGGGTATCTTTCTTTTTTGGTTTGTACATGATTTTTAACTTTAGTTTATTTGGATGTTGTTACTTTTTTCAGGTCAACCGAATAAGCATAGGAATCCCTGTAGAGGTATTTTTACCCCTAGAATTGTTTATATAATTGATTTATTGAGATTGTTGTGAGTTTTTTAAGGTCAACAAGGTTTTCAAAAAAAAACCCACTAATCCGGGTATTGTTGGTTGTACTCTTTGAGACTTTCTTCTCGTATTTTTTCTATTCCAAGTTTCAAAACCTGAGGGTCTTTTTTACCTCCTTCAAATTCATCCAACCTACCAAGAGATTTGACATATTTTCTTTCTCTATTTCCTTTTTCGTTTAACCAAAATCCCCTAGCAGTTAGGTAAGTGATTTTTGATTTGGAGTGAACACTAGTAGCGATTTGGATATCCGGTTGAATCACCAATTTCAGTTTTTCCATTTGAAGAAAGTGCTTGGAAACTAGAGAACTAAAGTCACCGATATACTCATAATCTTTGTACAATTCAGTATCCTTCTTTAATGAAGTGAAATAAATCTTTAGGAGTTTCTTTTTTAATTTTTCCAACCTAATATGAAGATGGGTTAAAGACTTATCCTCAATAACCTCCTTTTTAAAATCATTTTGTAAAACCAGTTGAATGAATTCATTGGCCATAGCCTTCTCTTTCAACTCCATATATTGTGTCATATAATCTTTGATTAGGCTGTTATTCCAATCAATTTTTTTACCCTCATCTCCAGTCAAAAGGAGAAGGAGTAAACATTCGATGACTGGTGTATTCGTGACTTCAATTAGTAAATCCATGATTCCTATTATTTTGTTGTTACAAATCTAGGAACAACAAAAATGTTATGCAAGGGATTTTCACAACATTTTTAAAAAATTATATGAAAAAATTTTAATATGCTGTAAATCAGCTAATAAAATTTAGGAATTGATTCTTAAATAATCTTCTACTTTTTGAGTTTTTATGGAATCCTTCTTCATTAGAAGTAGGTGGTTATCCTGATGACTACCTTCTTCAGCACATGAATCTGAGTCTGCAAAAATCACAAAACAATTTTTTCCAGGATTTTTAGAGCTTCTATAAACTATACCATCAATCCTATGTCCTTTTTTAGTAAGAACATATCTGAAATATTCGGTTATGATTTGAGAGGGAATATATTCAATACTATCCTTTTGTTTTCTGTAGTCTACAGGTTTTGTTATTTCTTCCACGAACCTTTTAATGAAAATAGAAGCCTGCCTATTATGGATATTATTTTCATCAAAAAAACCAAAGGTTTTTGGATTTCTTAAATCAACCAAAGTGAGAGGTTTATTGCACGTAAATTCAGCAACACTTAAAAAATCCTCTGATTTTCTTTCTTCCAATACTTCTTTTATTGCAGTAATTGGGCACTCCCCTCCATAAAACATTGAGATACCCTCAGGACTAAACCTATTGGACTTGGCATGCTGAGGGGGCGGAGAACAAATGTTTTCTGAAGATGTGACCTCTTTGATGTCACTATGTTGTCTCGCTCTATATAAAAGCGGAGATTGATTAAATAAGTCCTCATTCAATGGAAATCTTACGAACATTTTATGCCCAGAAATATAATTTCCAATCTCTTCTAAAATTTTAACAGGCCTACTTAAACTTCTATAATTTTCTTTGTCTTCAAAATCATAAAAAAGATACCTGATTTTATTTTTAACCAAATCTGAAAATGTTTCCCAAGTGTAAATAAGGAATTCACTTTCTTCATGTTCTCCAGTTTCTGCCCAAAAATTATCTTCTCCTAACGCTTTAATAATCATATCAACCAACGCTTCATCGCATTGTATTTCAATTTCTTCATTAATTAATTCCCAGGTTGACCAATGTAAGCCAATCCATTCTCCTGATTCACTATCGTAAGGTAGAATTTCTTCTAAATATCCATAAGTTGTATTTATGCAATTATTGATGGTTTTAAAAAGTGATGTAAAATCAATTAAAAAAGGGGTGTCAAATGACCAATCTTGATAGTTTTCACCGCAAATTGAACATTCACCAAATTGTCTCCCCTTACTTCGAATAAAACTTTTTAAGTCCTCATCATGAACATGTTTATCACAAACAATAAAGTCCCGATATTTTAAAGGTTCTATATCCTGAAGAAAGTCTCCCATGATTTTATGAATTCTCCACCACAGTCACCTCAAACTCCTTACAAATCCGCTTCTCCTGATAGTACTCAGCGATATCGTACCTACCTCCTGTCTTTTGCCAGATATCTAATCCTCTTCCAAGGATGATTTTCCATCCGTTGTTGAGTTCGATACTTCTATCATGTTGGATGTCGCTGAATTCGTAGGATAGGTCTATCCCTATGGGTGCCAAACTATCAATCAGCTCTCCAAAGGCTCCTTTAGCGTTTTCCAAGTATTCTTCATTGTTATTGGTGACCAAATGAATTCTGACCTCTTGGTCTTCTTCTTTTAGTTCTGATATCAATCGGCAGAACTCTATGAAGTTCCTCATTTGATAGGGTAATCGAATGTAGGGGTCTTTGAGAATGACATGGGTTGCACCCGCCAAATAATCCCCAAATAGACCTTTATAACTCACATTGGTCTGATTATCCCTTATGACACGATGGAATCCTGCCAAGACCTTCTTTTGGGGGTCTACGGAGGTGTTTGCCTCTTCCTGTTCTTCTTCCTTGACTTCCTCCTGTTTTTCTATCCCCAATTTTGGGTCTCCGTATTCCAAAACCTCCAAAGTCTGTACCTTGAAGACCTTCCCATTATCAGTTGTGTACTCAAAATTGACCACCTCATCATTGAAGGTCTCGTCCATTTTTCGAAGTTGGTCTTTGACCCGTTTTCTTCCTTCTATAGCAAAATCAAGCAATTCCTTGATTTCTTTAGGGTCCATTACTCCATGGGGATAGATAACCTTGACCAAACCTGAAAAGGTCTTCTCAATTGCGGTTTTATCTCTTGTGGTTATGGTCGATGAAAGTTCATAGTAAGGCTTATAGTCCTGAGAATGGTCTTCTTTTCGAAGTTGTTTCAGGATTTCAGCCAAGTAGTCTACAATGAATCCATAATCGGAAGTGAACATTTCATTCCTCAACTTCTTCACCTCCCAACCAGGAAGGTAGCAATGGATTCTATCCAAAAATGCGGTATCGTAATAGTCCTTTGGTAAGGCATCAAACAAGTCCGTATGGGTCAACATGTGGGGAACGGAATGGTCTGTATTTCCCACAAATACCATGGATGCTTCTGCTTGATAGACATTGGTTCCTCTGGAGAAGGATTTGTTGGCCATGTAGTTTTTCATGATGTCCACCAATCCTCTGTCCGCCTTTTTGGTCTTTCCTGCAAACTCATCATAGGCTACCACATCCCAATATCCCACCAATCCAATCTCTCCATTGGAGTTGTTGACGAATAGTTTTGCCTTGGATACTTCACCACCGGATATCAGGATACCATGGGGTGACAATTCGGAAAAGACATGGGATTTCCCTGTTCCTTTGGGTCCAAGTTCTATCAGGTTATAGTTGTTTTCTGCAAATGGAACCAGTCTGGTCAGTGCCATCAATTTGGACCTAAAGGTAAATTCGTCAGGATTCAATCCTATGGATTGCATCAACAAGTCCACCCATTCATCCTTGGTAAACTGACTTCTGAGTACTTTGTATTCATCTAAATCGGCTCTTGATACCTGAATCAATTTGATGGACTCAATCACCCATGGGAGTGTATTTCTTTCTTCAGAAGGAACATAGGCAATGGTCACCAATGACCAAACACCCTCGGATAACAATTTGGGGTATTGTTTGACTAATTCATCTCTTACAGGAACTTTGTTCAAACCCAAATTGGCAAAACTGGCTTCATACCTGTCTTCCTTGTCATTGAGTTTGACTGAGAGTTTGTCTATGATTCTGTGTGAACCTTTCTCCCGTATGGTTGACTTGATGACCTGAGCTTCATCTCTATGAACAAAGTGTTTGGCAATAATTTGTTTGGTCGTTTCGATACCTTGTTGGATGGTTTCTTCATCGTCTGTGGCACAATATTGACCTAATAGGTATTCCAAGACAAATGTCGGAACACTGGCGTTTCCCTTCACCTGACTGGTCAAATCCTTACGGACTACTTTTCCCCCAAAATGTCTGTTAATCAAAACATCTAGTTCCTTCATACTTCATTTTAATTATAAGAAGTCATCAAAATCATTGTCCATTCCTATCTTCAAAGTGTATGGATACTTGGCAATCATGTTCCACTTGTTAGTCCCTTCTACCTTCTCTTCAATGACCAAAAAGGTATTGGCATTTGACTTTTCTTTGGTGGAAAGGGTAAATTTTTTCACCACTTCCCGTTCTTCGGCTCTCTTGGATTCGGAATCAAAGGTATGGGCTATCACATCACTGATTACCTTCTTTTTGGATTCATCTCCATCAATGATGGCAAAATAAGACTTGATACTCCTTGCAATCACAGTCTCCGAAACAGGTTGTTCTTGATAGAATTTGATGGTATGGATATTTGTGGTAATCCGATTATTGGTCTTGTTCAGGACATCGATTTCCACTTTTGAAACGGTATCCACCCGTTTCTTTGCTACAAATAATACTGGCACCACTACCTCCTGAAGAGTAGCTCCACCATGTACATACCTACTTCCACTACCTTGTTTTCGGAGTCGGTTGATACCTTTCGGAATTAGTACATCCACATCATCGGATTTGATGCTGAGAGATTCCGCTGTAAACTTCACTACATTGTTGTTGAAGGTAAGATTTCTACCCAATACAAATCTCCTGTTATCTCTTATGACTTCTCCTTGTACATTTGCATCGGAAAAGTCACTTTCTTCCAATACCTCATTCTGATAGATAAATCCATGGTCAGCGGTAATCACCACATGATTCCCATTCATATTGGTAATCTTTTTGACCACTTCCATCAGGAAATTAATTTCATCCTTTGAAGCTTCGATAACTTTATCTTCTTGGGTCTTGTCATCCCCTAATTTGTCAATTCTATTATGGTACACATAGACCAAATCATGTTCCTGAACCAAGGTCTTCGCTTCTTCACTCCTTGAAGCAATCTTCATCAAGTCTTCAGCCAATATGGTTGTAGCTTTTACCTTGGAGTGTTCTTCCAACACCTTCTTTCTCGGTTGACTTCCTTTGGTACTTTTCCCATCGATTAGGATTTCATCTCCTTCTCCAAAACTCAGGGTTTTGTGTGGTAAAAGTGAAGCCATTCCCAATTGGGTGTAAGAAGGAAGTCCAGTGATTTGGTAGGCGAGTTTGGAAGAAAATCTGCTCTGAGACTGGAAGGCTTCATGGAGTGAAATCCCACATTCATACCTGAGGGCATCAGAAATGACCACAAAGAGTTTCGTCTTTTTCTCCAAATAAGGTGACTGAACATCCCTTTTGAAAAACATCTTTTGGGAATGTACCCCAAAGTACCATTCCTTCTGCTTGTCAATAACCTCCTGCCACTTGTCACTCAGTCTTAGCAACCATGTATTGGAATAGATTTTATGTACCCTTTGATAGAGGGCATTCAGGGCATTGTTCTGATTGGTTTCCC
Organism: Fontibacter flavus; assembly: GCF_042432905.1. Lineage (NCBI taxonomy): Bacteria > Pseudomonadati > Bacteroidota > Cytophagia > Cytophagales > Cyclobacteriaceae > Fontibacter > Fontibacter flavus. The sequence continues at coordinate 100,117 of NZ_JBHLWI010000038.1, read as the reverse complement.
GATAATTCTGAAGGAACAATCGGTAATTCTGGTCCATACGATACCATTTATCGGTATATTGCCTGAACCCATCTTCGTAATCCCTGATTTGGATTTCCGCATTCCTCTTGACGGATTCTACCAATTGGGAAGCGTAGTACAGGGTGTCATAGAAAGGTCTGTATCGAGGATACCAAAACTTCGATTCCCTTACCTTGATATAGTTTTCTATCTTATCCTGTGAAAGAGTCTCATGTTGGATATGTTGGGCAAGTTCTTTGATGATTCTTTTATCCACTTCCTCAAAGACATCTTCCTGAATCAGTTCTTCTATCGGATGCTTGTCCAAAAGTCCTTTGATTTTCAAATCCTCCTGAACCCTATCCGCCAATAACTTAAATGAATCCTCAAATGACCTGGTATCCTTCCAAGTAGAGAGTAAGACCTTGGCTGAATTATTTACCTGTGCCTTTCCAAATAAAGGATGAAAACTCTTTTGGAAGGACTCCAAAATGAAATCGTATATGGATGGATTAACAGATTTGTAGTTGAATTGGTTTTCTACAAATGACCAAAAGGATTCTCTCAATCCAAATCTGGTCAACTCCTTCTTGATATTTTCTTCTTTGCCATTCAAAAATCCAAAGGTATAAGACTTCACCAGTCCATCGATGGATGCATCTTCTCCTCCCAGTACCAACTGCAATAACTTTAAGGTCAACCCTGTTTCGGTTTCCTTTTTGTCTAAGTTTTGTTTCAGTTTTTGTACCCGTTCTTTACTCTTGAAGAACTCCAAGTGTCGCTTCACCCATGTTCTGAATGACAAGGGAATATCCAATTCCTGAATGACCATGGCCTCTTGGTCGGTATGGAACACATGATGACTGAGTTCTATATCCAACAACCAATTGTCTTCATTTTCAGGTCTTCGGTAGGGAGCGTAGAGCAGGTACTTCTGAGTAGGATGTAAGATTAAAAGTTCATGCTTTAGGAAGAACTCATTGTTACCCACCTTCCGCTTCTCCACATTGGAAAGAGACAGGGAATCAAAATCCTCCTGAAAATCCTTTTCCTCATCATACCAGGTAATGATACGATGCTTGGAAAATAACCTATTTAAACTTTCTTCAACCTTATTCATGATAACTTACCTAATCGTACTCATATCTATCCAATCAAACTTCTTCACCTTATCCTTGGTCTTTTTGTCATTCAGACCTTGAACTTCGGTGACTGCCTTGCCAAACTTATTATAGTTCACCAAAACCCCATCATCCAAGTCTATGGAGATACGTTCTGTAGCCAATGGATACAGGATATCTGTTTCGTACTGACGGCAGTCGGCTATCATTTCATCCAATTTGATGATATCCTTTCTCGCTTTATTCTGTTCAGCAGGGGTTCCTGTGACTTCTACATGGAGGAGGTTCTTGCGCTGTGCTTGAAGTTTTTCTATAAACTCCCTGAGGTAATTATTCAATATCTGATTCAAGGTGTCAGGTGTATATCGGTGCATATAAATCAACGCATTGAAATGTCCCTTAGGAGAAGAGAAAGACCAGTAGATAGGTCTTTTATTATACCGTTTCACATGGTCTTTATAGAAATCCTTAACAAAGTATTTACGGATATCTTTCCCTAAACATTCTTCTACAAAGGCAAGATTTTTTCTAAAATTCTTTTCTTCAAAACTGACCCTTAAAAATTCATGGAACCGAGAAACAATATCATCTTCAAACCACACATCATCTAATACTGGGATAATGTTATCTTCATCAGGCAAAAATGACATTGATTCCACTCCAACTTTTTTGAAAAAGTTGTCTAAAGAATCCCCTTGATTGGCTAATAACAATCCTTCTTTGTTCAATGAAAATCTTCCAAATAAACATCCAACAAAATAACTTACCAATTGTGAAATTATCTCAAAAGAGTTAAAAGTTAGATTATTGTTCTCTATATAAGATTCCTCTTTTAATATGGTTATATCTTCAAGGGGAATTTCTGGACCTACCTCCTCTTCTAATCCATATATCTCAATAAACATTCTATTTATAGTGACTTCATTGTTAAATAAAGTCTTGAATTTTATTTCCCAAAAAGATTTGTATAAATCAAGAGCCTCTTCAACCAAGGATACTTTCTTATTGACTAGGTAGTTTGTTGAAAAATTCCATGAAATTTCCCTAGAGTCCCACTCTAATTTACTTATTTCAATATTTTCAAAAACAAGGTTAATTATTTCCTTTTTTAAAGAATCCGTGTTTGGATAAATAATAGGAATAACTGCAATGTTTTCAACTTGGAAATTTATTGTTGGATTAATCATTTTTAGAATCATTAACCCAACGTTAGATGCGATTAGACTTTGAAAATAAAATATATCTTCTTGACTTTTCGGAAATACGCCAGAACCTGAAACATCCCATAAAAAACCAGGTGGAAAATATCTCGTAGCAATCGTACTAGCACTAATATATGTCCATGTCATGTATTCTTTAAAAAAATAATTAGAAAAACTGTTTTTCCCTCTTGTCAAATCAGAGCCCTTATTTTTCCAGTTTAGGATGTAATCTTGGTTCCCATACCACTTCCTAAATTTCCCACCTTTGTTATATGGAATCCAATTTTGAAAATCAACATCAATACCATTAAATTCTCTCGCATTAAAATTGATTTTTTCTAAAGAAACTTCTTGCCATAATCTCAGGAATAAATCATTATTCCCAGTAATTATTCCTTGAAAAGTATCTCCGACTTCTATTAACTTTTGACTTTCAGAAAAAATCTCTTGAACCCTTTTACTAGCCCAATATGCTATCGGACTTCCTGCTATTGACTTGAATTTATCTTGGTTAATCTTATAAATTCCAAAACTCTTGTCTAAGTAAAGACTTTCAATTTTTTCAACACTTCTTACTTTGACATGATTTTTAAAAAGTCTTCTATATATTCCATCGGACTTTATACCAGACGTTTTCTTCATCGTAAATGTAACTGAACCAAAATCTGAACCAAAAATCCCCCTACCTAAATGTACTAAAGAATCAATTTGGAATTTCTTAATCGTTTCTTTTCTAAACTCTTCGAATGAAGAAAGAAACATCCAAGAAGGAAGGTTAATCATCGCAACCATTCCATTTTCTAATAGTTGACCTTCTGCTCTTTCCATGAAACATACCATTAAGTCTGCTCTACTTTTTGGATAGTTAATTCGAACCCAAGACCCCAAAACTTTATTCATTTTGCTTTCCCCCATATACGGTGGATTATCCACAACACAATGATATTTTCTACTTAGTAGAATTAACTGGTCCAAGGTCTGAATCAAATTTTCAATCTTGGGTCTGGAGAAAATATCAGCACCTTGAACTTTGGATTGAAATGAATTTTTGGTTTCCTCCAAGGTTTTTGTATTGATATGGGGTTGAATCAAGGAACCAAAATTAGTGGCCTGTTTCATGGTCTTTAGGTCATGAAACAATTCATCGGAAATAGAAATCCTCAAATCTTTGAAGAGTGGTTTGATTTCCTCTTCCGCTAATTTGAGGTCTTGGAAATGGAGAATATTGGGTTTGACTTCCTTTCTAAAAAATCTCCTATGATAAAATCTCGCTTTCATCATCAATGCAAATCCTGCCAGTTGAGCCGCTCTCTCATCGATTTCAAACCCAAATAGGTTTTTCTCGATTATCAGTTGAGGTATCTCACTGCTTGCATATCCTTCTTCCTCGTAAATTTTAGAGAATAGTTCGAAACCATACACCAAGATATGACCACTACCTGAGGCTTGGTCCAAGAGGGTGATTTCTTCTACAGAATTGACCTTCAAGTAATCATCAGACTGTGCTGAAGGACTTTCGATATAGTAAGGCATATAATCCCTCAGCTTGGAATTGGGTTTGTTCTGTAACCACAATTTCCCCAAGGTATTTTGCACCATATACTCCACTATCCATCTTGGAGTAAAAAGTTGGGTGGCAGCAGGGATATCTTCTTTTTTGACCTTTTCACCTGAGGCGAAGACTTCATCTTTTTTCTCAGAAATGTAAAACTGGTATAACCATCCGATTATCTCCACTTCCTGACAGTCTTCATCGGACATTCCGTTCAAGATATCCTTGATAATACTGAATGAAGAGGTCAAGTCATCAGGAAGGAGGAGTTCTGTATAGTCATTGATTTTTTCAAAAAGGAAAGGAAAAATACTGCTCAGTTGGTTACAGGAAGCAACCAATAGGATTCTGTAAGCATCGTTATCAGGATTGACAGAAAATACCCTACCGTCCAGAATATCCATCACCTCCTCTCGGCGTATAGGAAGTTCCTCAGGAATATGTCCTGCATGTGCCTCCTCCAGAATCTGCGGACTGATACCTGATATGGGGGTAATCACATTGATTCCCATGGGTTGGAATCCATTGGCATCCATAAACCTGAGCGCCACCAATCTATTGAACCAGGTATAAGCTACCTTATCCACCAAGGTATCTTTACCCATGGAAGCGAGTTCATCATTCAGTCTTTTAAGGGTTTCCGTTTTTGTCCTTAATGTTGATGAATCATGTGACAGAACATAATCCAACTTAGCGGATACCTGTTCCAACAATTTCTTTCTCGCTCCCTGAGCAAATTTCTTGAGGTTATTGGTGTTCATGCTGTTAATTCAAATGTGGTTAAACAATAAATGGTACTAGTTCAAAGTAATCTTCCTGTTCTGTTGGATTTGTTCCATCATGGCCTTTCGAAGAGATTCAATGTACTCTTCTACATCGGCTTCTGATTTCAGTTGACCCTTGGTATATTTTACTTTTTTCTCTACCTCTTTGATGTTGATAAAATGTTCTACTGGTACAGGTTCAGGTGTTCCTGGTTCAGGTGGATTGGCTTTGGCTTGATTCTTTGCCAGTATGTTTCCGATTTTATTGAGTTGGTCTGTATATAAATTCCCCAATCTATCTCTGTCCACCTTCAGGTTGGCGATATAGTTTTGGTACTTCGCCCTAGACACAATATCCCTAAATGGAGTCAATATTTCTTCCTGTTGTGCAGGAGTCAGTTCTCCAAAACCTTCCTGTAACTGAATCTGAGTGATTCTTTCCTTTGCGGACTCTATGGTAATATCCTTTTCTTCCTTGATTTTGCCAATCAATCTAGTCTCCAAGGTATCCATGGATACCTTGGCTCGTTTGATTAAATCCCCCTTATAGGGTGCTTTATCTTCCCGAACTTCTGACAGGAATCCTCTTTCTTGTGTATCCACATAATCGAAATTCGCCTGATTTCCCTGAAGAAACTGGAGTAATCTATCAAAAATCTTCTTCTGTTCTCCGTTCCAGAAATGTCGGATTGGGTCTAGATAGTGTTCTTTATCATCCAATAAATCATCCTCAAAATCATTGGATTTGGTCAGTAAATCTGCATAATCCATGTTCCCTAATTTCCTCAGAAGCATGGCCAGATTTTCCAGTGAGGATAGGAAAGGATATTGAGCAGACTGATTGAGATATCCTCTGATTTCGGATTCCAAAGACTTTACCTTCTCCTTGAATAGTCTGGCGATATCCTTGGCCTCAGTAGCGGTATTAGTCTCATCAAACATGTCCAAATGGATATCCTTCAGCTTCTTGACCTGAGCAGGCGTGAACTCCACCTGCGGTTCCAATAAAGTGTTTGCCCAAAGTCTGTTGTTGTTCAGGGTCTCCAAGAAATCATTTTCCTCCAAGGAATTGGAATCCTGTTTGGCTTCTATCTTGCCTCTCTTGTATAACTGAGCCACAATACACCAAACCGCCATTTGTGTCCAACCGTATGGCCTCTTAGAGAAGTGGTCTCTCAGGTCAGTTAAAGTGGTCCTATCATGTTGTAATTTTCTTCTTTCGATAAAGTTGGCAATCTCTCTTTCAGGTGCGGATAAGGTTCCTTCATTTCCATCAAATAAACCATACTGTCCACTTCTCATGATAAGGCGAAGTTGACTTTCATCCAGATTGGCAGAACCCAGTAACTCCAATTTGGAGTAAGCTACCTTGATGATATCCTGAGCCACTTCCAGTACCTTATTCCTTCCATCGGAACCTGCACCTACCTCATGTTCTTTTCCTGCCAGGTAGAATGTTCCTCTGGCCAATAAACCATTCAGGTTATTTTCCAGTAAGCGTCTTCTCTCCCTGTTTTGCTGACCTTTTTCCGCTAGAATACGGATGATATTATCATCATTGGAAAGTGACCTATTCTGCATGATGTACTTGTCCGTCTTCAAGGCCATCCTCACTTCCATAATCAACCGCTTGTCCTCAGGAAGTTTCACCACCATCAGTCCAGGGTCTGCCAGTGTAGAACTCGCCAATTGACTGTAGTTATTGTAGTTGTTAGAATTAGGGGTAATGATTTCAATTTTGAGTTCCTTGTCCCTTCCGAACAAGTCCCCATCCACCTTTCTGGCAAAGTCAAATTCCTGTTTGTTTTGGATGTATTTGATTTTGGTATCCCTAATGATTCCATCAAATATCAGTTCATTCAGTAATTGGGAAACTGCAATCTCATCGATTTTTGTATTCTTGATTTCCTCTTCTACATCCTTCTCCGTGTCGGTCAAGAATTCATATTCTTCTCCTTTTCTTTGGATATAGGTCTGTTGCTCCAAAAGATTCAGCGCCTTCTCTACCTTCTCATGATGTTGGGTAGGATTGGCATCAATGGAATCCAATAAGAGTACACTGATATTTCGTGAAGTAGTTTTGAAATTATCGTAATACTTCACCAAGAAAAGTACCTTCAATACCTTCAGGGCAAAAGGAGCATCACTCAATTGGTTTTCTGCCACAATAATTGAATTCTGAGCTTCTGTTCTTAAGGATGCTCTGATTCCTTCAAACATCTTGTCAAAGGAAACCAGTCCATCCAGTCCATTGAAGGAAGCGTTTTTCAGTACTTCTTGGAATACACCCAACATGGACCTTTCGCCTACGGATTGGTGTTTCCCTTGGAAGGCATTGTGTCGGGAAAGTGTTTTAATACATTGTTGGAATAGGTCAAACTGATAGGGGATAAAAGGATACTTATTGACAAAATCATTTTCATCCCGATATCCTTTGAACTGCATCCCTGTCTCTGAAAAAGAAAGTAGAGTTTTGAGATTTTCACCTTCTCTTCTGAAGAGTTGTATAAGTTTCTCGGTACCGGTATCATCTTTTTCCAACAATCTTTTTTCAATCACTTCATCCACGTTAGCAGAAGTGAGTGGCATCCTTACCCGAAATCTCCCTTGAATCTTGGAGAAGTCATCCGATTGTAAACCTGAGTCATCCCCAACCAAATTTTCCAAATCCTCCTGAGAAGTCACCACCACCCACGCATTTCCATGACATTTGGTATTTAATGATTCAGCGATGGTCTGAAGATTCAACATCAGTTTGGTGTTCTCAGCAATGTACTGCCCCACTTCATCCACAAAGAAGTTTAATCGGAAATTAGACCCCTTGGATTTGATATAAGCATTGACTTTGAGGGCAAAATCCTCAATAGAAAAGGCCTGAGTTTCCCGATACTCTCTGAGTAAGTTTTCAAATTTGGTAGCAGGTTCATCGAATAACAACCCACATGAATTGGCTACGGCATCATTGACTCTCCTTGATGGATAATCCATTCTTCCTTCCTTCCATGGTTTCCCATACAAGGCTTCGAATTGCTCTTTAAAGCGTTCATATTTCCCTTCCTTCTCCAAGTACATTTCAAAATTGGCGATGAAAGGTCTGAATCCGTAATACCCCAAATGGTCATAAAATACCTTATAGAACACCTGTAAGATGGCGTTCGCCTCAGTCTTGTTGGTTATCTGTGCCTGTTGGTCAATATTGAAAAGGATACTTTCCGATTTATATTTCTTGGTACTGCCCAGAATATCGCCCTTGAGTTTGGGGTCATCTGAAATCTTGCTGGCAAACAACTCTCCCAAATGGTCTCCATTGAGGGATTTATTTTCCAATACATAACTTAAGATTTTCAAGAGGTGGGACTTACCTGAACCAAAGAATCCTGAAATCCATACCCCATTGATATTATCAGAATCATTGTAGGACTCGAAAAAGTCTGCGAGTTTCTTGGCCACTTCTCTGGTAACCACATATTCATCCACCTCTTGGTAGACATGGTCAGTATCATCTGCTTTGATAACTGTCTCTATCGCTCGGGAAAAGTTTTTCCGAAAAAGGTTTTTAAACTCACTCATATCTTAAAATTGTCAATGTTAAATGCTCGGTAATAATTATCGTCCATCATTTGTCCAAATAGGTTCAACGATTTGCCGTTGTAAACCCCAGGAAAGAACATAAGGGTTGGGATATCATTCATGGCCACCTGAATGTTGTTCAGGATATTGTGTGACCTGATAAATGGATACACCGCCCCAACTCCCTTAATCATGAAGACCTGAGGATTTTCCTTATTTTTCAGTTCAATCATCTTAGGAATGAAACGTTCATGGATATTCAACATGGACTGAAGTGTTTCCTTGAAGTAATCTTTATCACTGTCCTCTTCTATGTAAAAGACATCGTCCAATCCCACATGTTCATCCAGTATTTGGACAGCCAATTCAAATAAGTCCACCACCAAGGGTTTAATCCCTTTTGCCAGTAGTTTTTTTTGGAGATTCTTGATTTCTATTTCGACCAGGTTGGTAGCACCCACTTCAAAAGGGGCAATCCAAAATGGAATTTCACCACCCAGTGCATCCATTTTCAAAAAACTCTCCGAACTGACTACCTGAAAAATGTGAGAGAATTTATGATGTATATGTTCAGTTTCTGTCATGTGACTTGATTTTGTCCTCTGTATACAAAAAGACCTTAAGGTCATTTGGGTTGGTTTTAACAATTAAATTCTCCACCCTTTTTTCCAAAAAAGGAGGAGTGATTTTTCTATCTGTTACCGAATTAATCAATTCCGATTGCTCCAATACTTTCCATAACACCTGTACTACCTTCTTCCTTGTGGTCTCCGCCAAAGACTCCAGTTCAGGATGGTCTATGGACTTTCTACTCATGAAGGAATTGATATCCCTATCGGTCAATTCGTAATCGAATAACATGATTTTGTCCACCATGGTCTCTGTCACAAACTCATAGAAAAACCTATAATAGCGAGCAAATCCCAATAAACAAAGTTGTTTTTGTTCAGATGGATTCCCCTCAGCCAATAAGTCCAATTCCTCTTTTGATAATTGGTTTAGTCTCCTAATCAATTCCTGAAATTTCCTTTTACTCGTTGCTCCCCTCTGGTCTGGCAAATCCTTTGGTGCCAAATCCTCCAAGTTGAGATTTTCATCCTTCAGTTTTTGGGCAAGCGAAATGGTCTCTCTTACTTTTAGAGACAGTGCCGTAAAAGAGAATTTATAGATTGATGTATTTTTCAATGATTAATAAACTTAATAAATAAATCGGATAAACTTTCAGTTAAATGGATTATTGACAGAAGTTGGCGGAGTTTTATCTACCTGAAATCTGTCTTGCCAGTTCAAATTCCTTATCAAAAGGCATCTGAAGGTCCGACAATACCTCAGGCATTGCGATAGCCCAACTAACATAGTAATAGGCGAGGAGTTTGTAACCTGAGAAGGAAGTATTGGGAATCAGATTAAGTTTATACCCTTTTTTCTGAGGATTGATACCAGTTCTTCCCAACATGGCGATTTCAAAGGCGATTTCTTTCACCTTCTCCTTTGACATGTTTTTGAAGTAGTCCAAGGCTCCCACCATATACATGGCCACCGCCATATTGAGGTCTTTACCTGAATGTTGTTCTTGGAATTTCTTCAGTTCTTCCGCTTCTTCATCATCCAACCCACTATGTTGGAATGGGTCATTTTCTATCTGCTCCAGAACATCCTCAGGAGACTTGGATGAAGGACTATTAGTTGACTTATAGGATTTCTCTTCCTCTAGCTTAAAGTATGTATCCAGTTCCAAGTCTTCTCCCCAGTGTTGAATCAGTTCGTATTCCTCTCCAGGTTTCTTATCGTTCCGATATTCATTGAACTCCTCCCAAAAAGCATCAACCTGCTTCAATTCAAAAGGCTTGATGGTGTATGTTTTTTCCATTTTCACACCAAACAATGACTCAAAATGTCTGGCTGATACTACATTGAAAATCCTACTTTTTGTCAAAATATCAGGAGGTGACAATTCAATGATTTTAGGGTCGTTAACCGCTTTATGTGCTTCTACATTCAGTTGGTATAGGGAAATGAATTGGACGTATCTCAGGTCAGGAAAATGGTTAAAAAGATAATCTTCAATGAAAAGGTCTATAGGAGTATTGAATATCTGGCCAAGGATTCCATGAAATAAATTATGGGAGTATTTGTCGATGGTTGTTTGAGGAATCCCTCTTTTTTCTAATTTCTTCAGGGCACCTTGGATAGATTTCTTGAAGCCCTCCAACTTACTGTCCTTCCCAATGAATAACATGTTTGCACCCTGTTGACGGGCTTCTTCTGCCAGTTTGAGGTGTGTAAGTTCATGGGCAATCAAGTGGTCAGTATTGGGATATTTCGGGTTGGTTTTAACCAAATGGAAATCTCTTCCATAATTCTCCGCAAACTCTACCTTGGCCGCTGTTGAAATGGTTGAGTCTTCCTCGATTCTAACTTCCTTACCTGTGAGTTTTTCGATATCTTGTATATAGTCTACCAATGTTTCTTTCCCGACCTGTTGCTTCACAAGTGACTTCGCTGATTCCAAGGCAAGTTGTAAGGCCTTTTGGTACACTGGTCCATCAACATGTTCTTCGTTTTTGAACGTATCGATGGCGAAATCAAAAGCGGTTCTGAACTCTCCTTTCTCAAAATTCACTAAACCCATACCTAAGGTGATATGGGAGAATTTTGGATTGGCCTTGTACGCCTTGGATAGAAATCTTTCTGCCAAAGTCAATTTTCCCAATTGAAGGAAGGTTCCCCCGATATTATTCAAAGCCACATAATTATTCGGGTCAGTCTCCATGACTTGGTCAAAATAAGTCATGGCGGTATTCACATCATTAAAATACCGGATGTAGATATTACCCATTAGAATCAATGCCCAATGATTTTTGGGATTCCATTTCAGGGCATCTATCAAATGATTGATGGCGGTTTCATAGTCTCCAGATTCCTCGTATGCTTGAGCCAAGTTCCTGTGAACTTCTGAATCTGTTGGATTCTCCTGAATCAGTTTCAGGAATATTGGGATAGCTTCCTGATATCGTTTTTTCACACAAAGGTCTGTAGCTCTGTAAAAATCGTTGGATTTAGTATCCTTCAAATCATCCTGAAATTCCACGTGAATTGTATCGCCATTGATATCAATAATGACTTCAATAGGATTGTAAAATTCCTTTAATTTCTGCTTGACAGCATCGTTATTGGTAGCATCTACTTCAGGAAATAGTTTTTTAAAAAAATCAGATATATGGAATTGGATAGTCATGTATTGCTCTAATTTTTGGGGTATTCTAAAGGTAAAAGTAGTAAATTATAAATTAAGCTGAATTGAGTAAAGTTTATTAAAATCATTAATATCAACATCAATTTCAGATTATTCTCCAATCATTTTGGGAGAGGGGGGGTGAGCGCAACTGGGGGGGAGTGGGTTCCCCTCGGCATAAAATGGACTACGTCCAAAATCCAGTTGAGGGGAGGTAATTTTTTTGCTTTTACCTTCCTCTAATTAAAAGTAAGGATAATTTTACATAGGCTCTTTTAGTTTATGAAACATTCCTTTTTGCCTATAATATTCAGCTATAGTTATACCTTGGGAAGGTTTTTTATCTGTTGGAACACTACTAGAACTATCATTACTATTCATGCTAGAACTAGTATTTTTGGAATCCTTAGATTCATATTTATCATTAGAATTTAATCCAATAGTTATTTCATTTTCTATTCCAATATTTTTACTAGTTGCGGTAATAGTACTAGTAGAATCATGTATCATATTAGAATCTATACCAATATTTGATTCATTTTCTGTACTAGTATTTGTACTTATATTCTGTTTATTATTTGTATTTATTTTATCTGAATTTATACTTGTATTAATTGGCTTCTCTTCGGAAATACCCCCTATCTCTTCAGGAATTACCCTCCTCTCCAAATGGGAACCACCCTCTAGGTTTTGGGGAACAACCTCCCTATCTTTCAGTGAACTACCCTTTTTCTTTGTGGAACTGGTAGTCGTCTTTTGAGATACTACATGCCCTTTAGTGATTATCCTTCCAAGACATTGGTTGTTTTTATAGATATTGTCAGTTTTGATATATCCATGTAATTGAAGAAATGATATCCTTTTAGATACTGAAGACTTGGTCAGCCCCAACAATTCTGCAAAGTACTGATTCGATGCAAAACAACCCTCTGGTAGTTCTGTAAGTGAGAGAATTTCAGATAATAGAATTTTGTTGGTTGGGTCCAGATTACTGTTCCCAAGGATTTCCAATGGAATCCATATTCCTTTTCGTTTAGAATTTTGTTTCATGATTCATATAATTTTAATTGAACCAAAGTGAACCCCATCCTTTGGTGTTTTTTTAGATTTCGGGGTTTAAATAATATATCGAAAAAAAGTCGTAAAAAGAAATTCAAACAGAATTTAATTTCATGTAATGGTTTTTAACGGTATAACATTTTTATTTTTATACAATATGACTTTTTGGAATACATCAGATATTTATAAATATGAACCAAAACATCAAAGACATTCCCTTACGTGTAAGAATCACCTCAAGACAAGAAAAATTAATACATGATTACATAGAGAAGGAGAATACAACCAAATCGGAATTGGTGAGAAAATCAATAAACCATTATTTTAAAAAAATTAATCACGATGGAAGATGAAAATTTTGATTATTTAGATATTAATGAATTTATAAGCGATGTAGGGGTATTTTTAACACCTCATGAATTAAAGATAGGGCGGAAAATATTAAATGATTTGGATATCGACCCTGACAGGGAAGATGACATCCATCTTCACTGCTCCTCATCAGAATTTCAGAACTTCATCGCTAGGATAATTATGACGGCTCTTTACACAAAAAAAACTTACTAAAGATGCAGCATGATTTCCTAATTGGCTTCAAATTAGCCAAAAAGGAATTATATGGACATTGAGAAGTATCAGTACATTTTTGGTGATAACCTCAGGAATGAAAGGAGCCTAGAATGGTTGATTTACCAATACCTTTACTACACCCATCAGGCCAGTAAAGAGGATAAAAGTTTTTATGCACGTCTAGGTCGGGAATCAACTAGAGCAAGGTTAAATTCAGTTCTTGAATTCTATAATAACTTAAGGAATGATGTCAATGGAAATTCCCTTCAGAACTTCTACTCCCGGAAACATGTAATCGAAAATCAACTGGCAATCTTAAGGAATTCCAACTCTATTGAGTCACTTCCTATGATATATTTCGGAGACTTAATTTTGAAAAGGAGTGAAGTTGAAAACTTAATATCAATAAAAAAGAAACATGATGTATTGCCTGAAATTGAAGTCTATGCCAACATGGATATAGAACGATTATTTGAGTTTTTGTCGTAAATAATTGGTGATTTGAAGATATTTTTTGTCGGATATATTTCATTACATCCTAAAACCATTAAGAACACTCAAATCCCACAAAAAAACACCCTCAGGGGTGTTTTCCTATTCATATTGTATTCCATAATTCTTTGTAAGGGATTGTCACTTGGCTGAAATAGTCTTGGTTTTTTTTAATTGGTTCAAAAACATCACCCATACCAATCCTCTGGCTTCGATTTCACTAGAAAACCACCTCTCGGGGGTTACTATATCATGGGGGTCTTTATTTCGAAGTACCTGCAACACATGTTTGTGTTCCTCCCGTATGACATCCGAGAGTTCATCTAGGTATTGGTTGTAGTTTGCTATGAAATTGATAGAATCCATGGTTCATTGAGTTAATAGTTGATGTTTGGTGGCCAATTTTTTGACCTTCACCACTGTTCGGGTCGAAGAGTTGGTTAATTTAGCAATTTCTCTAATGGTCATACCTCGATGAAGGTATCGTATAATGGATGTAGTTCCTTCTTTTTCAAGGAAGTGTTTTTCGGTTTCATTACTCCCAACTGGTCTCCCCAACACTCCTCCTTTCTGTACATAAATCATCCGACCTGTTTTAGTTCGTTCCTTAATGTTTTCTAGTTCCAGTTCATAAAGGGAAGACATCACTGCCGAAATCATTTTCCATATTGGATTCTTTTTACCCTGAGGTCTAGATTGGATGCCAAGATTTCTCACGACCACATTGACCTCATATTTGTCCAACCACTCCAAAGTTTGGATGACATCACCCGTATTTCTGCCTAGTCGTGATTGTTCTTCGACTACCAATTCTTTGACTTTACCAGATTCAACCAATGAAATTAGTTCTTTTGCCTTTGGACGTTCTTTGAACTTTATGGTTCCTGATACCTTGTCCATTAAAGTGAGGTCGTATAGTTCGGTGTCTGCTTGAAATCGGTCTCCTGTTTGGCTTAAGGTCGAAACCCTGTTATACTTTACCTTCATTTTGTTGTCGTTAAAATGTAAGAATAAAAATACAGCCAAATCCTCAATATGCCGCCTGTTTCAGCATCTAATTAGCTCTTTATCAGCGTTTAATTTAACCTTGATATAAATGAAAACATAATGGTGAGATGGCTGAGAAATATACTAGACAAGCATGCAGAATTGCGCTAAAAAATGCTCCGGGCGCATTCGCTAGAAAAAAATATTACTGGCAAAAGTCCTTTCAACTTGCCAGTTGAATTCTCACCCATGGACCTCCCAGGGTCGACTCAAGTCCACATTCCTCCCAGCTATTTATCGTTGCCAGTAAGAATCTGGTCTGAAGGTCCCACCGGTGTGGACCTGAGTCGACATTATTTTTACTTACTTTTATGTAAAGGAGGTGATTTTGCCGGTAAGATTTAATATCAGCGGTCCCCCCCGGGGTCCTGGAGCCCTGTATCCCCGCTCTCCTAGGGAAAATCTTGGTGTTCTAAGAACCCCCATAATTCCGTTCAAAAAATTTTTAAAATTTTTTATGGGAAATTGGGAAATAGGATTCTCAATGATAACCAAGATTTGCAAAAGTAACTTTCAATTTTTATAATTATGTAAACGATAGATTATGCCACGCAGAGAGTTAGAAAAAGAATTCAGTAGACAATTGGGGGAATCCAGATTTTCATTTATTCCAAGAGGAGTTCATAACCTGACAGAGATTTATGAAATGACTAAATCACAGTTTCAAGATTTGTGTGATGATGAATTTAAATGTTTTGATAGCTGTAATAGTGGTGCTAATTCTCCTGAATGGAAACATATTCTGAGGGGAAGATTATCTGGAGGCACAGGAGGTGTAAGGAAGGCAGCAGGAAGGGGGAATTGGGAGTTTGTTTGATATTTGGATTTTAAATTAGTTGGTATTTAATCAATTTTTAAGCCCTTATTATAGTTTATTTAAAATTTCATCCAACCTTTTTTTGCTATCATCTAGTTTTTTTTAAAAACCTTCAACGTATTAATTACTATTGAAATTCTCCTTTAAAAACATTGACTATGAAATCAATTGAAGAATTCCGAAATACTTTAAAAGATATAGCTGACTTAGCATTTAGCAATGCAATAAACTCATTGAATGTAAATCATAATAGTTTAAACAATCCTAAATTGTTTGATAAAGAATTTCAGAATGAATTTGTTTCAAAAGTTCATGAAGGGTTTAAAAAAGCTCAAGAAAAACTAATAGTAGAAGTTCTCTATTATCAAAACTTATTGCAAGAAAGAAATATTAGTCTTAAAGAGTTTAGGAGACAAAAAAATAAATCTGATTCAGAGAATACAGAAATTGAAATTAAAGTAATTAAACAAAGAATTTCTAATCTGTCTCATATTGCTGATTCTATTGCTTGGCAAATGATAGGTGGAGAAATACATATTGCAAGGAGACTTTTTAACTCTTCTTATTCTCAAAAGTTTCTGGCTTCTTCTAATATTCAACATGCTATCAAAGTGGCTGAGGAAATTAATAAGTCGCCACTTAATTTTGCTTTAATTTCTGACTTAACACATTTTGTCCAAATTGGGGACCTATTAATAAAACAAAGTAATTTAGTTGGATTGATGGAGCTTAAAGAAGGTAAAGTTAATGAACAAATTAATCTATTTTTTGAAGAATTAAGACTCAAAAAACAACCTATAAATGAAGAAATTTTAAAGAATAGATTTGATGAAAATGTTTTGAAGCAAGCTTTAAGGATGAATCGTCAAAAAGAAAGAACCGAAAAGATTATTGAAATTATAAATACTGATAAAGGTATTGACCCTACAACTAATGAACCTATCGTAATTAAAACACCAAATATCAAAACAGAAGGATATCATTTAGCTTTAAACAAACTTTATAAAGATTTATCTTCCAATTTATATTCTTATGAAGTAATTGAACACTGTTTACATATTGGAATGTATCAAAATGAAGGTAGGAGTATGGCTCCTTTTGTAATTAAACACTTATTAGAAAAAGAGACTGAAAATTTCATATTAATTGACTGGCTTACTATCACTAATAATGTCTCTCAGCCCCTTTTTTTGAAACCTTTCCCTCCTGAATTCATAATAGAAGTATTAACGGGAAAGGTAAAAATAATTATGGGGTTAAACCTTGATAAACTAATTGGACTCTTTAATTCTTTAGGTTTAAAAACAAGATGGGTAAACCAAAAAGAAGCAAATAAAATGCTTAAAGGCATGCCAAGACAAGAGGAGATATTTATTATAAACAAAAAAAGAATCATGTTTACTATTCCGTCTTTGGAAATAGAAACTTTTTTATCTGGAGGGATTTTATCTAAAATTTTTTATGATAATATCCTCCCTAGTAACATAGCCCGGACATTCTTGACGCTTAAGTATGATGATTTTAATAGTTGAATATAAAATTGATTTAAAATAATGTCATTTATCTTCATCCAGAAGAATAACAAATAATTGATTAAATAAAATGAAACTGGTAGGCGAATTAAATAAGAAATTAATCGATAAGCCCTATATCCACCGAATAGAGCTTTTAGATAGATTTTATAAACTTCTAGACAATAATGAATTAGTATTTGTAAACCCTGATAAGTGGGAAGACCCTCTTGAAAACCTTATTTTTAACTCAAGATTAATAAAAAACGGTAAACCTTTTCAAAATCCTGCAAAAGAAAGAATTTTTTCTCAATGCTGGAGTTATGAAGGGGATTCATATGGGATTTGGAAGATTTACACCACAAAAGCAGATGATAATGGCGAAGTAAAAAGACACATGGGAGTACGTATTACTACTAAACTTGATAAGTTAATAACAATTAGCAAGAATAATCCTGGAGAGTTTTACTATGGTTTAATGGATTATAAATGGAAACACGAAATAGATAAACTACCAAAAGACCCTCGAATTATTGATTCAGTTAAGGACACTATTCCAAATGTAAAACACATTGAAACACTTCTATTCAAGAGAAAATCCTATGCTTATGAAAATGAAGTTCGGTTATTTAGTATTCCTGATAGTTCTCTAATTGATTCTGTAGATAAAAAATTATGTCGGTTGAAAATTAATCCATTAGAGTTAATCACTTCAATCAGGTTTGACCCTGGAATGGACTACAACGAGTTTAAAACGCATAAATTAAAACTTGAAAATGATTACGGGTTTCGACCGAGCCAGATAACGCAATCTACTTATTTTAAAAAGAATAAATACATTATTAGAATTGACTAATTATTAAATTTCTCATGACTTCAAAAGATTTTGAAAAATATGTAAATCAGTTATTGAATATATATGGATATACGTCAATAAACCCAACTAATAAAGTGAAAGGCCGTGGAACAACTCACCAAATAGATGCCATCGGAGTTTCTAAATTTACCCAAGTATTCAGTTACCCAATAACGTTAGTTACAGAGGCAAAATTCTACAGTTCAAAAAGACCCATTGGCATAGAAATTATTCGAAATTTCTATGGAGTATTAAATGATATCAAACAAAATCTCCCAAATAAATTCACAATACCTGAAATAAGTAAAAATACTTATATCAATGGAACGTCAAACGTAATTGGGGTTATTATTTCAACTACAAGTTTTTCTTCTTTTGCAAGGGCATTTGCCTATTCACATGGGATTTTTATGGTTTCCATGGGATACATAAAAAAAGATTCTAACCTATACTTTGGAAATATTGGTGGAGAATTAGTTTTAATTCAAATTCCAAAAAAATTGATTTTTGAATCCCTAATAGAAAAAAACCGAAGAATTAAATTAACCTATCTAACACAAAATAAATCACTTATTCTTTTTGAAAGAGAAAAGTTAAGCGCTATTTTAATTCTAAAAAAAGTACTAGTTTTCAATAATGAGGACTCTACTTTTATTGAAAATACAGAAGAATTCCCTCAAGATGTTAAAACATATCTATATGATATCAATGTACTGGAATGGAATATGACATTTAGAACAATAACGCAAAACAAGATTGATAACAATAATGGTTTAAAGATTGAAATCCCAGAAATAAACGATTATTTAAATATTGATATTTTAGAAATTCAAAATAGAATCTAAAATAAAACCTATGTCATTTTGGCTGAATAAAATAATTAAGTGATTGATTTTAAACATCTTTAAGTATCAAGTATACCCTACTCCGGTTGCAACTATCGTTGATAGGGGGAGCGAAAGCCTTGCAGAAATGCAAGGTTTTTTTGTTTTAGACAACTCTAGAAACCATTTATTTTTTTCAATACAATAGTTGACTAACTTAGTTTTTTATTGAGCTGTAATAGAGATGAACAAACAACTACTAATTCTAAGCAATGATTTACTTTCAGAGTACTTGGAAAAAGCGCCGAAAGGTTTAAATCATGCTTTTGAAGCATTGAAAGACGCCGAAATCTCAACAGATAGCTTTAGTTTTTACACCTCTGTATCCTCCGTATACAGTAGCAAAATAGAAGGAGAGGCTATAGAATTGGATAGTTACGTTAAACACAAGAAATTCGGCATTGAGTTTTCACCAGATTACACTAGAAAAATAGATGACCTGTACGACGCCTACACCTTTGCAAAGGTCAAGGAGCTCAATAAGGAAACCATTACCCAAGCCCATTCATTGCTCAGCAAAAATATCCTTACTAAAAACAGGCAGGGAACGTACCGCACACAAAACATGTATGTCTCCACTCCTGATGGCAGTATTGAATATGTAGCGGCCTCACCTTTTGAATTAGAGGCAGAAATGGAAAAGTTTTATACCGATTTGACGCTACTACTCAAAACAGAAATGTCTATCGAAGAAGCTTTTTTTTATGCCTCCATGATTCATTTGGTTTTTGTCAAAATACATCCTTGGAATGATGGAAACGGCAGAAGTGCCAGATTAATAGAAAAATGGTTTTTAGCAGAAAAATTAGGCGATAAGGCCTGGTATGTGCAAAGTGAAAAAATGTATTACGACCAACATCAAACCTACTACTCAAACATCAGACTTTTAGGATTAGAGTACCCTATGTTGGATTATAAAAATGCGCTTGCTTTTTTATTGATGCTTCCATCTTCTGTTTTAAATGGATAGAAAAACAGGAGTTCTTCGATAATCGGCTAAGAAAACATTTTCAGGTAGAAATACAGTGTTATTCATTTTAACCTATCATGTATTTTAATGAAGTCAATTGAAGGAGAACTCAAAATAATTTCATTGAAAACTTTCTTCAAAATCAACAGACCCTGATTTTGTTCACAATGGTTTTAATTCTTATTCCTCGTAATAATAAGAGTAATCAATCCCCTTCATAAACATATCCCGATCATTGATTTTGGTGGTAAGGGCCGCTTCGATCAAGTGCATCAAGACACTACTGTCTACCGTGCTGATGATCATGGCGTTCATATAGTTCTCTTTCTTGATTTTACTCCAGTCCACACATTTTTTTAAGTGTTTTTTAAGCAGCATATCCAGCCAAATCCTTGTACTTCTGCCATTACCCTCCATAAAAGGATGTGCCTTATTCATTTCAGCATATTTTGAAATGATCTCTTCCAGAGTGCTTTGAGGCATAGCATCTATTTTTCGCAATGTGCTCTTTAAATGCTGGGCATACACAAACCGATAACCGCCTTTTGAAATGCTTTTCTCCCTTATTTGTCCGGCAAAATCATACAATCCCCCAAACAGATAGGCGTGTATTTGTTGAAGCCCTTTGGTAGTGCCCACTTCAAATTCGTTAATCAAATTGCTTTCAAATAGGGTGTAGGCTTTCTTTTTACTTTGCCCATCAATGCTGGTATCGCTATATAGAAACCAATCCAAAAACTTAGTTGCCCTGTTGTTAGGGAAATTTTTGGCCAGGGCTATAACTCCTTCACTATCCAGCACATCAGCAAAACGCTTTTTACCATCAGGCGCAAGAAACTTGAACTGGGTAGTGACACTAACCACTTCACTTTTTTCTTTCTTTAATTTGGCTTTTAGGTATTTCCAATAGTTTCTAACTTTTGTATAATCAGGTTCCTCGTTAAGCACACCAACAATATCCAGGACACTAAACCACCATTTGGCATGTTCATCATCCCAAACGGCACGTACCTCTCTGTTATCGAAAAAACGTATGGATATCTTCATTTCAAGCAAAAATAATTTTTTTCTTTGCATTAACACTTCTCTATCCCTCGGGATCGGGACAAATTTCAAGGAGCCCGTACAAAAGTCAGTTTGAAAACTGCAATATGAATGGTCCAAGTCTGAAGACTTATATATTTAATTTAAATTAGCCTTTTGAGACTTCTTCAAACCAAGAATCAAATAACTCTATCTTGGCTTAGAAGTTCCACTCATATATTTTCTGCTCCATATGTTAAGCAAGCACCTTAGATTTGTACCCTATGAAAACTATCTATTTGGCCTTCTTAGCACTTTTAGGAATTAATGGCTCCATACACGCACAGAGCACTATTTCAGGAATTGTTAAAGATAATACCACTAAGGAAGGGATTGAATTTGTTTCTATCGGAGTCTATTCCGAAAAGGATAGCTCCCTAATAGCAGGCAATATCACCGATCTTGAAGGTGAGTTTAGATTGGAAAATTTACCACAAGGGTCCTTTATATTACCATTAGCTTTCTAGGGTACACATCACAAACATTAGGAGGAATTGACTTAAAGAAAAACGAAAAAAGAAATTTGGGAATTATTTTTCTAAATGCTGATTTTCAAAACTTACAAACTGTAGACATTCAAGGCCAACGGATTTTGACGAATTTCGAAACAGAAAAACAAAGTTTCTCTGCCGAAAACTTCGAATCTGCAATAGGTGGGGCGGCTACCGATATCCTTAGAAATCTTCCCGGCGTAAGTATCAACGCTGAAGGACAACTCTCCATCAGAGGAAATGTGGGATTTGTCGTAATGCTCAATGGCAGGCCCGTTCAAGGGGATCCTGTTACACTTCTCGGCCAACTACCTGCCAACTCGGTAGAAAAAATTGAGTGGATTTCTTCTCCTTCTGCCCAATATGATTCTGAAGGTAAGGCAGGAATTATCAATATAACCACAGTCCGGGTAACCACTGACGGTCTATACCTGCAGGTTAACAGCCGTTTTGGACTACCATCCATTGAAAATTATGGCAATGCGCAATCCCAAAAACGATATGGCAGCGATTTCAACCTGAATTTTGTCAAAGGAAAATGGGATTTTTCCTTAGGCGCCGGTTATCTGAGAAACGACCAAGCTGGTAGAAGGGAAGGAAATGTCATTACTTACAGAGGGGATACAGCTACGCATTTTCCTTCCCGCGGCGAAAGAAGTATAGACGAAATCAATTATTCCGGTAGATTCACGTTGGGTTACAACCCTAATGAGAAGAACAGCCTTAACCTTGGGTTTTACGCAGGGGTCAGGGACAGGGTCAGAACTGCCGATATTCTTTATTTTGATAACCACAGACAGATTAATGGCATCCGTCAGGATTCTTTTCAATACTTTAATGCTAACGACCAAAACCGGCGAGGGGATTTTGTATTGGGTAGTATTGATTACAGTCTCAAATTTGATTCCCGAGCCTCTCTCAGTTCTTCTTTTCTCTATGAATACACCATGCTTGGAGGACCGACTATCAACAGAAATTTGGGCTATCCCGATCTAAGTTTGGTCTATCAAGATGAATATAATACCAATGACAACCCATTGAATGGTATAAGATGGAATTTGGATTAAAAATTCAAACCTTTGCCCATTGGGCAGTTACAAGCCGGATATCAGTTTCGGTACCTCAACCACATCGGTGACTTTTTCTATGAAAGAAAAAATAATGAAACAGGAAAGTTTGAATTAGTACCTGAATTTTCCAGCGAGGTCAATCTCAATAGACTTATCCACTCTGGTTTTATCCAATTGGACAAGTCCATCAATAAATGGACCTATGGTGCAGGTGTAAGAGTTGAGTTGATGAACAGGGACTTTAGGCTACAGGACAAAACCGGGACTTTGGACACCCTTTACCAATATGATTATATACGTCCATTTTTCTCCGGAAATCTTGCCTATCAGGCAAAAGATGATCTGAAGTTGTTTTTGAATTTTAGTCAGCGGGTGGAAAGGGAAACCACTTTTAAAATGAACCCATTCCCAGAAAGAGAACACAGTGAAACCCTTGAACAGGGAGACCCGAACGTCTTGCCCGAATTCATCAACCAACTTGAGGGAGGATTGGTGACAAATTGGAAAGACAACAGTTTCTATGTAACGGCGTACTATAACAGAGTCAAAAATCTTGTCAACCGTGTAAACACAGTTTACAATGACACCATCCTCAACCGCATCTATTCCAATGTAGGCACAGGAGAATCGATAGGCCTGGAAATGGGAAATGAACTCTTCCTAAGCCAAAAGTGGAAAGCTTATCTTGGAGGTAACATTTACCACTATGCTATCAAGGGTGAATTTGACAACCGTCCTGTAAACCAAGCTGCATGGGTATATTCATTCAATTTCAATACGTCTGTAAACATTACCTCTACACTCAGTACACAGTTTACATTCAATTACCTTTCCAGTCGGGTTACCGCCCAAGGAGAAGATTCCAGATTTTACCAGCCATCCCTTAACGTCAAAAAAACATTTATCGACGGAAGACTAACATTGAATTTCCAGTGGCAAAACATCGATATGGGGTTATTGAAATCCAATGAACAAAGAATCACGACTTTCAGGCCACGTGAATTCTTCACCACCACAAATTACATCTATGAAGTTGACATGCTCATTCTCAATTTATCTTATACGATCAACAGCTCCAAAAACAGGTCTAAGTTTGTAAAAAGTGAATTTGGAGAAAAGGAGTTTTAAACATGAAGCAAGAACTGAAATCTCCTAAAAAGAGAAACCTTTTTGAAAAAGAAATCCAAAGAATACCCTAAAAAGTTGAGCAAGCTTTTTTCAATACATCCATTTCGCATCATTCTCCATCACATCAAGATACCTGTACTGGGCCAATTTCTCGATCAGCGCTTTGGGCAAAGGTTTATCGAAAGGAAACTGAATGGTGTCTTTACCTCTTTTATAGGCCGTCAATTCATCATTAAAGCGGTCTAGGGTTGGGCCGGTAGGCATAAAATTCAAATGGGTTTTATAAGCAGAATAGGAAAACAAAATCCGTCTTTCTACTAAGACCGGATGCCCCCATTTCAGATCTTCTTTGGCATTGGGGGCAACACCTCTTAAAATGCTGCGAATTTCGGATAGCTTTTCCCTGGCCTGTTCAGGAAAGGATTGTATATATTCCTCAACGGTTTTAGGTTTCAAAGCATAACTCATCAGGTATTTTGGTTTTCTTTTACCCTAAAAACAACCATCCTTTTGATCAGGTCATAGGGAATCGGCTGTCCAAGGGGGAATTGCACAGATCCTTTTCCCTGTTTGTATTGAGCAAGTTCCTCTTTGAATTCCAGATGGCCAGATGGGGTAGCATAAAAGCCAATGTGGTTTCGGTATGCTGCAAAATAGACCAAAGGCTTTTGGTTTAACTTGTATCCCGGCATCCCATAAGCCATCTCCTCCACTGCATCAGGAGCATTTTCCAAAATCAGGTTTCTGATGTTTTGAAGGATTTGCTGGACCTTATCTGAAAACTGGTTGATGTAATCGGTTATGGAATCCATTTGAGAAAAGGTTGATTCAATTAAAAATACACCATCAAATTATTTAATCAAAATAGGCAGGCCTAATTCTGATAAGATTGTTTACTGTCCATCTTTCAATGCTTAGTGCAATAATTATCCCTTTTAAAAAAGCATTACAAAAACAGCAAGTATCAATACACCTGTCATCTTCGGGTTTTCCATCCAATTGAATTATTTTGAGAATCCCTTGCCTACTGTAAGGATTTTTTAAGTCAAATCTCTTGGAACTCCGTGTTTTTTTCAGCAATATTCCCTTTATGAAAAAAGTATTTTTACTTTTCCTGATCATGGCAACTCCCTTTTTGGTTTTTAGCCAGAGAGGAAAATCGTCTGTTAATGATCTGGTGATGATGAACTTAAAAGGAGCAGTCAAAGAGGTTAGGCATTTTGCTTTTACGCCTGAATATATGGAAGAAGACAGCATTGTTCTGAGCCCACTTGATTTTTTTGGTACCCATAATTTTATTTTAAAGTTCAATGAACGTGGCTGGCTGAATGAAAAGATTGAGCTACGCCTCAATCAGGAAGACCATCTTTTCCCCGATGCCATTTGGAAATACACATATGACAGACAGGAGCGGCTATCCAGTGAAACCATCACCTTTAGGGTAACCACGCCTGATACAGCGAGTTTCCATTATGCTTATCCTAACGACAGCTTGATGACTATTGCTGAAAAGCAAAACAGACAAACAAAAATGACTTACCGCTACACGCAGGACGACAGGACAGAGGAGTTTATTGCCATCAACAGGGACAGTTCCTATATCGGAAAGACCTACTTTGAAAAAGATACCTTTGAAAGAATCATCCGAAGAGAGGATTACAACAACATGCCAAGATTGCAAAACCTGACCATAAATTTTTATCAGGACAGCATTTTCCGCACGCCTTATAAAACCATAGAAACGAATTTAAGGACAGGGAGAATGCTCCATATCGAAAACCTTCTCGATGAACATGGCAATATGATCAGCCAAAAAGTTGGCCCTATCCAAAATGGGGAATCCAAAATTACCACCTACACCTATTTGTATGATGCAGGTGGCAATTGGATTGAAAAAAGGGAATTTATCGACAATCAACTTATAAAAATCTTCCTGAGAGAGATTGAGTATTACCAAAATTAAATCCGAACATCCCTTCTATTTTCTCTTTTGGGCGGCCATCCATTCCATGATCGTAACCGGTTTACCGTTTACCAGCACGGGAGAACCATCAAAGTCAGTTTTTGCGGTATTAGCATGGCTATAAATCCAGGACCAATGCCCTGGGTAGCGGAAATTTTCACCGCCAAAGAAACCCGTTACATCCGTCACATGGTCATAATAGCTAAAAACAACATTTTTGGCGCCTGCTGCTTTCAGTCTTTTGTATAGCGGGACGACTGTCTGATCTGCGACTGTTGTAGGATCATCTTGGGAATGGATAAACCAGATAGGTACATTTTTGATCTTTTGGACCTGAGCATCGCTGATGAACTCATTGTGGTAAGCCAGGGCACTGATGTAACCTGCTGCAAAATAATCGGGATGCTCCATGATCAATTTCAGTGACATATAGCCTCCATTGGAACAGCCCCCCAAATAGATCCTTTTGGGATCTATATTGGGATTATTGGCTACGTATTCCTGAATCAAAGCAAATAAAGCCTCATTATAAATATCATTCACATTTCCTCTTGTCATGCCATCTGCCGCCTGCATCCAAAAAGTAGGCGCTTGCGGCACCATCACATAAGCACCACCAAATAAGGCCTGGATTTCAGGAGATGCATAATTGGCAGCCTTGTTTCCTAGAAGAGCCACTGTGGGATCATAACCACCTTCTCCCCCTCCATGCAACCAAATGATCAAAGGTACTTTCCCCTTAATATTAACAGGGCTGTAAACTGCATAGGACATCGTCTGATTGTTACCATAATCGTATTTTTTGTTCAGGTCAAAATCATCCACCAAAGGCATGATCTTACCCACAGGATTGTTCCAGACCTGACCGGATTTGGTATGAATGACGGTTAACCTGTAATCTACCCAATAATTCCCTCCCCTGTTGTTGATCCTGGTATATTGGAAGGGTGAGCTCAATGGCATAACAGGACTTACCGCAAGCACCAAAGTAATATGCTTGCCCTCATCCAGACGGGTACCATTTTCATCTGAAACATAGCCATACACGACAGATCTGGCCCCTGAGGCAGTTTCAGCTGCCATTTCCACTCCTTCCAGACTTCGGGTGGCGTAAACCTGGTATTGGTTGGCCTGTACATTTTTGACTGTTTCACCGAGAGATAAAATCACTTTATTGACGGCAGGACCCCAGTCAAATCCTTCTACTACCCAGCGGTAGTCGCCGGTAAAGGCTTTATTTTCAAATTTGCTGAAGTCATTTGATGCACACACAAATTGACCGATGAACAGCGTGATGGCTAATAAGAAAAGGGTTTTTTTCATCATAGGTTTTCAGATTTTGATCAGTAAAAGTTAAAAAATAAGCCTCTAATTATGAGCTGCAATTACAGGAATGGAAAAAATATACTACCGGAAAGGGTTTTATTTTCTGGATTTCATGCAAATAGGGCAGCTCCTCCCCTGTTCCGCGTCTCTTCTAAACATAAACCCTGATCAAGATATCTTTTGTATCTTGAGGGACAAAAACAATATCACCATGACCAGTCAGCAACAGCTTTCTAAACGAGGATTTTCAGCTGCCCAAAAACCCATGCGGGTTGATCTTGAGATCTACTACAAAGCATTGGAAAATACATATCATCCAATTGACAACCCTAAAGGCAGCTTTCCCATGAACATGGCGGAGAATCACCTTTGCTGGGATATGCTGCGCCATAAAATTGAATCTGTCACAAGGGAAAAACCCATTCCTGACTGGGTCTCCAGCTACGGGGATCCTGCAGGTGTACCTTCCTTCCGCGAAACCACCGCGGCTTTTCTTTCAGAATTTTTGATCGGTCAATCTATTTCTTCTGAACATTTGGCTTTTTCTGTAGGGGCTACTTCAGTGATCGAAATGACTGCCTTTTTATTAGGCGATGAAGGCGACACAGCTGTAATACCTGCCCCAAGTTATCCTGTCTATACTGCGGACATTGGCACAATCCCCGGATTGAAAAGGCATAACCTTCAAACACATCAGGAAATCCATGAACTGGCGAATGGGTTCCCCATTAAAATTTCACAACTCGAAGCTGCAAAAGCAGAAATAGAGGCTCTGGGAAGTAAGTTTCGCATGCTTATACTGACTACACCTGACAACCCCACAGGAGGCATCTACTCCCAAGAGCAGTTGCAGGTCTTGGCTGACTGGTGCATTGACAACGGAACCCACCTGATTGTGAATGAAATTTATGGTTTGTCTAGGATTGACATCTCACATCCTGAAATTAAAGACAACTACCCAAACCCTATCCCATTTTTATCCTTTGCAAACTTGATGGCTGAAAGAAAAAGTCCTTTCCTTCACCTCTGGTATTCTTTTTCCAAAGATTTGGGTATATCAGGATTTAGGATTGGCCTGGTCCACACTTATAATGAAGCCCTTCTCGGTGGGTATCGCAATGCAGGCCTTTCCCATGCCATTTCCAATCACACCCAATGGGTGCTGCAGGAGGTATTGGAGGACAGGGAATTTATGAAGGAATTTATCGCATCCTCCCAAGCAGCCCTTACCCAATCCTACGTGACAGTGGTAAGGCAATTAAAAGCCTTGAACATCCCCTACAATCCCTCTTATGGAAGCTTGTTTGTGTGGTTGGATATGTCGGAATTTCTTCAGGAAAACAGTGACCAAGGACAGGAAGATCTTTGGCTGGAATTATTCAACAAGACGGGGATCCTCTTGACCCCGGCAAACGGTTTTGGACACCAAAAGAAAGGTTTGTTTAGGATGGTCATTTCCGGTATTTCACATGATGATTTGGAGGTGGCCATGGAAAGGTTTAGGATTTTTGTTTTGGGAAAAAGGCAGTAATTCCTTCTTCTTTGTTCAGTAAAAGAACGTCATTTTCTCCTAATCAATCCTATTTCTTTCAAGTAAACACCAAAAATGTTTACTTTTCAACCTATGACCACATCCTTCAGACTCAGATTCCTTATTCTGATATCCTTTATTGCCTTTATAAGCTTGGGACTACCAGATGGTTTATTGGGAATTGCATGGCCTTTTATTAGCGAGAAGTTGGATATTCCGCTCGATAATTTAGGGGTGTTATTGATGTTTTTTGTGGCCGGATACCTGAGTTCCAGTTTGACAAACAGTAAAATCATGTCCAAGATTAGCTTGGGCTGGCTATTGGCTTTAAGTTGCTTTTTTACAGGAGTTAGCCTTTTCGGATTTGCTGTTTCCAATCAATGGATTTTCCTGATATTGTCATCCTACTTTTTGGGATCAGGAGGAGGAGCCATAGATACCTCCCTCAATATTTTTGCTTCAGCCAAATTCAGTCCGAGTGTGGTCAATTGGCTGCATGCTTTTTATGGAATAGGTGCTACCTCAGGTCCTCTGATCCTGACCTGGTTGTTTACCATGGGACATACCTGGCAATCGGGCTATTTCTTTGTGGGATCTATCCAGATTTCCCTTGGCATCCTGTTTTTACTTACCTCCAAAATGTGGGCTGTAAAAGAGGACAAAACAGAAGTCAAACAGGAGAATATTTCTTATCGGTTGACACTACAAAAACCCATGGTTTGGTTAAGTATCTTGATTTTTTTCGTTTACACTGGTTTGGAGGTAAGTGTCGGACAATGGTTATTTACACTAATCACCCAATCCAGGAGTATATTGGAATCATCGGCAGGCTTATGGGTAAGTACATTTTGGGGCAGTCTGACCTTAGGAAGGATTTTGTTCGGATTCATCCTCAAAAGGACCAGCACTGTTAAGGTCCTGCAATTGGCAATGGTAGGGATTATTTTTGGGGCAACCGCATTCCTTATAGACTTGTCCAATTTGATGAGCTTTACAGGTGTTTTTCTGATCGGTTTTTCATGCGCTCCTGTTTTCCCCTCTATGATCGCTCTGGTGCCCAAGCTTTATGGGGAAAAATTTGCTGCGAATATCATTGGTTTCCAGATTTCAGCCGCCATGATCGGAGGAGCTTTACTTCCGGCTGTTTCAGGTTTTCTCACAGACCCATTTGGCTGGGAAGTCCTTCCGATTTCATTCTTAGTCCAGGCAATTTTATTAGCCTTTTGCTATTTTTTCCTCATCAAAAACCTGAAAATCAAACCCGAAAATTTTTAAAATTCATCATTCATCTATACCTGATTTTCACCAGTTAAATGGATGATTTCTCATTCGTTCGATTTCCATTATGTTATTCGTACATATAGAATTAATATTAATCCAATTTGCTCAAACTTATTTAACCTCAATAACCATGAAAAACAGAAGAGAATTTTTGAAGACCTCCCTACTGGGTGCAGCCGGATTGTCCTTAGCACCTACCTTGCTTCAGGGAGCTCCAGCCATCATCAAATCCTACAACAAACCCAACTCTCTGATCAATGGCGTGCAGATCGGTTGCATTACCTACTCCTATCGATCCATGCAGGACCAAAGTCTTGAAGCAAATATCCGCTATATCAAGGAATCAGGAATCAGTGCTGTAGAAATGATGGGAGAACCGGTGGAATATTTTGCAGGGATGCCTTCCCCTACTTTCAACCGCATGAGGGGTTTTCAATTAGGATTCAAACAAAGAAACGGTGAAAACCTGACTTCAGATGAGCAGCAGGAATTGGCTGAAATCCGCCAAGCTTCTGAAGCCTATGCCAAAGTGGTATCGGATTGGAGGGCAAAAGTTGATTACAAGAAATTTGAGCAGGTAAAGAAAATGTTCAAAGATGAAGGGATTAGCATTTATGCTTTCAAACCAAGTGCTTTTGGCATGAACAACTCCGAACTCGAAATCTCCTATGGCATGAAAACGGCGAGAATTTTGGGAGCCTCTCACGTAACGCTAGAACATCCTGACAATGACGGCCATACAATGATACTAGGTAAAATGGGTGAAAAGCACAAGATGTCTATCGGATATCATGGACATGAACAACAGACTTTTACTTTTTGGGATAAAGCTTTGGCGCAAAGTCCAAAAAATGGGCTGAACTTCGATGCAGGACATTATGTAGCTGCTGGCCATAGGGATATGATGGAACTGATCCAAAAGCAACATTACAGGATCCTAAGTATGCACATCAAAGACCGTCAGAAACCGGAAAACGGTAAAGGAAACCTTCCTTGGGGAACTGGTGATACTCCGTTAAAAGATATTCTAACCATGATCTCCAAACAAAAATATAAGTTCCCCGCTACCATTGAACTGGAGTACCAAGTCCCTCAATCTTCTGATGCCGTAAAGGAGGTTCAGAAATGCCTTGAATTCTGCAGAAAGGCTTTGGGATAACTCAACGGAAATGAATACCATGAAACCTATGATAAAACAATTCACTATCAGGCTATGCCTGATGTTCTCCTTCTTTTCTGTATTGCTTTTTTCCTGTAAAAAGCAACAGGATGATCCCAGCGTAAAACCCGAAGACAACCGATTTACCAAGGTAGTCCTGACAGAAGGAATGGATGAACCCATGGAAATGACCTTCCTCCCCGGAAGAAGGATTCTTTTTGTAGAAAGAAAAGGAGCCGTCAAAGTTTTCGATGAAAACTCCGGGGAATTGATTCAGGTGGGTTTTGTTCCTGTCAACACCAAATACACCAACAAAGAAGGAGTGGTAAGAGAAGCGGAGGAAGGATTGATGGGGGTGATCGCAGATCCCAACTACGAGAAAAACCATTGGATTTACATGTATTATGCAGATCCTGATGTCCCCAAACATGTTTTGGCGCGATGGGAACTGAAGGGGAATGAACTGATCGATGCATCCAAGAAAATTCTTCTCGAAGTCCCTACCCAAAGGGAAGAGTGCTGCCATACCGGCGGAGGAATGGTTTTTGACAAAGATGGAAACCTTTACCTGACTACCGGAAACAACACCGTCAATCCAAGAGAAGGTACCTCCAATCTGGATGAAAGACCAGGGTATGAAAACTCAGATGACCAAAGAGCTCCAAGCAATACCTATGACCTGAGAGGAAAAATCCTCAGGATCAAACCTGAACCTGATGGAACTTACACCATTCCTGAAGGCAATCTTTTCCCAGTCGGTATGGAAAAAACCCGTCCGGAAATCTACACCATGGGACATAGAAACCCATGGAGACCTACTTTAGACAGTAAAACAGGATACCTCTATTGGGGAGAAGTAGGGCCGGATGCAGTTACGGACTCCATTTGGGGTCCCAAAGGCTATGATGAATTCAATCAGGCCAAAGGACCGGGATTCTTCGGTTGGCCTTATTTCATTGGGGATAACCAAGCTTATACCAGCCATGATTACGAGAGTAACACCTATGGTGAGCCTTATGATGTAAACAACCCAGTCAATGAATCTGTGAACAATACAGGTCTAAGGGAATTGCCAACTCCGGTCATTCCTGCCATGATCTGGTATCCTTATGGCGTTTCTGAAGAATTTCCCATGTTGGGAAGTTCGGGCAGGTCTGCCACAGGGGGGCCTGTTTTTAGAAAAGCAGATTTCAAAAAAGATGCTCCTCATGTATTCCCGGCTTATTATGAAGGCAAATGGCTGATTGTGGACTTTATGCGAGGCTGGATAATGGCCGTCACCATGGATGATAATGGAGACTATGTTTCCATGGAGCGTTTCCTGCCTAATGAAACCTTCAGTTCGGCGATTGACATGGATTTCGGACCGGATGGAGCGCTTTATATTTTGGAATATGGGTCTGCCTGGTTCCGTGGCAATCCAAATTCCCGAATTGTCAAAATTGAATACAATGGAGGTAACCGTAAGCCAATGGTACAGGCCACATCAGATAAAAAAGCCGGAGCTGTTCCATTTAAAGCCAATCTTTCCTCTGAAGGCACTTTGGATTATGATACCTATGACCAAGGGAAATTAAAATATGAATGGAAGATCGTTTCTGATAAGGGTGTGCAAAAGCTCCTGAAAGAAAAGAATCCTTCCTTTGATTTTCAGGAAGCAGGAACTTACCAGGTCACTTTAACGGTGACAGACACCAAGGGCGAGCAAAACAGTGCAGGATTTCAGATTTTTGCAGGAAATGAGCCTCCACAGGTGAAAATTGAATTTTCAGGAAACAGGACATTCTATTTTGGCCAACCTGAAATTCAATATTCCGTCTCGGTTTCAGACAAGGAAGACGGATCTACCCAAGAGGGGAAAATCAAAGCAGAAGAAGTAGCCATCACCTTCGATTATGTACCTTCCGGCTTTGACCCCATAGAGATAGCTTCCAAGCAAAGCGGTGCTGAAACCATGGCTATTTTGAATATTGGTAAAAACCTGATCGAAGGCAGTGATTGCAAATCCTGTCACCAATATGACAAATCGTCCATAGGTCCAAGTTATATTGCGGTAGCAGAAAAGTATTCTAAAACAGCCAGTAATATTGATTACCTGGTGGACAAAATCCTCAATGGGGGTAGTGGCGTATGGGGAGATCATGGCATGAGCGCCCATCCCGAACTCAGTGAGTCTGATGCCAAGAGAATGGTGGATTTTATCCTCAGCATGAATGAAGTGAAACCTACAGTAATGCCTTTGCCCCTAAGCGGCAGCATCAAACCCGAAATTCCTGAGGGAGAAGATGGACAGGGTGGATTCCTGTTAAGGGCTTCATACATAGACAAAGGTGCCGGTCAAATTGCTTCCCTCAGTGGAGTGGACTATGTGGCACTTAAAAACCCATTTGTTGACCCTCAATCTGCAGCAATCCGAAAAGGCGTCAACCTTTTGACAACCCCAAGCATCAATTTCTTTATGGTGGGGGATCAATCCCATGTAGGTTTCAAATCCATTGACCTTTCAGGGGTGGAAGCCATCAACCTCTTTGTCAATGTCAGCCCAAGAAATGGAGCTGTGGGAGGTTATATCGAGGCAAGACTGGGAAGTCCTGATGGACAAATCATCGGTCAATCCCAAAAAATGGAACCCTTGAACCAAGGATTCAGAAGACCGCCAGCTGGAGTGAACATCATCCAGTGGAGAAGGGAAAATACGCCGAAAGCCGAGATTAAAATCAATAATACCAGCGGTTTACAGGATGTATTCTTCATCTTCAGAAACCCTGATGCAGGCAAGGAGGATATCCTGATGAGTATTTCTGAAATCCAGTTTTCCAATAAAATTTCTCAAGATTAACCCATTCTGATGATAATCCTTTCCCCCCGGCTTGTAATTCCTTAAGTCGGGGGATTTTTGAACTTTAAAAAACATGAAATCAATTTCTCTACTCTTTCTTATATTATTAACCACTTTTCAGATACAGGCTCAGAACAGTATCAAACTGTATCAAGGCAAAGCCCTTGGTTCTGAGGAATGGACCAAAGATTTTGAGCATTGGCTCCGCATAAGAGGGCTTATTGATATGCCATAAAATGAGAAAGGGAGGTTTGACATTTATCCAACCTTAAGCAAACCCTATTTGCCAAATCATTGATTATGACTACCTTGTCTTATCACCAGTTCAGTCAAGCCTTATGCAAACAGGTTACGAAAATACAAAGGATAAAATCGGTAATGCTGATGAATTACCTGGTAACCCTACCACTGCCATCAACGGCATTTACCGCCTTAATGACAGATCAAACGGGAAGCCTTTAAGGATGCTCAGTGAGGAAGATTGGCAATTTTGGATTCAGAATGGTTATATCATCATCAAAAATGCCGTGCCCAAAGCACAGGTCAAAGCAACTGCGGACTTTTTATGGGAATTTGAAGACAAGAATTCCAACAATCCAGATACCTGGTATAAAAACCCCTACAACGAAATGGAAATGAAGGAATTGGTAGGGACCGGAATGGTGGAGGTGTATAATCATCAGCATCTTTGGAACAACCGGCAAATGCCAAAAATCTATGATGCCTTTGTGGACATTTGGGGAACAGAAAAGCTATGGGTGACCATTGATCGGGCCAACTTAAATTTCCCAATCCGGCCCGGCCATGAATACAAGGCTTTCATCCATTGGGATTATGACCCCGAGACCAAGCCTCAGAATGTACAGGGTGTACTAGCATTGGCCGACCAAATGGATGAAAACATGGGCGGATTTCAGTGCATCCCTGAACTTTACCGGGAATATGACAGCTGGAAACTTACCCAGCCAACAGATCGAAACAGATTCCTTCCTGATATCAGCTGTATGGAAGACAAGATTGTGAAGGTCAAACTTGAAGCAGGTGATTTGTTGATTTTCAACAGCTTGCTGCCCCATGGCATCCGTGCCAACCTTTCCGACAAAGTCAGAATAGCACAATATATCTCTATGGTGCCCGCTGAGGAGGAAAACGAACTGCTCAGGGAATGGCGGATCAACTCATGGAAAAACAGAACTGCCCCTACCGGGTATGCATTTCCTGGAGATCCTAGAAACTGGGAACAAACCAGATATGAAACAGCCGTTTTATCCCCTTTGGGTAGAAAATTGCTCGGATTGGATAGGTGGTGAGGAATAAATATACAGGAATCTATTACGATACATTTTTGGTGCTTTGAACTTTTTACCCAGGACTTTGCCTCGGGCTGTAACAGAGCGGCCCTTCAGGCCTTTTCGGTTATTCAGAAACTAATGCTTAATAGGATAGGATTATTCATTCCGAAATCCGACATTCGACATCCCCCTTTTTACTTTTGCCTTTTTACTTGGCTCTTATTCACATTCCCACCCTACATCCTGGCCCCTCGCTAAATTAGTCAACTGGACTAATTTTTAACGCTCGGTCCCCCTTTCCCGCCTCTGAATAATCTCATAGGCCTTTTCCTTGCTTATCCCAAAAACTTTTCCATCTAGGGCATCATCCATGAATTGGTCTATGTAGCGCTGAGAGATATCGGTATTGTCCTTGTATTTTTCCCTGAGGGCATCCAGTCTCAAGTGAAGGTCTGCTTTGATTTCGGCGTAAGCTGGATCATCATAGAAGTTTTTCAGCTCCATGGGATCCTTATTCCTGTCCAACAATTCCCACTGATCCTCCACGTAATAATAATGCACCAATTTGTAGTCTTTGGTCACGATGGCATAATGCCTATTGACCATGTGTTCGGCAGGGTATTCATAATAATGGTAATACACCGCGTCCCGGGCCCATTGTTCATTCTGTCCGGTGAGAACAGGAATTAGACTCTCCCCTTGCATATCCGAAGGAGCCTCAATTCCCGCAGCTTCTAAAAAAGTCTGTGCAAAATCCAGGTTTTGGACCAGTTCGTCTGACCTTGAACCTGCTTTCACTTTTCCAGGCCAGGAAATCAAAAGTGGTGTTTTGAAGGATTCGTCATAGATAAAGCGCTTGTCAAACCAGCCATGTTCACCCAAATAAAATCCCTGGTCGGAAGTGTAGACAATGATGGTATTCTCCATA
This sequence comes from Fontibacter flavus, assembly GCF_042432905.1. Classification (NCBI taxonomy): domain Bacteria; kingdom Pseudomonadati; phylum Bacteroidota; class Cytophagia; order Cytophagales; family Cyclobacteriaceae; genus Fontibacter; species Fontibacter flavus. Next base: position 64,376 of record NZ_JBHLWI010000038.1, on the reverse strand, counting down.
AGGTCATTGGCTTCCAGATAATCCAGGAGCCTGCCCATATTTTCATCCACTGCCTGAATGGTCCCTAAGTAATCCTGCATGTAGCGCTGGTATTTCCAACGCATCTTGTCTTTCTCGGTCATGTCGGGATAAGCCTTTGCAAATGTCTTATTCACTTTGCTGTATGCATTCAGAAAATTTTCCATCTGTGATGAATTCAGGCGGCTGTATTCATAAGCATATCTGGGTTTGTCAAATCCAATTTCCGGAATTCCTAATTCATCAATCAGCTCAGGAAAGACTTTATGGTCTCCTGCCCAGCTCATGTGCTTCAAAATATTCATTTCCGCCTCTGCTGCAGGGGAAGTTCTGCCACTGTAATCATCAAATAGCGTAGCTGGCTCTGGGAAGGTACGCTTGGTAAATTCCTCCAAATGACGTTCTGCCATCAGCCAGGACCGATGAGGGGCTTTGTGCAGGTACATTAGCAAGAAAGGCTGCTCTTCTTTACGCTCTTTTTCCAGCCAATCCAAAGTCATATCTGTGATGATATCTGTCACATATCCATCCACTGTAATATTACCCTCATACTTAGTGATAAATTCCGGATTGTAATAGGCTCCCTGACCGGGAAGGATTTTAAACTGGTCAAACCCTTTAGGATTATTGCCAAAATGCAGTTTACCGAACATGGCGGTCTGGTACCCGGCTTGCTGCAGGATCTGTGGAAAAGTGATGTTGGTGGTATCAAATTGAAAATGGTTGTCCACTTTCCCGTTGAGATGGGAATGTTTACCCGTAAGTATGGTAGCCCTGCTCGGCGCACAGATGGAATTGGTCACGCTGGCATTGGTAAAGAGCATGCCCATTTCGGCCAATCTGTCGATGTTTGGGGTTTGGATCAACCGATTATCATAAGCAGAAATCGCCTGATAGGCATGATCATCGGACATGATGAAAATGATATTGGGTCTTTTGGAGGAAAGCGACTCTCTCTGCTTAGTTTCACAGGATAAAATCAAAGTGAGGGTTACAATGAACCAAAGTGTCTTTCGGAAGAGTTTCATAGTGGCAAAGGTCTGATTGCCAGCTAAAATAGAAAAACATAAACGATTTGATGGTTCCTTTGATGTAAATTCTATTTTCTGTCCAAGAAATGGATGTTTTTTAACTTTGATTTATACCATACCTACCTGCTTTTTGATCCATGAAGAAAACCCAGGTTTAGGTTCATGGATTTTTGAAAACCCTTTCAGGGAAAGTAGAATTCTCAAACTGTAGAAAAAGAAAAATACAGCCAACATTTCCTCATAAATCTCACTATCCCCATGAAAGCTGGCACAGGCCATCAGGAAAATCAAGAAGAAAAGACTTTTATGAGGGACATAAAGTTTGTAGTAATAACTTTTTTCAGGCATATAAAAGGACCAAAGGAAAAACAAAATGACAAATGAGCCTATACCGACTATTGGATAAAGGAATTTGAAAAGAGGGTTAAAGAAATTATGGATATTGGTTTCCGATTGGAAATTATATTCTTGAAAAACACCCGTAGACTCTATCTCAAGAATTCTTTGTCTCCAACTGATCTCTTCCCCATACATCACCAACAAAGTGAAAGCAAGAAAAATCAAGGTATATAAATGGGAAAGGTACATGGCTTTGGTGAAATATTTTTTCTTCAATTGAAAGACAGAGCCCAAAAAGATGAGGCCAGTAAACAAAAATAAAAGAGAACTCCCTTCCTCAATGATACCTTCATGTGCAGGTTCCCCGAACACGAGGTAAACCAAATGCAAGAACAAACCTACGATTACACCAATAAAAAACACATATTTTGAATAAGACTTATTGGGATTGATATCATCTGTAAAGAAATAATCCCCTGCTTTATCAAAAGCAATGAACCGAGCCAGAAACGCAAAAGCTTTGGCATAAAAATTTATAAATGAAAGTAGAGAGAGAATAGTTATAATCCCGATAATCAGACCAGTGGCAAACTGAAAATAGATAATGTTCTTGGGTAAAATATGTTTATCCGAACTGAAATAATTCTCAGCTACATGGAATAAGAACTTTGATATTGGTTGGAAGAAAAGTAATACAATCAATGCAAGGAATACACCTACAACTCCCACAACAATGTGGGATTTTTCCTCTGATTTACTCATAATTTGAATTTCTTGAAAATAGTAACAGCAAACAGAGCTCCTAACCCTGAAATTAAACATATGACATATTGCAAAAGATACAAAATAACAGATGTAATATTTGAAAAATAAAATTTGACACTAAATACTCGTAAAAAAAGTATAATACTCAAAATATTCTACCAAATGCAACCAAAAAATGATGAGAAGTGAATTTTCTTAAATGAATTTACTAAATCCAAGATTTTTTTTTGAAATCAACATTCCAAAAAATCAACTTTATTTGCAGAATCTATTTATCCATCTATGTCCTCAGCAACCGACCGGCAGATTATTTCTGGCTTTATCATGGCACTTTCAGCTGCCTTATTTTGGGGTATTTCAGGGACTTGTGCCCAATACCTATTTGAGCAGAAAAATGTAAATCCTGCCTGGTTGGTTTCTTGGAGAATGCTGATTGCAGGACTAATCCTTGTTGCTTTTGCGATAAGCAGGAAGAATTCAGATGTGTGGAGAATTTGGAAAAAACCCAAAGATGCTATTCAGATTCTGCTCTTTGGGATCTTTGGAATGGTCGCTGTACAGTTCACCTATTTCTACAGCATCAGCCTTTCCAATGCCGCTACAGCGACGGTTTTGCAGTACATAGGTCCTGTTTTTGTGGTGGGGTTCTATGCTATCAAAAACCGTAGATGGCCGATTGCCATGGAATATATCGCTTTGTTCTTGGCATTGACAGGTACTTTTCTTTTGGTCACCCACGGTACCTGGGACAGCTTGGTTATATCAGAAGCAGCAGTCTTTTGGGGTATCTTGGCAGCTATTGCTTTGGCATTTTACACCATACAACCTGTACAATTACTCAAAAAATACTCTGCGCCCACTGTCACAGGCTGGGGAATGCTGATAGGTGGTATTTCCTTCTCTCTATATACCTCACCATGGGAAAGTTCAGGGATATGGGACACGGGCACTTGGTTAGCTTTCTCCTATATCATCATCTTTGGGACGGTGATCGCATTTTCCATTTTCCTCGGCTCTCTGAATTATATCGGTGCCCAAACAGCAAGTCTTTTATGCTCCGTTGAACCACTTTCTGCAGCCATAACAGCAGTGGTATGGTTAAATCTGAAATTCACCTTTATGGATTGGTTGGGGACTTTCATCATCTTAGCCACTGTGGCTATTTTGACATTGGCCAAAAAAGTCAAAAAAAGCCAAGTCCCCATCTCTCCTGTGGAAGGTCCCATAGTCTGAGCTTTTGATCAAAACATCATTTATGCGCCAGCAAAATTGATATAAAGAGAATAGTGCTGTACTTTCGTCAGAATTATTAAAAAATGAGACAACAGCAGACCACACTCAAAACTGAAATACTGGCAGGCATCAGTACTTTCTTGGCTGCTTTCTATATCATCATTGTCAATCCGGCTATCCTTTCAGCTGCGGACATGCCATTCTCGGGAGTATTGACAGCAACAGTACTTGTCTCTGCTTTTGGAAGCTTGATGATGGGACTTTATGCCAAAAACCCCATTGTCGTCGCTCCGGGCATGGGCATCAATGCCTTCTTTGCCTACACCGCTGTAAAAGGATATGGACTAAGCTATGAAGAAGCTTTAGGGGCGGTTTTCTGGTCGGGGGTCATTTTTTTGCTACTTTCTGTTTTCAAAACCCGTGAAAAAATCATAGAAGCCATTCCCACTGCCATCCGTCATGCTGTTGCTGCCGGAATAGGGCTTTTTATCTGTTTTATCGGTTTCCAGAATGCCCATTTCATTGTAGACAATCCGGATTCATTGGTCGGCATGGCCGATTTCAACAATCCCATCAGTTTGACTTTTCTGGCAGGTTTAATGGTCACAGGGGCCTTGATTGTCCGAAAGGTTTCCGGCGCGATCATATTTGGCATTATTTTCACAACCTTGTTGGCCTGGCCGATAGGAAGATGGTGGGGAGACGCTTCAGCGGTCAATTTTGGACAGTCCACCCTGGTCAATTTCAACGGGATCTTTGCAGCTCCCGATTTCAGTTTGGTCCTGAAAGCCGACATCTTGGGGTCATTGCAATATGCCTACCTCTCCGTCATATTTGTTTTTACTTTCACCATCTTATTTGATGGAATTTCCACTTTTGTGGGTTTGGCGGAAGCCTCAGGGCTAAAAGATCCGGATGGCAGCCCAAGGAATATGAGAAAATCATTATTGACGGATGCTTTTGCCACACTCTTTGCGGGTTTGGTGGGAAGCAGTTCGGGCACTGCTTTCATTGAATCTGCTGTAGGTATTGAAGAGGGCGGCAAAACAGGCAAAACTGCCATTACAGCTGGTCTTTTATTCTTGCCATTTATGTTTTTCTCACCACTACTCTCGATTATTCCTTCAATTGCAAGTTCGATAGCCCTTGTTTTGGTGGGGTCTTTTATGATTATTCCTGTCACCAAGATCAACTGGAAAATCCCTGATGAAGCTATTCCAAGTTTCCTCACCATCGTGTTGATTCCATTTACGTATAGCCTCTCCACAGGCATATCCATTGGTTTTGTGAGCTGGACATTATTGAAGCTTTTGAGCGGAAAAACTTCTGAAATCAACCCTATCTTGGCCATCATTTCTTTATTATCCCTATTCTTCCTTTGGCAATGAAAAGCACACTCGTACTCCTACTCTTCATTATCCTGACAGGTTCCTCATACGCACAAAAAATAGCCATTATGGGTGCCCTGGATCAGGAAATCAGCATCCTCTTGGATGAAATGGACAAGCCGAAGAAAAGGAACATAGGAGGAATAGATTTTTACACAGGAAAACTCAACGGAAAAAAAGTGGTCGTACTGAAGGCGGGAGTAGGAAAAGTTAATGCAGCTTACAGTACCGCTGTACTGACCCAAAACTTCAAATTGAGCGCCCTCATCTTCACTGGAGTGGCGGGAGGATTGCATCCTGAATCCTTACCGGGCGATATTGTGATCGGGGAAAAATTGTTCCAACATGATTTTGGAAAACATGATACCCTTGGATTTTCAGTTACCCCTTACAGGAAACTCACAGGAGGTCATTTGGAAAATCTTCATATAGCATCTAACAATAAACTTTATCAAATGAGTTTAGATGCTTCCGAAAGGGTAGATTTTGTGAAAGTTGCAGGAAGAGCACCGCAAGTATATTCAGGGATTATCGCTACCGGGGACATGTTTGTCAGCAGCAATGAAAAGGCAAAATGGCTTTATGAGGAATTTGATGCCTTGGCCACTGAAATGGAAGGGGCAGCAGTCGCACATTTATGCGAGACACTGGGAATCCCATTTTTAGTCATTCGCAGCTGCAGTGACAATGCCAACAACAATGCAAGAGTCAATTTCAATCAGTTTGTAGAGCCTGCCGCTATTAATTCTGCCATGTTGGTTATGGCCATTCTGGACCAAATGTAAAAAGCTGTACAAGAAAATTTCTTCAAACCCCATTTTCTATACCGATTTACCAAACCAAATATCGAAAATTCAGTTTTTCGCTAATAAATTTTGACTATAATAGATTTTTTAGGAGTAAATTTTTCAAAAAGGATTAATATCAAACAATTTACTGATTAGCGTCATGTTTTTTTCAGGTTTTTGCGAGTAATATCGCTAATCCAAAAAAACAACAGACTATGGATCAGACTCTCAAATACTCCACTGCACAGAGCAGTGCATTGGTTTTACTCCGCCTATTGATCGGATGGCACTTTTTGTATGAAGGTGTCATCAAATTATACAGCCCTGCATGGACTGCCAAAGGTTATCTCATGAGCGCCACATATTTAGAATCCTTCTTCAGATGGATGGCCAGCGAATCGATGATATCCATCACCGATACGCTAAATATCGGAGCGCTCCTATTGGTGGGTATTCTCCTAATCTTAGGCTACAAGACCAAATTGGCCAGCATCATCGGAATTGGACTCTTATTGCTCTATTTTTTAGCCCATCCGCCTTTCCCCGGCTATCCCCAAGGAGCGACGGAAGGCAGCTATTGGTTGATCAATAAAAACCTCATAGAGGCTGCAGCCCTTTTTGTAATATTCCTGTTTCCCACCTCTACCCTTTTTGGACTGGAAAGGTTATTCCACAAAAAAGAAATCAAAACTGCTCACTCCTAAACCGAACAAACAATGTCAAATGATAAAAATCTGTTTCAAAAATTCTCCAGGCGAGATATTTTGAAGTCACTGGGAGGCTTGCCTCTGATAGGTGCGGTATGGACAGCAGGTTTGACCAATACCAAAAAAACCAAACTGGAAAGGGATTTCCTCCTTGAAAAATTAAACATCAATGCTAGCCCACCACCGGCTACCGGCCCTATGAGCGGTGAACCTTTGCGTGTAGGAATCATAGGATTTGGGATCAGAGGTGAACAACTCATGCGTTCTTTGGGATTCGCTACTAATGAATGGCTGGAAGAAATGGTCCAATCATCCATTGCCAATCCTAATGACAAAAGACTGGAAGATTTTAAGGCCCAGGAAAACCTGAACGTCAAACTGACCGCCATCTGCGATATTTTTGACGTAAGAGCTGAAAAAGCACTGCGCTCTTTTAACAGCAACGGAAATACCTGCAAACGCTACGGCAGTTACACAGAACTGATCAACAGTGGAGAGGTAGATGCGATAATCATTGCTACCCCGGACCATTGGCACGCCCCCATGGCCATTGCAGCCATAGAAGCCGGGGTGCATGTCTATGTGGAAAAACCTATGACCCATACGATAGAAGAAACGTACCAACTGAGAGACGCAGTACGGAAAAATCCAGGAATTGTGTTTGCTGTTGGCCACCAACACCGTCAAACATTGAGTTTCCTGACCGCCCAAGATGCCATAGCGAAAAATACCTTGGGGCATATTTCTCTCGTGATGACCACTACCAACAGAAATGATGACAATGGCGCATGGCAATATGAAATCCATCCTGAAGCTTCACCTGAAACCATAGATTGGAATGCTTTTTTGGGCACAGCCCCACAGATTCCCTTCAATGCCGAGCATTTCTTCAGGTGGAGAAAATGGTGGGCATATGGTTCCGGACTTTCAGGTGATCTTTTGACCCACGATTACGACCGGATCAACTGCGTATTGAAGATGGGAATCCCGAAATATGTAACAGCATCAGGAGGAATCTATACCCATAGAGATGGCAGAAATGTTCCCGATGTCATGCAGATCAATATGGATTTCCCTGATTTCAGCACAGGCACCAGTCAGGAAGCTGGAAAAGAAAAAGGAATGACCCTTGTCTACAGTGCTACCTTGGGCAATCAATTTGAAAGAGGAACGGTGTTGATGGGACATGATGCCTCCATGGAACTGGGAAATGTCCTAACCATTTATGCAGATCCAAGATCTACTAAATATAAAGACCTTATAGCAGAAGGCAGAATTGATCCAAGTGTACCGATTTACCAATATGACCCGAGTGCTAATGGTGTGGATGCGGTTACTTCTGCCACAGCCAAATATTTTGCCAACAAAGGTTTGCTTTGGACCTATAGAGATGGGAAAAGGGTAGATTCCACCTTCCTACATATACGCGAATGGTTAAGCTGTGTCCGAAATGGTGGAGAGCCAAGTTGTGGCATCCAAGAAGGTTTTGAAGAAGCCATTACGGCTCATATGGGTGGTCTGTCCTACAAACTCGGGAGAAAAATAGAGTGGGATGAAGAAAAAGAAGTAATCATTTCCTTACCAGGAGAGGATCTGGATGCCATATTACTCAATAATGAAGTTGTTTAACACCCAAAACAAACCCAAAAAAGAGGTCGTCAAGAGGCCTCTTTTTTTTGTCAAAAATTGAAATGATGAATAACAAACAAACGTAGCCTAATAAGAATGAAAACTAGATGACACCGTTTAAAAACAAAAGCGGGAACAACCTATTCGATTGATTCCCGCTTCATGACTTGAAAGCCTTAACCCTCAAACCACGCCAAGCTACAGTTATTATGGCTTTTCCCCCAGTTACCCAGGTTCATGACCTTAGATTTTCTAAACTTCACCCTTCAAACTTTTCAATTCCAGAGCTTAATTTCAATGCTTCTGCGGTATTACCCTTCTCAGACTTTCCACTCAAGGTTTCCAGCCCCTTCACACTTCCATTACAGTTTTTCAACCCTAGTCCGGACTTTTACATCCGACCTTTTATCTCTCACTTGATATAATCAAATATACAACTTAATGTATTCAAAAACAAGAATTTAACCACATATTATCCGTTATTTTTTACACATTTTTTTTATCGAAAGTCATGCACATGACCATGGCCATTTGGGTAAACCGAGCCCTGCTTTACAGCTTCAATCCTACGGTTAAATAGAAGGTTCTACCATCTGCCGGCATGATCCCAGGACCTGGATAACCTCCTGCTCTGCGTGTAAAATACATTTCATTGGTCAGGTTATTGATACCGGCTTTTAAGATGTACCTTTGGGCAAATGTGGCGCTGCCTGACAGGTCCTGCACCTGGTAGGCTGGAATCAACCCCACTGTAGCGGCTGCATTTGGTTCAACGGTATTAGAGGCATCCGCATATGCTTCACCGATATCACTCAACTGCCAGGTGGCAGAGAAGTTTTTATACTGGTAAGTAAGGCCGTATCTGTTGATTTTGCGTGGGGCATTCTCTACCCGGTTGCCTTTGATATTCCCTTCAGTGATGACTCCATTGCTTACTGTTGTAGTCGCAAAATCACCATAGCGGGCATCTACCAAGGCCAAAGAAGCAAATATGTGGACATAGCCAATTCTAGAGCTTTTCAGGAAGGCAGTAATGGGGTCAAACTCTACATAGCCTTCAAAACCCTGACTGACTGAATTTCCAAGATTAGTTCTGAATTGAAAGATATCACCACCAGGCCCCATCTGTGCAATAGTTCCGATTCTGTCTGCATAATTAAGATAGAAGTAACTCACGTCAAACTTCAGATAAGATCCAATTGCACCTCTGTATCCAAAATCAAAATTATATCCTCTGGAATCCTTCAGGTTTTCGTCGATCACATCTGTCGTGGCCGGAGGAGTTAGGTCTGAAATCAAAACAGGTCTGTATGCCTGGGAGAAATTGGCATAAAACTCAGTAGTGGAAGTCAGGCGGTATTCAGAGCCTAGACCAAGGAGCAGGAAGTTTCTGGTCCTTGTCTGTGGACTGAGTAAAACTTCTTGTCCATTTTGAATATTGAATCTACCTTCCATATTTGAATAGATACTTTCCAATCTAAGGCCGGCTGTGGCTAGAAACTTATCTGAAAACCTGAAAATATTTTCCGCAAATGCGGCATAATTGATATTGCTGAAATCCAGATCTCTATTGTACACTCCTCCTTCAATCAAATCAAAATTCATTCGGGTACCTGAATTCCCTTGTCCATTTTGCTTTCGGTCTATAAACCCATTGAAATAACGTACACCTGAGGCTAAAGTCTGTTCTTTCCCAAATAGGCTGTAATTGGTGATCATCCTCAATTCACTGCCATATGTGGTATAAAAATCCCTGTCCAATTGACGGTTGCCCAAATCATCTTCCTGTGTAATTGGCCTTACAAATCCCACTGAATTCCTTTCTGCAAAAGTTCCGAATGTTTTCCAACTCAGCTTGGTGTTATCCGAAAGGATATATTCAGCGGTAATTGCCGGGATAAACCAAGGCGTACTGAACCAGTTTCTGCTCCTTGTGCTTTGTTTGGCGTCCCTATTAAACTGTTCATCTGTAAGTCCTCCCGGTTGCTGGCTTTCCGTCGTCATATAAGTCATTTCAACCCCTAATTTAAGACGGTTGCTCGCTGCATAATTCACTTCCACATGAGCATGGTCTGTATTGAAGTAACCATTTTCTCTCCAACCATTCCCCACTCTTTTCTGATAATAAGCCGTATAATTCCACTTTCCTTCGGTACCGCCCAAATAATTAAAGGTACTGAAAAGACCATTATTACCCACTGTATTCAAACTTTCAAAGGTAAATTTTTTGGATTTATCAGGCTTTCTCATTACAAAATTCATCAATCCTCCAAACTGGGGGCCATATTGCAAAGAAGAAGCCCCTCTGACAATTTCAATCTGCTCCACCACTTCCATTGGCGGAGTGAAATAAGCTTCAGGGTAGCCCATGGGATCAGGAGTCACATCATACCCGTTCATCCTGACATTGAACTCCCAGGAACGGTTAGGGCTTAGTCCCCTCGATGCTACCCCTAACTGTATGCCCGAGCCATCATTTTCCCATATGGAAATACCAGGTGTACGTCCAAAAATCTGACGGCTGTTGTTCATGGCAAGGTTTGCATTGATTTCCCCTACCCGGATCACCTCATTCTTTCTGGCAGCATTGATCCTAAAATTATCAACCTCCGGCATTTTCTCCTGTCCCATAATCCCCCTGCTTACAGAAAATTCAAATGCATCCAACAGCATCAATTCCTCACCCAGAACCAGGTTAAATTCTTTGGACTCTTTATCACCTATACTGAAAGGAAAGGAAGCGTCCTTGTATCCCAGCATACTGACACGCAACACATAATCACCATGAGGGAAATCTTTCAAAATATAATTGCCATTGACATCACTCTGAACACCTCTTACCGTACCTTCCAGATAAACTGAAGCACCGATTACAGGCTGTTGATTTTCGTCCACGATGTTACCTTTCAGAATATTTTTTTGGGCAACAGTTCCTGTTGAACTGATGACAAACAGAAGAAAAACTAAAGAAATTAATCTCATATTTCGTTTATTATCCTTATTTAGACTTAGTTTAAATTAACGGCACAAACTTAGGTTGCCAACTGATCCGAACCAATTTTATTTAGAATATTTCTAAATAAAATTTTTAAATGAGATTCATAAGAAAAATAAATGATTTGACCCAGACGACTATAAAAGGTAAAAATCCTGTCTCTTAACGGGGTATTGGAGGGCTTACAAAATGTAAAATTAAAGGTAAATTAGCAGTGTAACGAAAAAAGATCAGCCACTTTCAATTCATGAACAACCTGTTTTTCAACAAGTTGAACATTGTCTATTTTTTTATCAAAATTTAAAAAGATGAAATCCCCAAAAATTAAGCTTATAATTGCTAGCCAGCATCAATTTCCATTTCCAATAAAGCATAACTCAAAGATTTCCCATGTGCATCCAAAGCCAATGAAGTGGTCACCCCACTTGTCAGGGCATCTTGACAGGTGAATACCAGTGCATTCAGTAATGGGAGTTCATACCTGATCACCTCTCCTTGGACCTGAAACCCCAAGTGTTTCTTTACCCGCTCAGCGGTTACCTCTTGCAGCAGCAAAGGATAATCTTTTTCCTCAAAAGGAATCAGGGAAAGCATCAGGGTGTTTCCTTTATCCCCTGCTCTGCTATGTGCGATTTGTGCCAATTTTTTCATGAACCAAACAATTTGATTTCCGCCTGTATTACATCCCTATCCAACAATGTAGACACTACACCAACCACTTCCTGAACATTTTTCCTTGCCCCTCCACCACCGGCTGGTCCATTGGTATAGAGCGCTTCCACCTCTTCTCCCACCCAGGAAGCTTTGTGTTTTTCGAATGTTTTACCAACTGCTCGTAACCTGATTTCATAAGGGGAACTGCTTGCAGATAAACCTAGACCATGAAGAGCACTTAGTCCTATATAATCGACCCTGAATTCATCAAACAAATGCTTTATCCTCTTCTCAATTATCTCTCCGGCCAGCATGGCTCTTTCCTTCGCATGGGCTCCTGCGTAGGATATCTCCCCTTCTCCCATATAACCTGCATGGTACCCTACACTCACTTTCAACTTTTTCGGTCGGTTTATCCCATTACCACCACTGACTCTCACTTTATCTATCCCCATTTGCTCAAATACCACTGTACTGAAATCCGCATTGACATCAGGAGTAATGTAATTTCCGGGATCTATCACCTCATATAAAAGTTGTTCCTTGGCTGTCATGATACTCACTTGCCCTCCTGTACCTTCCACTTTACTGATGATTCCCGATCCATCCTGAAACACATCTACAAAAGGATGGCCCAGTTTTTCCATGCCCTGCACAGGTTTGGTAACCGGATCTGCAAAATACCCTCCTGTAATTTGTCCTGCACATTCCAATAAATGCCCTAAAACAGTCCCCTTCCCAAGCAATTCAAAATTTTGACGATCCCATCCCAATTCATATACCATTGGAGCAAGGAATAAAGAAGGATCTGCCACCCTACCCGTGATGATCACCTGTGCATCTGTTTCCAATGCTGGGATAATCGCATCAATTCCTAAATAAGCATTGGCTGAAATCAGTTTCCCATAGCTATTGAGCGGCTTATCTCCTTCCATACTGAATTCATCTCCTTGAAGCTGAGTAAAAACATCGTCTCCCAACACAACAGCTACCTTGATCTGAATATTTTTCTTTTGTGCAATTTCCAGGATTTTTTTGCCAGCTGCTAATGGATTGGCTGCCCCCATATTGGTGATCAAACGGGTTTTATGTTTCACCAATAATGGTAAAAGTCCATCCATTCTCCTTTCCAATAAAGGATCATAACCCATATCCGGATCCTGTTGCTTCCTCTTCTGGGCTAAGGCAATTGTCCTTTCTGCCAAGCATTCCAACACCAGATAATCCAAATTACCTCTGTCGGTCAATATCAGAGCAGGTTCTATTCTATCACCAGAAAAACCTGCGCCACATCCAATTCTTATCTTTGCTTTCATTTCCTGTCTGTTAAATGGATATCACTCCTGTCAAAATCGACAAAATCAAAATTATCAGGGTTACCAATAATGCCCAGGGAATGGTTTTCATCTGATGCTCACCCAAGTCTACTCCCGCAAGACCAATCAACAAAAAGGTAGAACCTGTTAAGGGGCTAACCGCAAAACCAGTGGTCATCTGCCCCATAATAGCTGCCTGCCCCACTTCAATACCGGAAACCTGAAATGTTTCCGCGGTAGATGCCAACAGTGGCAATATTCCAAAATAAAATGAATCAGGATCAAATAGTAAACTGGCGGGCATGGAAACCAAACCTGTCAATAACGGTAGTTGCCTGCCAACCTGTTCAGGTAAAATCTGCTCCACAGTCAATGCCATGGCATCAATCATCCCAGTCCCTTTGAGTATCCCTGTAAAACAACCAGCAGCAAACAGAATTGAAGCCATGAGCATGGCCTCTTTGGCATGGGCATCAATCCTTTTTTTCTGGTCTTCCACCTTGGGATAATTGATGCTGATCGCGATGACAAAGGCAACCATAAAAATCACATAAGGCGGTGCCCAACCGGCGATCAAAGCCAAAATGGCTGAAATAATCAAGAAGATATTCACATAAAAAAGTTTTGGGCGCATCAGGTCTTCCTGTTCCTTTCCTCCTGAAGAACCTTCACCCTGAACCACTAAAGTCTGGGGCTTTAGATAGATCTTCTCTTTTTTTCCAAAATATACTGAAATCAAAATCACTGCTACTAACCCCCCTAAAACGGGTAGAATAATGGGATTGAACAAATCAGTCACAGGAACATTCAGGGCTGTAGCTGCCCTAATAGTGGGACCTCCCCAAGGTAAAATATTCATCGTTCCGGCCGATAATGCCACAATACTCGCCAGCGTAATCCTTCTCATACCCATTTGGTCATAAATAGGGACCATGGCCGGTATCACCACCAAAAAGGTAACCGCTCCAGAACCGTCTAAATGAACCAACATGGCCAATACAGCCGTAGCAACTGCAATTTTTACAGGGTCATTCCCAGCAAATCTCAGCAAACGGGAAATAATGGGCTTAAAAGTCCCTGCATCCATCAAGACACCAAAAAATAAAATGGCAAAAACAAACATGATCCCTGTTGGGGCTATACTTTTCAAACCCTCTCCAATCATTTCAGCCAGTTCACCACGAAATCCTGCCAATATCCCTGTAAATATGGGGATCAGTATCAGGGCAACTATAGGAGAAGCCTTTTTGGTAATCACCAACAAAAGCAGCAATACAATGGTCAACAATCCTAAAAAGGCCAGCATGGAATTATCTAGGTTAGGTTTGGTTTAGAAATGGGAGATTGGGTCACAAATGAAAACGGCAATCAGCTTTTGAATTAAAGAAGATTATGTCAGGATTCAAAAAAGGAAATCTTAGACATTACATATTTCCTTGATCCCTTTATACAGCACCTGCTCTCTTCCGGTATCGTTTCTAAAAACAGTAATACCTTTGGCTTTCCATTCCCAGGCCAGTTTGTAAATTTCGGAAATGTCCTCAAGCCCTGCTGAACTGGGAAGATTGACGGTTTTGGATACAGCATTTTCTGTAAACTGCTGAAAGGCTATCTGATGTTTGAGGTGCCATTTGGGATCAATTTCCAGTGCAGTTTTAAAAACTGACTTGAACTTATCTGGCAACTCTTTGATTTTTAAACAGGAGCCATCAATACTTATGAGGTCAAGGATTTCTTGGAAAAATAACCCTTTCTCTTTTAATTTTTTTATAAAAAAATCATTGATACTGGTCAGGTTTTGACCATTGAGGACCTTCCTTCTCTGGAATGCGAGACCAAACAAAGGCTCTATGGAAGAAGATGTATTGGCCAGAATGGAAATAGTTCCGGTTGGGGCAATACTCGTCCGAGTAGCATTCCTCATCTTTTGGTCAGGGTAATAAACACTTTTGTTCCAATTGTCAAAATTGCCCCTTTCTTCGGCTAGTTTTGATGATGCCAAAAAACTTTCTTCCTGAATAAATTTCATTATGTTTTTTGCCATATCCTCCGCCTCTTCTGAATCGTAAGGAGTCTCCAACTGAATCAGCATTTCTGCCCAGCCCATTACGCCAAGGCCAATTTTCCTGTTTCCTTTTGTAGCTTGTTCAATATTGCTGCTGGGGTAATTATTTACTTCAATGACATTATCCAAAAACCTAACTGCCTTATGGACTGTCTCACTGAGCAAACCCCAATCCAATTCCTTCTCTTTGACAAATTTGGATAAATTGATTGACCCCAGATTGCAGGACTCATAATCCATTAAGGGTACTTCCCCACAAGGGTTGGTGGCTTGAATCTTACCCAACTGAATAATAGGATTGGAACGATTAATGGTATCCAAAAAAATTAAACCAGGATTACCTGATTCCCAGGCATTATTCAGAATCTCTTCCCAAATCAACCTGGCTCCTACAGTTCTGATGGCTCTCCCGGAATTAGGATGCATTAAATCCCATTCTTTATCCAATAGGACAGCTTCCATAAAATCATCTGTAATCCCCACGGAAAGATTGAAGTTTTGTAATGGCTTCCCATTTACCCTCAACTTGATGAATTCGAGAATATCAGGATGGTTGACATTTAAAATCCCCATATTGGCACCTCTACGCCTACCTCCCTGCTTCACCTGCTCAGTGGCAAAATCATACAACTTGATAAAGGAAATTGGCCCTGAGGCAAAACCTCCATAAGTATTCAGTCTATCTCCCGCAGGTCTAAGACGTGAAAAATTGAATCCGGTACCTCCACCATTTTGATGGACAAGAGCAGCCTGTTTTAAGGTTTCAAAAATCCCTTCCAAGCTGTCCTCAACCGGTAACACAAAACAAGCACTCAATTGCCCTCTCCCTGTCCCCGCATTCATCAGTGTTGGTGAATTGGGTAGGAAATACAGGTTGCTCATCATTTCGAAAAAACTTGCCTCCCAAGATTTACTTTCTTCTTCTCCACCCCATTTGGTCTCTGCTTTGGCTATAGCATGGGCCACCCTCCTAAACATTTCCTCTGGTGATTCCTGAAAAGAACCATCTTTACCCTTTAACAAATAACGTTCCTGTAGAATTCTAAGGGCATTTTCACTCAATTTTTCCATACCATAAGTTAAGAATAATTCACTGAAATTGACCAATGGCTGTTCACCTGATGCTTTTTGGAATTATATTGCCCATAAATCTCCTCCTATACAACTTTATGTTACAATTGATCCAAAACGCCCATTCATTTCCTGAAAAAACAGCTGTTGTTGAGGAAAATCATCACCATACTTACCAAGATTTATTGGACCGAAGTGCGTTGATTGCACGATCCCTCCTGGCAGGTAAAAAAGACCTAGATCAAGAACGGGTAGCTTTCATGGTTGCTCCTTCCTTTGATTACCTGGCCATACAATGGGGAATCTGGAGGGCTGGTGGTATTGCTGTTCCTCTTTGCATCACCTACCCTTTTCCTTCTTTGCAATATGTCATTGAAGACACCCAGGCATCAATCATTATCGCTTCCCCTGAATTTGAAGAAATCCTTTCTCCTTATACAGGGAATCCGAATATTAAATTTATCAGCCTAGCAGAATTTCAACATGTAAAAGAAAGTCCATTACCTGATATTGAAAGGGAAAGAGGAGCTATGATCCTGTATACTAGCGGCACTACCAGTTTGCCCAAAGGCGTCTTGACCACCCATGCAAATATTGAAGCCCAGATCAGCACTTTGGTTGATGCCTGGCAATGGACATGCGGCGATTACACTCTTTCCATACTTCCACTTCACCACGTGCATGGCATCATCAATGTCAATTCCTGTGCCCTTTGGTCGGGAGCCACGGTGGAGTTTCTTGCTCATTTCGACGCCAAAGCAGTATTTGATATTTTTATTGTAGGAAAAGTAAATGTCTTCATGGCAGTGCCTACCATTTATTTCAAACTCATAGCCTACTATGATTCATTGCCCAGATCAGAACAATTTGAGCTGAATGAAAGAATGAAAACCTTCCGGTTGATGGTATCCGGCTCAGCAGCACTACCCGTATCCGTGATGCAGAAATGGCATCAGATTTCCGGGCACTACCTACTTGAAAGATACGGTATGACCGAAATAGGCATGGCCATCAGCAATCCCTACGCAGGAGAAAGACGAGCAGGTCACATAGGGCAGGCCCTGAAAGGTGTTCAGATACGGATATGCAATGAAGAAGACCAACCCTTACCTCTTGACCATGCAGGAGAAATTCAGGTCAAAGGACCAAATGTTTTTAAAGAATATTGGGGTAAAAAAGAAGCAACTCAAAAAGCCTTTACCAAAGACGGTTGGTTCAAAACCGGCGACATTGCGGTGATGGAAGACGGTTATTTTAAAATCCTTGGCCGAGACTCTGTGGACATTATCAAATCCGGTGGTTATAAAATTTCTGCTTTGGAAATTGAAGAAGTCTTAAGGAAATATCCAGGCATCAAAGACTGCAGCGTAGTAGGAGTTCCGAATGAAGAATGGGGGGAAATCGTAGGAGCTGCCATTATAGCAGAAGCAACTTTGGAGGAGAAAAGGATCAACAATTGGATACGGGAAAGGATGCCCTCCTATAAAACACCTAGAAAATATATTTTTCTTGAAGACCTTCCCAGAAACACCATGGGAAAGGTTACTAAAAATGAACTGAAAAAATTATTCTGACACAAAGATGAACATTTACGGAATAGCAGTTTTGGCCTTGGCTTATCTATTAGGTCAATGGATGGGTGAATTCTTGGGAAGTATAATTGGGATTGATGCTAATGTAGGCGGCGTGGGCTTTGCGATGATGATATTGATGCTCCTGAAGGAATGGTTGGTCAAAAACAGCCTAATGTCTATGGAAATGGAGGCAGGGATAGATTTTTGGAACAAGCTTTATATTCCGGTAGTCATTGCCATGGCTGCAAGCTTAAATGTCAAATCAGCAGTTTCTTCAGGAACATTGGCCATTGCAGCAGGAGCAATACCGGTTGTGGTCTGCCTATTAACATTTCCCCTGATCATCAAAAAATTCAACCCCGAAACAGATGGAAATTCTCATCAGCATCATTGATAAAAACGGCCTCATTTTCGGGTTTCTCGTTATTGGCCTCATCACTTTGTTTTCAGATCTATTTTCAAAAAAAATTTTAAACTCCAGGATCCCCGGTTCTGCTATTGCCATATTTCTGGGTTTAGTTCTCGGTTACTTGGGCGGTTTTTTTTCTGGAGGTGAAAAAGGGCTGGCAGATTTACAGTTGTTCAAGGGTATTGGATTCCTTGGAGGGGCCATGTTTAGGGATTTTGCTATTGTGGCCACTGCTATGGGGGCGAGTTTTTATTTAGTCAAAAGAGCAGGTATGCTAGGTATGATTTCATTACTTTTAGGCATATTCCTATTCTTCTTCATTGGGGTATTACTGGCATATATTTGGGGATACCGAGATGCTGCAAGCCTTTGTACCATTGGAGCCGGCGCTTGTACTTACATCGTCGGACCCGTTACCGGTGCCGCTGTGGGAGCTTCTTCAGATGTGATCGCCCTGAGCATAGCTGCCGGAGTGGTCAAAACCATTGTAGTGACCATCTTTACGCCTATTGCCGCCAAAAAAATTGGTCTCCACAGCCCTGAATCAGCCATGGCTTATGGAGGGTTGATGGGGACTTCGAGTGGGGTTGCTGCCGGTCTAGCTGCCACTGATCCCAAACTGGTTCCTTATGGGGCGGTGACAGCAACTTTCTACACCGGAGTGGGATGTTTACTTTGCCCATCGTTTTTTTTCCTGTTACTCTCTCTTTTCTTCCCAAATTAGCATCCATGGATTCTGCAGATCATATCGAAATCAAAACCCTCAACATAGACGATATCATCCCTATTCGTCACCAGGTAATGTGGCCTGATCAACCAATGGATTTTGTGAAAATTCCCGAAGACAAGCTGGGCACACATTATGGCCTCTTTGATCAAGGAAGACTGACCTCTGTTGTATCAGTTTTTATCAATGGTCAAGAAGCACAGTTCCGGAAATTTGCAACGCTATCAGAAGAACAAGGGAAAGGTTACGGCAACCATCTACTTCGTCATCTTTTCTCAGAGCTGGCCAACAAAGACATTGACAGAGTATGGTGCAATGCTAGGGTTGAAAAATCAGATTTTTACAAAAAGTTTGGAATGGTGAGTACCGGCCAAACTTTTTGTAAATCTGGAATGGACTATGTCATCATGGAGAAATTTTTAAGACCTAATCATCCAAAAGGGTAAAGACCATCTGCCTGAATTTCCAGCCTGTCTGATCACCGGAAGTTTGGCTGGTCTGCTTCAAGAGGATACCAATGATTTTTTCCTGTGGATCGGCAAAGTACTGCGTATTGAAATAACCGCCCCAGTCAAAAGTACCTTCACTGCCAATACCTCCTTCAGCCACGCCGTCTGGGGTCACTACCCCAAAGGCCAGTCCATAATGCTTTGCACCGGACCATAGGTCTCCAATCTGATTTTCCATCATCGTTTCGATCGTTTTACGGCTCAGGATTCTGACACCATTGAGTTCCCCACCATTCAGGTACATTTGTAAAAAGGTAGCATAATCTTTTGCTGTACTGGAAAGACCGGCTCCTCCTGAAAAGAAGCTTTTAGCTCCCGTGATGGGATATTGAGGATCATAGAAAGTGACCGGAAAATTTTCCCATTGGCCATCCACTTTGCGCTGAACTTTGACCAATCTACTGGCTTTGGCATCGGGAAGGTAAAACCAGGTATCATTCATCCCTAGGGGATCAAAAAGTCTTTTCCTGAGAAATTGGTCAAATGGCATTCCTGAGACGATTTCTATCAAATACCCCAACACATCCAATCCTTCGGAATAGGTGTACTTCTCACCTGGGTTATGGTGTAGCGGAAGGATAGCCAATTTTTTGATGTTTTCGGCAATGCTGATATGCTCTGTGGTGTATAGATCCACTATACCTGCCTTTTGGTAAATCATCTTCATCCGCTCATCTCCATCAATTACCCCATACCCCAATCCTGATGTATGGGTAAGCAGGTGGCGGATGGTGATTTCTTTATTGGCTGGCCGGGTGGTATAAGTAGTATCCGCATACCTGAAATCCTGAAGTACCTGTGGACTTTTGAACTCTGGAATCCATTTTGAAATAGGATCATCCAATCTGATTTTCCCTTCTTCCCACAGCATCATCACAGCCGTAGACGTAATGGCTTTGGTCTGGGAGGCAATCCTGAAGATGGCATCTTTGGACATGGCTTTTCCGTCCTCGGCATCTGCTTTACCTTTGGCTGCATGATAGACAATCTTCCCGTTTCTGGCCACCAAGGCCACCAAACCTGGGATTTCATCGTTTTGTAGCGCTTCTTCCAGCATGGCATCGAGCTTTTTCAATCGCTCGGGAGAAATGCCTACACTTTGCGGGGCAGCTTCTGATAGGGGCGGAGATTTTTTGATGGACGCTGTCTGTGTCCATCCAGGATTGATGATCAGGAGCAATCCTATGGTGAAAAGTAGAAGATTTTTCATGTTGTTCATGGGTTAAACTGAGGTTCTTCAAATTAACAAATCAGGACTTCAACCAGGCGACCTTTTGTTCGGCTTGATGGCTTTGGCCAATAATGTCTTTATATAATTCTGGACGTCTTGCTTTGATATACCTGCTCCCTCCTTCATCATTCAATTTCTGGGGATAGAGTGTTGCAGTAACAAAGGAGTCCTCAAAACTTCTGCACTCCGCTAAGACATCTCCAAAGGGATCAATGATCATGGAACAACCATTTTTCAACTGGTCATCGTCCATACCGATAGGATTGGAGAATATCGCATAGATGGCATTGTCATAAGCACGTGCGGGCAACCATTTCATCAGCCAATCTCTTCCCTTCATACCATCAAACTCCAACCTAAGTGAGGTGGGGTCCTGATGTCTGTTTTCCCAGAGCTTGGGATCAACAAAGCCTGCACCAGGTCTCGTCGAAGGTGTGCACATGGTCACATGTGGCATGAAGATAATGTCAGTTCCTAGCAATTTGGTGGCCCTTACATTTTCAATGATGTTGTTGTCATAGCAAATTAGAATCCCACATTTCCAACCAAAAAGATCAAAAACACAATACGCATTACCCGGTAAGATATTGGGATTGATAAAGGGATGTAATTTTCGGTATTTGGCAATGAGGCCTTCACTGTTTACACAGACATAGCCTTTATAAATCCGGTCAGACTCATCCTTCTCAAACAATCCTGCCAAAATCACGATATTGTGTTTTTTGGCAATGGCGATCAATTCCTGTACACTTTCTCCTTCTGGAATCCTTTCTGATATTGCCAATAATTCCTCTTTGGAAAGTTTCCTGGCAAAAGTATAGCCTGTAATGGAACATTCATGGAAGGTAATGACCTGCGATCCTTCTGCCGCTGCCTGAGCTGCCAGTTTATCTATGACAGAAAGGTTGTAGGCTTTGTCACCACTTCTATTTTCAAATTGGGCTGTAGAAATTTTAATTGGGTTCATGTGCTGATTGAGAATTCATCCAAGATATTCAAATTATAGGAAGATAGAAAGACTGGAATTCCTGAGTGTAAAAAAGTGGGATAACTATTCTTGGTTAAGTGAACAAGTTTCTATAGCCTTTACACAAAGCTTAACATCATGATGCTGATGATTTAAGCACCAATGAACCTACCATGGATGGCACTGCCGGAGCAATTCTAAAGATGACGTATTTTATCAGAAAATAAAAAAAGGCAGACCCAACATGGACCTGCCTTTCAAATCAATCACTATCAACTTAACACTATTTAAATCTACTCAACTTTTACTTCAAAATAATACTCTTGTCCATTTGGATAAACACCTAGGATAACCACTTCTTCACCTTGGCTGCTTTTGAGGATACTGGACATATCCTCTGCATTGGAGATTCTGTACCTTCCATCTGAACCAATCACTGAAGTGATGATAAAGCCAACTTTAGCTCCGGATTTCCTCCAAGCCTCATTCTCAATGGAGATGATGGTGGCTCCTCCTTCCAACTTCAGCCTATTCTTGACATCATCCTTCACATCTTCAAAGGCGACACCGCTGAAGGTTATTCGCTTAGGCAATTCTTTTCTGATGATTTTGGTGTCTCCGGAGATATTTCTCAGAGTAGCTTTAGAACTCATCTCTTTACCATTTCTCAAATATTTGACCTCCACTTGGTCTCCAGGTCTCTTTCTGGCAACCATCTCCTGAAGTTTAGCCACATTGAAAGTTTCAACCCCATCTATTCCGATAATTACATCACCTTTCTTCAAGCCAGCCTGAGCTCCACCACTGCCTTCATTAACTTCCATGATGTAAACTCCGCGGTTTATACCGATTTTTTCACCTAGGTATTCCTCAAGCTCTGGGCTTACATCCCTGATCTGAACACCAAGAAGCCCTCTTTGAACAGCTCCAAACTCTAGCAAGTCATCCATGACCTTTTTCACAATGGAAGTTGGAACTGCAAATGCATAACCATTAAAGGTGCCCGTTCTTGAGGCAATTGCCGTATTGATACCAATCAATTCTCCAGCAAGATTGACCAGTGCACCTCCTGAATTCCCTGGATTGACCACAGCATCCGTCTGTAGAAAGGATTCGATCTGAAGGTTATTTTCCATATCTCTCAGGATTCCAATATTTCTGGCTTTGGCACTGATTATTCCTGCAGTCACGGTAGAAGTCAGGTCAAATGGGTTACCCACAGCCAAAACCCACTCTCCAACTTTTACTTTATCAGAATTTCCAAATTTTACATATGGCAGGCCGTTAGCTTCAATCTTCAATAAAGCCAAATCAGTAGTCGGATCTGTTCCGATCACTCGTGCGGAATACCTGGTATTATCTTCAAGGGAAATATCGATTCGCGAAGCATTTTCAATCACATGGTTATTGGTCACGATATACCCGTCCGCAGAGATGATTACACCAGAACCTGAACTTTGTCCTTGCCTGGGAGCTCCCCCTCTATCCGGATTCCTAAAACCAAAAAATTCTTCAAAAGGATCAGTACCACGTTGACTCTGGGTTACTGTAATAGTACTTTTGACATGCACTACAGCAGGGGTGACCATGGCTGCAGAAGCCACGAAGTTGATCCCATCGGGAACAGTAAACTTGTCGTCTGACAGCCAATTGACCAAGCTTGCATCTTGCTTGTCCGTGAAATTGTTAGCGGAATTCTGCTTAGAAAGGTAGCTTGCCCCTGCAAGAGCAACCACTCCCCCGATCAGTGATGCTAAGATAATTCCGAGGAAAAATTGCCTTCTATTCATTTCTTTTGTGTTTAATGTTCTGGTTTAGTACACGTAATTTAAGATGATCCGTTTACAAAAACCAAGCATGTTTTTTAAGTGACTGTATTTATTTAACAAGGTTTAACAGGAACCAAACGATCTTAAAACATCTTCACTTCTTATAACAAAAAAAAAGTAAGTGGGTTTCCCCACTTCCCTTTATTTTACTTCAATTTTAGCTTTACTGACTTTCCTTTCCTCTTTAGGAAGGACTACTTTCAATAAACCATCTTCATAAACAGCTTCAATACGCTCCACTTTCACATCATCTGGCACATAGAATGACCTACTAAAAGTGCCATAATGGGTCTCAATGGAATGGTAATTTTTCTTTTCGGTTTTTTCTTCCAACTTTCTTTCTCCAGAAATGGTCAGCCTACCATCGGTCAAATCGAGGTTAAAATCTGACTTTTTCATTCCAGGAACAGATACATGGATTTCATATTGCTGCTCATCTTCAGCAACATCCACAGCTGGAGTAAATTGCCTTACGGATTGAGCTAAGGAATCATTGAAGAACCTATCCAGCAAGGAACTGAAGGTTGATGGATAAGTAGGTTCGAACTGATTATATTTTACAAGTTTCATGGTTTTGTTATTTGATGTTTATTCAAATTGCATATTCTGAAAAAATATGCCAGTCTGATTTTTAAGCCATTTTGACCGAAAACAAAGTTAAAATCAATAGAATTATGTCAGAAAGTCATGATATTTTTGTGTTTTTAAGGCTTTTACAAAAAATCAAAAGGAGGATCCAACTACTTTGGTTTGAAATGATATTTCTGTTTACATTTAAAAGAAAAAGCCGTGCGTATTAAGAAGACCTTAATCCTTATTTTTTTCAGTTTGGCTATTCCTGTATTTGCAGGATTTGCTCAAAATATCCCAGCTGTACCCGCCCTGATAGACAGTTTATTGGAGGTGACGGACAAAGAGATTCAACAAGAAGAGTCCATTTTAGAGAGAGGAGTCCTGGAAAACAACATCAAAAAGGCTCAGGAATTCACATTCCAAATCAACCGTATCAACAATATCGTCAATAATTCCCTAGATACTGCTGAGCTGGAAAGGATCATACCTATGGCCGAAAGATTCATGACCTTAGCAGGAAGCCGATTGGAGAACCAAGGATCAAAAATGAATTTAAGGTATCTCAACGCTATGGAGAATTGGTTGAAATCAACGCAAAACCAAATTCAAGAAGGAGACAAAATCATCAATGAAAGAGTAGATCAGCTTTTTTCCGTCAAGTTAACTTTAGATTCAATCAAGCAACATGACTTGATGAGAACCAATCTGAAGGACACCACCCTTCTTCCAGAATACCAACTTACCATATCTAAGTTGAAAAACAACCTCAATAAAACGGACAGTATTCTCAACCAGGAAAGGTTAATTGCTGCATCTTATCAATCCAGAACTTCCAATACCATCATCAATATAAATGATCTTGAAGAAAGGATTATCGTCCAGAAAAAGGAATTGGAGCGCTCTTTATTTCAAAAAGAGAACAATTTCATTTGGGAACCTAGGGATTTCCCAGCTACAGAGAGGTTGATTTTAGTTTTCAGGGATTCGCTCAGATTCAATCTCAATATCACCAAGAATTACATTTCCAATCATTTAGGAATTACCTTTTTCCTTGGATTTATCATTTTTTTACTTTTTTATTGGATAAGCAATAATTTGAAAAAAATCATTTCCAAAAGAGAATTTGCGGACCTGATATTAAAAAGGTTGGTTTATCTTCCAAAATACCCCTTTTTATCATCAACCTTACTTGTATTGGCTATTGCGCCGTTTTTTTACCCGAACCCTCCAATTTCATTCTTCGCATTGGTCCTGACCTTAATGGTCGGAATATCAGGAATATTGGTAAGAAAAAGGGTGGGGAGAAAAGCAATGAACATTTGGTATCTACTTTTTTGCCTATTTTTAATCAGTATTGCAAGCAACCTGTATTATGAAGTGGCCTACCAGGAAAGATGGCATCTACTTGTTTTTAGCCTATTTGGCATATATATGGGAAAAAGGCTGATTAACCTCCAAAAAGAAGGGGAGGATAATTTGCCCAAGTACATCTTACCTGTAGCCAAAATATACATTGCCTTCTGCTCCGTTTCAATCTTAGCCAATATCATAGGCAGATTTTCTTTTGCAAAAATGATCGGCATCACAGGTACCTTAAGCCTGATGCAGGGCATTCCCTTGCTCATTTTCGTTGCCATCATTAAAGAAGTAATCTATTTGATGATCGAGGTCAGCAGGAAACAAGAAAGCGGTATCACTTCGGTAATAGACTTTTATGACATCCAAAAAAGGATCAACCAGCTGGCTACTGTCTTGGCCGTTGCCATTTGGGGTTACTATTTCCTGGAAAGTTTAGGAGTATTGGATACTGTCATCAATGAAACAGGTTCATTTTTATCTAAGGAAAGAAAAATACTAAATGCCTCATTTACCTTTGCCCAAATTGTCATCTTTATTCTTATCCTATATTTCGCTACTTTTTTAGCCAATAGCATTGCCTACCTCACTTCACTACGAGATCAACAAAATGAACCTATCCGATCAAAAAAATTAGGCTCTTCTATTCTCATCATCCGGTTATCTATCCTGATTGTTGGATTTTTGATCGCTGCTGCTGCTTCCGGCATTCCGTTGGATAAAATCGCCATCATCTTAGGTGCTTTCTCTCTGGGAATCAGTTTTGGTTTACAAACTATCGTCAACAACCTGGTTTCAGGTATCATTTTAGCTTTTGAAAAGCCAATCCAAATTGGAGATACAGTTCAGGTAGGGCCTGTGGAGGGGGTAGTCAAAGAAATCGGAATCCGCGCCAGTAAAATCAAAAACTGGGACGGGGCAGAAGTTATCATCCCCAACGGGGATCTCCTTGCCCAACAACTGACCAACTGGACCTTGTCCGACAAACAACGAAGGGTAGAACTCATCATAGGCGTTAGCTACAACTCTGACATGGATTTGGTGACCGAATTGATTAAGAAACAACTGGAAAGAGATGAAATTCTTACAAATCCCATTCCAAGAGTTTATTTACAGACATTTGCAGACAATTCTGTCAATTTCAGGGTATTGTTCTGGGTGAATGATGTGGATATTTGGATTGTGATCAGGGATCAGGTGATGCGGGGCATCTTCAATTCATTCAAAGAAAATAACATCGAAATCCCTTTCCCACAACGGGACTTACATGTAAAAAGCTTTCCTGGTCTTATCCATGAAAAATTATCCAGAGCTGATGATTGATAATGATGGGCCTTGAATTTCCCTGTCACTTTTTATTTCAAGAAACTAAATCAAAACAAATCATGGTTGGTTAAACCAACCATGATTTGAAATATTTCACACAAATGTCTAAACCTTCGCCAACGGTAAGGTTCATCTAATCTTTAATAATATTTTAACTTCACTTCTCTCCTACAAAACCAATATTCGTCTTGCTCGATGTTAAAAGTATCACTTGGATTCGAGTGTCTTAAGTCTTGAGTCTTTTGTCTAGTATCTTAAATCTAATACCATAAATCTTGAGTCAAGTATCTAAAATCTAGTATCTCGCTTCTAACATCTAATTTCTCTGCCTGATGGCTTCATAAATCACCACACCGGCAGACACGGACACGTTCAAACTCCCAATATTTCCGACCATAGGAATTTTGACATATTCATCAGCCTGTCCCATCAATTCATCCGATATCCCGTCCTCTTCAGATCCCATTATCAGGGCGGTTGGAAGTGTAAAATCAGCACCATACATCATTCTGTCCGTCTTTTCTGTCACGGCCACCACATTCAAACCCATCTTTTTCAAATCTTTAACCGTGTAATACAGGTTTTTCACCCTTGCTATAGGCAAGTGATTGAGGGCGCCGGCTGAGGTCTTCACTGCATCAGAATTGATCTGAGCGCTTCCCTTTTCTGGAATAACAATGGCATGCACACCGGCACATTCCGCAGTTCTGGCAATAGCACCGAAATTCCTTACATCCGTAATCCTATCCAACACCAAAATCAATGGCGCAATCCCTTTAGAAAAACATTCTTCGATGACATGATCCAATGAAGCATATTGGATGGCAGACATATGAGCCACCACACCTTGATGGTTTTTCCTCGTGATACGGTTGAGTTTGGCCTCAGGAACGCGTACCACAGGAATCTTTTCCTGCTTGGCTATAGCAAGTAATTCTTTGACCAACTCATTATTAACATCTTTGTCAACAAGAATTTTGTCTATATCCTTACCTGCATGAATAGCCTCCATGACTGCTCTTGTTCCAAAAATAAAATCCTTATCGTGCTCTCCTTTGTTGATCAGAAAGCCATCTGTCCGTTTCTCCATGTTGTGATGCTTTTGAACCATTCCGGCTGAAGTGCCCTTGAACGGTTAAGTATATAATAATTAGGAGTCAAAATATTTTTGACGCGTGCAAAGGTAAAGGTAATTTTTGAATTAGAACCTTCCGACAGATATGACCAAATTTCCCCATTGGGTCTGAAGAGGACTTCATTAGGAGGGCCCATTACGGTGTATACCATTCCCCTGTCTGTTTTCCAGCCTTCTTTAAAGTCTGTGAACAGAATATTGGCAAACTCAATTTGCTTAAAATATTCCCTAATTACTGATCTTGCTGCCTCTTCATCCTTCAGCATGCCATACCAATACTGGTCCAAGGCAATTTTTTTATCCCCTGCGGCAAGCAAAGTTTCATGTTCACGTCGGGTAGATATATACACCACCATATCGACCATCTCATCGTAATCTTTCACCTTTGGAAATGCTTCGTGAACAGTCTTGACCAACATACCCTGTGTGGAATTTGTATCAGACTGAATAAAATAATAGCCATCCTTGGTAAATGATTTTGAAGTATTGAGGAGAAAATCACCTTCATAATTCACTTCCACCTCCCTCGGAACAGGCGCTGGACGGATTTCCATCGGAGGTAAAGGAGCATCGTATGCAGTTGGATAATGGAAATTATAAAGACTTACACCTCCTTTTCCTTTAAACTCCAACTGCTCATCTCTCAGGACAAATGATTGATCAAAAGGAATATTATCTCCATAGTAAGCCCAAAAATCAGGATGGCCAAAAACGTATGGACTGATCAGGTCTATATGGTAATAATACATATCACCTTGCCTGGTATCTTTGACCTGCAATAAAGCCACAGCCATCTCCTGAGTATCAGGAATTGTCACTCTTTTTTCGAAATAATAATGAAAATCTGTTTCAAACTTAAGGTCTGATTGATTTAAAGAGATAAGGTTCTGCGCATTTATAGGTTCCTGGTAACTGGAAAGGACCGTATAAGAAAACTCATAAGTATTAAAATCAATATTTTCTTCAATTTTCTCTACGGGCATCTGTAAAACAAAGGTCCTATCCCCTTCCTGCACTGGAATGATTTTTAATGCCAATCTGGAATATCTGGAATAGCGTAGGGCCTGATTGATAGTTTCCAATGTCTGCTGGGAAAACACTATCTTCGGAAAGGAAATCATAAGAATGAAAAGCCCCAGGAAAATGGATGTTTTACGATTGATTTTATTTCTATTCATCTGCTTTTAAAAATTAAGCTTAATTTTGCCCAAATTAATGAAATTTTAGATGGCTACCTATACAACGGAAATTGCTTCAGATAAGTTGGTCAGCGACAACCCCATACATCAACGACTCCTTAAAGCCTATATTGCGGCCAAACCATTTGTCAAAGGAAAACTTTTGGAAGTAGGCTGTGGCGAGGGAAGAGGTGTGGAAGTCTTGATGGAAAATGTAGAATCCTACATGGGTATAGACAAAATCCAAGAAGTGATTGACAACCTGAAATCGAAATATCCGGATGCTTCATTTCAGCAGGCAGTCATCCCTCCTTTCAAGGATCTAAAAGACGATAGTTTTGATACCGTAGTGAGCTTTCAGGTCATTGAGCACATCAGAAATGACCGGCTCTTTTTGGAAGAAATCTATCGGGTTTTGAAACCGGGAGGAAGGGCCATCATCTCCACTCCAAACATCAGGCACACCCTATCCCGAAACCCGTGGCATATCAGGGAATATACCGGCACCCAATTGACAGCTTTATGCAAAAGTATTTTTGATTCTGTGCAGCCTTTGGGTATAGGAGGTAATGAAAAAGTTTGGGCCTATCATGAAGCCAATAGGAAGTCTGTCCAAAAAATCATGCGCTTTGACATCCTGAACCTTCAATACAGACTACCTGCATTTGTCCTGAGATGGCCCTATGAAATCCTTAACAGGATGAACCGCAACAAACTACATAAGCAAGAAGGCGCAGTAGTCACAGACATTACCCATGAAGACTATATCTTGGAAGATGCTGTGGAGAAAGGTTTGGATCTGTTTTTCGTATTGGGGAAAAATTGAAAAACTTGGTCAACAACCTTTCTGGCAACGATTAAAGACTTTAAATCCCTTATTTCCCTTCATTGTCAAACAGAGTTTTTTTGTTCTTTCTTTTCCAGTTGCTTCATGGAGTTCATGATCAACTTTTTACTGATTCCTGAAGGTATGGTAGAAGAAACACTATGCAGGACACGGTTCAATCTCCCTGGGATGATAATCTCCTGTCCTTTGAGAGCTTTATCTATTGTTAATTGGGCTACCTTCCTGGGATGTACCATCATCTTCTGCGAAAACCAGTTCAATTGGCGATGAAGTATATAATTGTTGATGTTAGTGGTCATAGGACCTGGACAAAGCACGCTGACATAAACACCATATTTGTTGACTTCCATGTTCAAAGCCATAGAAAATTGCCTAACAAATCCTTTTGTTGCAGCATAGCAGGTCTTCCTGGGCAATGTATAAAATCCACCAAGACTACTGACATTGATAATATGTGACTTCTTTTGCTTCTTCAGTTCAGGGAGAAGAGCACTAGTCAGTGATATGTACGACATGCAATTGACCTCGATCATCTTTCTCATATAGCTGCTATCCGTATCCTCAAAGAATTCATTTTGGCCAATTCCAGCATTATTGACAAGTAAGCTAACTTCCAAGCCTTTCTCTTTTACATTTTTCACCAGCAATTCAATGTCTTCGTGTTGGGTGAGGTCAGCAACAAATGACTTGACCTGGACCGGATAATTTTCACTTAGAAATTTCTCCAACTTTTCAGGATGGGAAGAGGGAAGATCTACCAGAATAAGATGGTACCCCCTTTCGGCACATTCCAGCGCAAATGATATACCCAGCCCTCCACAGGCACCGGTGATTAGGGCATAAGTTTTATTTTCCATGGCCAGGTCCATTAGAGTGATTGATGAACTGAATGGTTTTACGAAGGCCTTCCGCCAAAGGAGTCACTATATACCCTAACTCATTCGCAGCTTTATTTACTGAAAGTAGGCGATTAGAATACAGTTTATTGACCATAGGCCCAGTTATAAATGGCGCCTTACCAAATAATTCACTCATCGTTTCAGAGACTGCAGCAACGGTACTCATAAGTCCCCTAGGCATTCCTACAGCATTTCTCTTGAGATGCAATTCTTTTTCAAGAACCTGATAGAAACTATTATAACTATGATTTTCTCCTCCTAAGATATAGCGCTGACCAGGTCTCCCTTTTTCCATTGCCAAGATATGCCCATTCACCACATCATCAATAAAGGCATAGTTAGCTTCATATGAACCATCACCAGGCACAAAATAAAAACGCCTTTTCAAAAAACCTTTGACAAGATTATTTACAGGATTATTACCTATCATGCTAGGACCATATACCCTTGGAGGATTAACAACCACCGTTTCAAATCCAGGTTTTGACGCTTTCAGAACCATCTGCTCCGCAACAAATTTGGATGCAGAATATTCATCATCAAATGGCTCTATTAATGGATCTTCTTCTTGAATAGGTGTTTTGATGGAATAACTGATTACAGATGCAGTGGAAGTAAAAACAATTCGGCTAATACCAACACGCTCTGCAGCTTTTAAAATCCGATCTGTTGATGCTACATTGGTGTCAAAGAAGGCGTTTTTTTGGGGGTGCCACATTCGCGCCAAACCTGCCATATGGTACACTTGATGGCAACCTTCTAACAAGCGGACAATTTTTTCCTCCTCATCCAACTCTCCCTTAACCCATTCTAAGGAGGGATGATCAATAGCAGGATGTTCATTGCGATAAAGCGCCCTGACAACATCTACTTTTTCCAATAGCCGTTGGATGAGTCGGCTACCAATGTAGCCAGTTCCTCCGGTGACGAATACTTTCATACTTTAACAGGTGTTATTCGTTGTGATAACAAAGCAGTAACTTCAAAGCCAAGTGCAAGCACCAAATGAATGACCAATGCAAACCAGATTTGGCCGGTATAATAGGTCATCCCAACCAACAACAATCCGAAAGGAATCGACAGTAAAACCTGCTGGAAGTTTTTGACAATATGTACTCCAGCATATAGGATTATATTAAATGCAATTACACCAACCAATGGGGCATCCTTAAAAGTCATAAATAACAGTACTCCCCTGAAATAAAATTCGTAGAACAAAAGGTAGATGACCCAAACCACCCCAAAAGAAAAAAGGCGGGAGCTTGTCAGTTTGGAATACTCTACTTGAGGCCGATTGCCAGATGCCTTCGCTGCCAGCTTATAAATGACGAAACCCAAAACAACACTACCTACAAGTATTGATCCAACATCACGAAGGCTCAGCGGAAACTGCGATTTGATCAGGGCGGTAATTTCATTGGCTCTTTGAAATTTAAGCCATAAAAAAAATACAACAAACACCAAAACACCTGCTATACGTTGGTAATGTTCCAGAAGCCAGGAATCCATCTTATGCTTTTTGAGCCAATTGCGAAGTGCGAATGCACCACAAACCATAACCACGGCAGGCCACATATCGATGACACCATCAAAAAACCAAGAAAATTTACCTATAAAATTTGTTTTAACCATAAAAAATAACAAATATATACCGATAACATTAATATTTTCAGAATATAAATTTAGCAAAATCAATTAAAACAAAATATGACTAACATCATTATTTAGCAATATTTTTTGACATTCATTGCTGTATATACTATGGAAAAGACATGCTTGTAGACAGCGCCCATGCAACTGCTGACTATTCATAATCACCTTTAAATCCGGGAAATAACAAGGTTACTCTTTTGGCCAGACCTTTTGCTTATATCCTAGTTGCACTCCTCTCATACCCTTCTGCTTCCAAACATTTCTTTCTTGCTTCTTGTCTCTTGCTTCTAAAAAAAAAAAGACCACCAAGGTTTCAACAACCCCAGTGGTCCATTCCCGGAATGCTACTTCCGGCATTCCTCTTTTCTCGCACCTACCTTAGGCAGGTAGATTCAAAAAATCTAGTTTCAAGTTTCTAGCCTCTCGTTTCTTGTCTCTCGCTTCTTGTTTCTTGCTTCTAGACTCTAGTTTCTAGCCTCTCGCTTCTCATATCTCTCTTCTCTCACATTCTATCCAACATACTTCCAGAGGACACCGGCCCTAGAATTTTTTCCAGGTCTTTTTTCATTTGTGAAGCAAGTTCAGTATATCCTCTTTCCTCCAAAAGTGGAATAAAGTATTTGAGCATTTCTATGGAAATCATAGCTTCTCTGTCAAATTCCCTGCCTTCCTTATCATAGAAATCCAACATCTGAGTTGACTTATGAGCGATTTTTTCCACAATATCCAAGGCCAGATCATCTTCTCCTACTTCGAAAAGCAATGGCACCATTTGACCGCTTGCCAAGTCATAAGGGACTGCTTTGTCAGGCATGGCTTCCAGGCTATATTTCAGGACTTCTGCAGCTCTTTCCAAATCGTCTTCATCCAGCAACCCAATCGCGATGGCATTGATGGCAGATCTGTGATTAGAAGTAAACCTCCTGAATTCATCATCGAAATAATTATCAGGGTTATCCATGCCTCGAAAAGCAAAGTTCTCCATCACATTTTTGAATGCCAGGTCAGTATTGACCAATTCCGATCTCATCCCTTGAGGTTTGCGAACAGGAAGCAATCTATACGTTAGTCCTTCCATCACCACATAGTCTTCAATATCCAAACTGATGGTCGCCAAAGAAGTGTTGTTGAAATAGATTGGTCTCTCCCAGTTATTGGTAGCGATCAGGTCAATCAGCATCAGATTTCCTTTAGTCAGGTAATTGCCTTTCACCCTGAGGTTTATTTGATCCGTCATCAAGCCTTCCATTCCCTCAGGAATCAAGCCTTGATTATAGACCTTTTCGATATCCACATCCAAAATCAAGTTGCGGGAAGGCACCATATTGAAAGTTGTCTTTCCTCCGGAACTTAACTTGAGTAAATCACTTTCATTTTTCAATAACTTCAGGTATTCCGTTACTGAAATAGCTTCAAGATTTTGCCTGTCCATGACGTAAAGGACATCATTTGTTCCCTTTCGGTAATTTTTATTTTCAAGGGAAAACGGTAATGCCGCTGATTCATTGACAGGTCTGGTCATTTGCTCAACATACCAATCTGTATCGAAATAACTCAATACCACTACCCTGACGTCAGTTCTGAAACCTTCCACTTCCTGCACATACCATAGCGGGAAGGTATCATTGTCCCCTCCTGTAAATAATATCGCATTTGGAGCACATGAAGCAAGGAAGTTTCTGGCAGAATCTACAGAGAAATACCTGCCTTGTCTGTTGTGGTCATCCCAGTTTTGGGAAGCAAGCAAAACAGGTACAGGAAAGGTAATCAAGGTTGCTATAATCCCTGCCACAGCTAGGTTTTTATTTAGTTTTGCAATCCAATGTGCCAATGCCATTACTCCTATTCCAATCCATATCGCGAATGCATAGAATGAACCTACATAGATGTAATCCCTCTCTCTTGGTTCTACAGGTGGAGAATTCAGGTACAAAACCAGCACTACACCCATCATCAGGAATAGCATGGTGTTAATGTAAAATGATTTTGGATCATGCTTGGCCTGAAAAAACAATCCAATTAAGCCCAGAATCAAAGGTAACATCAGGTAGTTATTGTGGGCCTTATTCTGCTTGATATAATCCGGAAATTTATCTGAGAAAAAGTCCGCGATACCCAACCAAGGGGCATCTGACAGGTCGCTTTCCCTACCTGAAAAATTCCACATAAAATACCTCCAGTACATATGCCCTAATTGATGGGAAAACATAAAATAGAGGTTATCCCCAAAAGTTGGCTTTTGACCTTCCCGAAGTCCTAACTTGGAACGGTAAATTTGTTTGTGCCTTTCTTGAGTGGAATAAATTCTAGGCAAAATGGTGGTCCTGGAAGGGTCGTAAACATTGACCGTAGCGTA
This sequence comes from Fontibacter flavus, assembly GCF_042432905.1. NCBI lineage: Bacteria > Pseudomonadati > Bacteroidota > Cytophagia > Cytophagales > Cyclobacteriaceae > Fontibacter > Fontibacter flavus. Next base: position 29,808 of record NZ_JBHLWI010000038.1, on the reverse strand, counting down.
ATCCACCACCTCATATTTATCCTTTCCTTTTAGATAAATCGGCGCACCTTCTTTTTGATCAGTAAGTTCTGCATCAAAATACTGTCCATGCAGTAAAGGCCTATAACCATACTGCTCCCGCTTCAAATAGGAAACATAACTGATGATGTCCTTTGGAGCATTTTCATTGATCACGGGATCCTGATTTGCCCTGATGACAATCAAAGCATAAGAACCATAGCCTATTAATATAAAAGTCAAGGACAGAAGAACGGTGTTCAAAATGACCTTTTGTTTTTTGATCGAATACAGAATACCATATATCAAAGAACCCAGGAATACAGCGGAGAACACCACAATACCGGAACCAAAAGGCAGCCCTATGCTATTGACAAAAAAGATTTCTATAGATCCTGCCAAGCTTGGTAATCCGGGAATAATGAGGTTATTGATGACAATCAACGCTACTCCTCCCAATAATAAGGCGATAAAGGCACCTTTTAGGTTTGGGTTGGGGTACTTTTTGAAATAGTATATCAAGGCCAATGCCGGCAATGTCACCAAGTTGAGCAAGTGGACACCAATAGAAAGCCCAACCAGGTAAGCTATAAAAATCATCCATTTATTTTCTTCTTTAGGATCCTCTATGACATCCCACTTCAGAAAGGCCCAGATTACAATAGCAGTAAAGAAGGAGGACATGGCATAAACTTCAGCCTCAACTGCGGAAAACCAAAAACTATCTGTGAAAGCATAAGCCATGGCACCTACAATCCCTGCTCCAATCAGGCTAATGGTCTGACCTTTACTCTCATTACCTTTTTTAATCTGGAATAACTTTCTTCCAAAAAGTGTAATTGACCAAAAGAGGAAAAGTATGGTAAAGCCAGAAAACAAGGCACTGCCCACATTCATCCAATAGGCAACAGCAAGTCCATCTCCGAAAGCAAAAAAGCCGAACATTCTATAAATCAACAAGAAAAACGGCGCCCCAGGCGGATGTGGCACCTGCAGTTTATAGGAAACCGCAATAAATTCTCCCGGATCCCAAAAACTGGCTGTTTCTTCGACCGTAAGGACATAGACTAACGTAGAAACAATAAAAACCAACCATCCTGTTAGGTTATTGACCTTTTTATAATCTAGCATTGTTATTTAAATAGTTGTGAAGGGCGAAAATAATCAATTAATCTTAATGAGATCAGATTTTAACAGCATTTAAGGATTTGTGATAAAAATTACTGTAATAGGTCAATTTTGACCCTAGCTTTGTATCATCAAAAAAATTAAACAATAAGACCATGAGTGCACAACCTAAAACATTTAGCGAATTGATAGCAGGTGAAACGCCTGTATTGGTAGATTTTTTTGCCACTTGGTGCGGCCCTTGCCAAATGATGCAGCCTATCTTAGAGGATACCTCACGTCAACTGGGTGATAAAATCAAAATCATCAAAGTGGATGTAGATAAAAACCCAATGGCGGCAAGTAAATTCCAAGTACGTGGCGTCCCTACACTTATCCTTTTCCAAAATGGACAGATCGTCTGGAGGCAATCCGGAGTCGTACCTGCACATCAATTGGTAAAAGTAATCACTGACAACATCACCGAAAATGTATAAATTGTAAATGTGACAAAAGTCATTTTACAGTCCATACAACCAATATAATTTTACATCATCATTAACCGAAAAAACAAAATAAAGAATATGATTATCGAACAAATCTACACCGGATGTTTGGCTCAAGGAGCATATTACATCGAGTCCAATGGAGAAGCAGCCATCATTGACCCTTTGAGAGAAGTTCAGCCATACATTGAAAAGGCTGAAAACAATGGTGCAAAAATCAAATATGTATTTGAAACACACTTCCATGCTGACTTCGTATCCGGCCACAAAGATTTATCCGCTAAAACAGGTGCTCCAATTGTATTCGGTCCTACTGGGATGAAAATGGGATTTGATGCAGTTATCGCTGAAGACAACCAAATTTTCGAACTTGGAAATGTTAAAATCAAAGTGATTCATACTCCAGGTCATACTATGGAAAGTAGCTGTTTCCTTTTGATCAACGAAGAAGGAAAAGAAGAAGCTTTATTTACTGGTGACACTTTATTTATCGGAGATGTAGGCCGTCCTGACCTTGCACAGAAAGTAGTAGCTGATCTGACACAAGAAAAACTTGCAGGTCACCTATACGAATCATTGAGAAACAAAATCATGCCTTTGGCAGATGACATCATTGTCTATCCTGCACATGGCGCAGGTAGTGCTTGCGGTAAAAACATGAGCAAAGAAACTACCGATACTTTGGGAAATCAGAAGAAGACCAACTATGCGCTTCAAGAGATGACCAAAGAAGAATTCATCAAAGAAGTCACTACAGGTTTGACCCCTCCTCCAGCATACTTCCCTCAGAACGTGATGATGAACATCCAAGGATATGATTCTATCGATGAGGTGTTGAACAGAGGTTTCAATCCATTGAGTCCAGCTGCATTTGAAGCAGCCGCCAATGAAACAGGCGCAGTGGTTTTGGACACTAGAGATGCTCAAGTATTTGCTAAGGGATTCATCCCTAACTCTATTAACATCGGTATCGACGGAAGTTTTGCAGTTTGGGTAGGTGCTTTGATTCCTGATCTGAAGCAAGAAATCCTAATTGTAGCTGAAGAAGGCAGAGAAGAGGAAGTCATCACCAGATTGGCAAGGGTTGGATATGACTATTCAATCGGTTACTTGAAAGGCGGATTTGAAGCTTGGAAAGCAGACGGAAGAGAAGTAGACACCATTACCTCTATCACTACCGAAGAGTTGGCCAACATCATCGAAAAAGAAGGTCAAGTCAACATCCTTGACGTCAGAAAAAATTCAGAGCACTTGAGCGAGCATGTTATTGACGCTGAGAATGCTCCTTTGGATTACATCAATGACAGCATGGCAAAGATTGATAAAGACAAAACCTATTATGTTCACTGTGCCGGTGGTTATAGATCCATGGTTTTCAACTCAATCTTAAGAGCTAGAGGATTCGAAAACCTGATCGACATCAAAGGTGGCTTTGACGCTATCAAAGATTCGGGATTGTTCAAGGTGAGTGACTACGTGTGCCCAACTACCTTGCTATAATCCAGACTTAGAAAAAGTCGTTAAATTACCCAAAAACTCAAATGGCAAGACTTAAAGTCTTGCCATTTTTAATTAAACCAAAGCTTAGGTGATAAATATCACTTATTTCGCCAAAAAGAATCACCAATTTTGAATATGCTGCGTTTGCTGATATTAATCATGTTTTCAGGCTTCGCTTTTCCGTCATTGGGGCAAGTTGAAGAAGCAGATAGTCTTGATTCAGTCCAAGTAGACACGGTAAGTTTGGCCAAAACGCTTAAAAGCGGAGAGGTGGACTTCCATATCAAATCCTTCTTTATGTCTACCATCAATAAAGGGGATTTGTTAAACTACGCAACACTGGCATCAGGAGCGGGCATAGGATATACCACTCCCGAGTGGAAGGGTTTCCAAGCCAGATTTAACGGATTCTTCAGTTTTCAGGTGTTTGAGCACAATGTGAGAGTTGCAGATCCGATTACCGGAGCAGGAAACAGATACGAACTGTTGCTTTATGACATGAATGACCTGAGCAATACCAACAGGCTAGACCGTCTGGAAGAGCTCTATGTTTCTTATAGGAAAAACAGGTTCAAATTGACATTAGGCAGACAAAAAGTAAACAGTCCTTTGCTAAACGAGCAGGACAATAGAATGAGACCAAACGTATTCAGCGGTTTATCGGCTGTCTACTCAGGCCTGAACACAAAAATCTCTGCTATGTGGATCAATTCTGTAATGATCCGAGGCACAGTAGATTGGTATTCTGTAGAAGATTCCTTTGGAGTATATCCTTTCGGAAGAAATCTATATGGTGAACCCTCAGACTACAAAGGAAGGATTGAATCAAAAGGAATCGCGATGACCGGAGTTCAGTATCACAAAAGTGGTTTGACTTTGCAAGGATGGAATTATTATACAGAAAATGTGTTTAATATGAGCTTTCTGCAGTCAGATTACATACTGAATGTTGGTCAGACTAGAATACATACAGGCATTCAGGGCTTTCATCAGTTCGCTGTAAACGATGGGGGAAATCCTGACACCCAAAGAGCATTTATAGTTCCGGGAGAAAAGACTTCCGGAATTGGAGCAAAACTTGGTGTATTCTCAGGAAGGCACAATGTGTCGATCAATTTCCTGGGAATTAATGACAAAGGAAGGTTTCTATTTCCCAGGGAATGGGGAAGGGAAATTCTCTATGCCAGTCTTGCGCGAGAAAGATATGAGGGAAGTGGAGACATGAACGCTATAGTGCTGAAGTATGACCTGATTACTCCGGTTAAAGGTTTGTTTGCTCAATTAGGTGCCGGCAAAGTCAACCATACCAATATGGATTCATTTAGGACCAATAAATATGGCATTCCTTCTTATTACCACTTCACTGGAATGTTGAATTATAAATTCAAGGATTATTTTGACGGAGTCAATTTACAATTCTTGGTTGTGAATAAAGCTCCTCAGGACCGTTCAATGTTGACAGACCGGTTGAGGATCAACAGGGTGGAAATGTGGAATATAAACTTAGTAATGGATTATAGGTTTTGATATGAGGATTTGTGCAATTAAAGCATAAGAAAAAAGGTAAAGAACTCAACATCAATTGAAAAAAAACAAAAAATAAAACAAACAAAAACAAATGGAACAATTTATCGATTGGATCACCCAGCCATGGCCATGGTGGGTAGCCGGACCGCTTATCGGTTTGACAGTGCCAGTTCTTCTGATTATTGGCAACAAAACCTTTGGTATTTCATCTTCACTGAGACACACCTGTGCCATGTGTGTTCCAGCTAACATTCCTTTCTTTAAGTATGATTGGAAAAAAGAAATTTGGAACATGATATTCGTATTAGGGATTCTGATTGGCGGTTTTATCGCTACTACATTCTTGGCAAATCCTGATACCATTGTTGTTGCTGAAGCTACACAACAGGATTTGGCTGCTTTGGGAATCACAGATTATTCCAAATTATTACCAGCAGAGATTTTCTCATGGGAGAATCTGTTCACCGCTAAAGGCCTATTGTTCTTTGTGATCGGTGGCTTCTTGGTAGGTTTCGGTACCAGATATGCAGGTGGATGTACTTCCGGTCACGCCATTATGGGTATCAGTTCCCTTCAGTGGCCATCAGTAGTTGCCACCATTTTCTTTATGGTCGGTGGCTTCTTGATGACACATGTATTCCTAGGCCCTTTAATGTCTCTTGTAGGATTCTAAACAATTCAGTGAAATGAAAGTAGCAGAAAAAAATATAGCAAGCACAGGTAGTGCTCAGGCAAAAAAAGAAGGATTATTGAAGTACCTTATTGTGGGTATCCTATTTGGTATCGTATTCGTAAAAGCGGAAATTATCTCTTGGTTTAGAATCCAGGAAATGTTCAGGTTACAATCCTTCTTCATGTATGGTGTGATCGGTTCAGCTGTATTGGTCGGAATGGTATCCATTCAGATCATCAAGAGATTCAATATCAAATCAATTGCTGGAGAAACCATCAATATTCCTAAGAAGGAATTCCGTAAAGGACAGATCATCGGTGGGTTTATCTTTGGTTTGGGCTGGGCTTTGACAGGTGCATGCCCGGGACCACTATTCGCTCAGATCGGTAGTGGTTTCACTGTAATTATCGTAACCTTTATTTCTGCAGTAGCAGGCACATGGGTTTATGGTAAGTTTTCAGACAAACTTCCGAATTAATCAATATTAAAACCATGATCTTAAAAAGCCACCTCGAAAGAAGTGGCTTTTTAGTTTCCGAATACTTTTCTGATGACAGTTCGGATCAATAATATGGCAACAAGAACCACAGACCCGGCAATGACAAATTCCATAGTCTATCTTTTTTAATACAAACATGAATGGTTGAAATATGTTCATGTCGTATCTATTTATGAGCATTTTTTTAAGAAAATCTAAAATCAACCCGATTAGATCCAAAAGTTAGGTATTAAGCTGTTAGATTTGTAGCATCAAACCTAAAACCGCTTCATTTTTATGAATTTACTGCAAAAGAGAAGGTTAGCCTTGGGAAGTTTGTTTTTCCTTGCTGGTCTATGTTTTGCCTCATGGGCTTCCAGGATTCCGGACATTCAGATGAAATTTTCTCTTTCTGAAGCTCAATTGGGCACACTTTTATTGGGTCTGCCAATTGGTTCACTGACGGCGCTTCCCCTTGCAGGCTGGGCAGTGCATAAATTTGGAAGCAGGAAAGTGATCATCTTAGGTGGTTTGGGATATATGATATTTCTGCCCCTGATCGGATTTAGCAATTCTTTATGGATGCTTATTCCGGTAATTGTGACCTATGGCATGATTGGAAATTTGATGAATATTTCTCTCAACACCCAAGCACTTGCACTGGAGGATAGTTACGGAAGAAGTATATTGGCCTCTTTTCATGGATTATGGAGTTTGGCAGGATTTACAGGTGCAGGAATTGGTGCAGCCATGATTTATCTGGACATTTTGCCTAAATTTCATTATTTGTTTATTGCCATCATTGTTTTGATGGTAATCTTGCTTTCCCAGAGATTTCTGGTCAATGAGGAACGCACGGAGGGTGGAAATGGGCTCGTCCTCAGAAAACCTGATGACTTATTGTTAAGGATAGGTTTGATTGCCTTTCTGGGCATGTTGTGTGAGGGCTGTATGTTTGACTGGAGCGGGGTATATTTCAAAAAAGTAGTGGAAATCAGTCCCGAATTGGTTGCATTAGGTTATGTGACGTTTATGGGCGCAATGGCTTCGGCAAGATTTATATCTGATAGATTGAATAACCGCTTTGGAAGAATCGTTATCCTCAGGATCAGTGGCATTCTAATTTTTTTAGGCTTGATCCTGGCAGTATCTTTCCCCACTCCTACTTCAGCAACTTTTGGGTTTTTATTGGTCGGGCTGGGTGTAGCTTCCATCATTCCGATTTCTTACAGTGTAGCTGGTCGATCCAAACTTTATTCTCCGGGAGTTTCCTTGGCCATGGTTTCCACAATATCCTTTTTTGGTTTTCTTATTGGCCCTCCATTGATTGGATATATCGCAGAAATCTTAAATTTGAAAGTATCTTTCACACTGATCGCCATTTCTGGATTAGGTATCGCTGCCTTGACATCCTTCAGAACGGATGTCTTTCAAACAGCTGACATGAAAATCAAACCATGACCAAAACAGACAGACTGCCATTTCAATTTGAAAAAACCATAGAAGTTTTTTCTTTCCAAATAGATCCATCCGGAAAACTACGCTGGTCAGCCTTGGCTGACATGATGCAGGAAGTGGCCTGGAAGCACGCGGACAGCAGGGATTTCGGTCAAAAACTTTTCGAACTGGGGCTGATGTGGGTATTGTCTAGATTCGAGATCAAAGTTCACCAAATGCCTTCTTGGGGAGATAAAATCATCATCAAAACTGCCGGAAGAGGGATTCATAAACTCTTTGCCTTGAGGGAATTCCTGGTAGAAGATGTTCATGGCAATATCCTGGCAGAAGCAATGTCTGCATGGCTTTTGTTGGATATTAAAAGCAAGAGGCCACTTCGTCCTGCTCAGGCATTACCCTCTGAATTATTTAATCCCAACCCTGATGAGACATTGAATCCTGAAAAAATTGTTGTTGGGGAATTGAACGAAACTGGCACTTTTATAAGGGTCCGTTATTCCGATTTGGACATGAATAACCATGTAAATAATGTCAGCTATATTCGTTGGGTAGAAGATTTTTGTTTTGAAAAGGAACTTCCTTTTTCAGACCTATTGATCAATTATGTTTCGGAGGCGACTTTGGGAGAGGAAATAGAATTGATGTTTAATCGCTCAAATGAAAATACTTATATTGTAGGAATTTGTAAGGGCAGACAGGTATTTTCTGTTAAGCTTTTAAATAAAGATTAAGCATACAACCTTTTTTTTCTAAGCAGTTAACAATCATTCAGTCTAGTTTTAAATGCTTGGCTTTAAATTAATTTAATTCAAAAAGCTACTTTTCCCACCGATTTTCGGGGCAGGCATTGATGAATAAGTAGCCAAAAATCAAGATGGCAAAATCCTATCAACCCACAAAGCCACAGTCGGCCCGGTTCGCCATCATTCCTCCCCTGATCTCCACAAAATAAGAGTTAAATAAAGTTGAAAGTTTGGTTTAAATTGTCAATTTGATAAAATTATAGAACACAAATCTATAAGAAATAGATTTTCATACCGAATGTGATTTAAATCACATCTTCGCATATGTGGTTTTATAGATATTTGTTTTGTCCTACAATATCCATATGAAAGATATATTTCAACCATTTGTGAAACTGCTGACTTTGATGGTCGGCCTATTACTTTCAATCACCTTATTGACAGCCCTTTTGATCGGTATAGTCATTGTGGTGTTCAGTGGTGGATCACTCCCCGGGGTAGATCAATCCGCCTCTTCAGTCCCCGCAGTCAGTACTGTTGTAGCTGAGGTTTATAGAGGGGTAGTTCCAAAAGAAGGTATGTGGGTAGCACCTGCATGGAATACGGTCGATCAGGAACCTAATGCAGAAGATATCAAATATGGCAGGGAATTGATCGCCAATACTTCGGAATATTTGGGACCAAATGGAAAAGTAAAGAAAATTTCCAACGGCATGAATTGTCAGAACTGTCACTTGAACGCCGGAACAGCACCTTTGGGCAATAACTACGGCGCAGTAGCTTCCACTTATCCAAAAGTGCGGGCCAGATCAGGACAATCTGAGGACATTCCCAAAAGAATCAATGACTGCTTTGAAAGAAGTTTGAACGGTCAGGCGCTTGCCAATAACAGCAAAGAAATGATCGCTATGGTAGCCTACATGGAATGGCTTGGAAAAGATGTTCCAAAAGGAGAAACGCCAAAAGGAGCCGGTATCTATGAAGTGCCTTTCCTGGACAGAGCAGCTGATCCAATCAAAGGAAAAACTGTCTATGCCCAACAATGTCAAAGCTGCCATATGGAAGATGGACAGGGCATGAAAAAGCAAGATAACACCGGTTATATCTACCCTCCACTTTGGGGAGATCACAGCTACAATGATGGAGCCGGTCTGTTTAGAATGTCAAGATTTGCAGGATACGTCAAAACCAACATGCCATTGGGGGCAACATTTGAGAGACCACTGCTAAGTGATGAAGAAGCATGGGATGTAGCTGCATACATCAACTCCATACCAAGACCTAAAAAAGATATTACCAAAGACTGGCCGGATATCAGTAAAAAACCAATCGACCACCCATTTGGTCCTTTCTCTGATGAGTTTACAGAGGAGCAGCACAAATTTGGTCCTTTCAAGCCTATCAGGGAAGCCAGAAATAACACAACAAAATGAGATTACTGACCATTATCGGAGCATTTTTAGTAATCTTCAATACCAGTAACTCACAAGACAAAACTGAACCCGAAAACACCCAGGCCGATTCTCCCATCAAAGGGAAAATTGGCCTGAGGTCTTTTTGGATGTCAACTAATTACTGGGAAGACTTCAAAAATGATTACGCATTAGGCCAAAGTGCCTATTTACAACTGCAAACCAAAGAATTCAAAGGATTCTCCATCGTTGGAAAATACACTGTCTTCGGCAGAGTAATGAGCTCAAATCTACTGGAAAGAGATCCCATTACCGGTAACTTTAACAGGTATGAAGTAGGGCTTTTTGATGTCCGCAATCCTTCAGATGACCTATTCGGTAAAATTGAAGAATTACAAATCCGCTATAGGTCGAATAAATTCCAGGCTGTTCTTGGCAAAATGGACATCAATACCCCCTTTATCAACCCACAGGATGGCAGACTGTCCCCTACTTATGTAGAAGGATTGAGATTACAGTTCCAACCTGATTCCAAAAATCAGTTTTCCGCGGACATCATAGGACGGATTAGTCCCCGCTCTACTTCGGAATGGTTTGATATTGGAGAAAGCATTGGAATTTACCCGGTAGGGCAAAGTGAATTTGGGCAACCTTCCAAATATTTAGGCAACACATCTAGTGACTTCTTTGGCGTATTGGATTGGAGGCACCGCTTTAATTCCGGCCTACAGTTACAGCTTAACAACACGTACGTCGATAATATTTCCAATACCATTCTCTCACAATTAAATAAAGATTGGGAATTAAAAGACAGCAATAATAAGCTTGTTACGGGATTACAGTTTATTGTCCAAAACGGCATCGGTGAGGGCGGAAATCCTGATCCGGAAAAGAGATTTAAAAATCCAAATGACCTGAACTATGTGGTCGGAGGGAGAATTGGCATCAAAAATGAAAGGTCTCTTCTCTACTTTAATTACACAAGAATGGATGGAAGGGGGAGATTCCTGAATCCAAGAGAATGGGGAAGGGATCCCTTTTTCACCTTCATTCCAAGAGAAAGGAACGAGGGATACAACTTTGTAGATGCATTTTCCACCTATTACCAAAGAGACTGGAAAGAAAGTGGACTTCAGTTCTATGGTTATGCAGGCATACACTTATTACCTGATCCGGGCAGCAATATTGAAGTAAACAAATACGGTTTCCCTTCGTATGCCCAAATGAATCTTGCTGGTAAATATACGCCTCAAAACTGGGGCAAAGGCCTGGATTTTCACCTGATCCTCATGAGCAAAACCAACCTCAAATCAGGAGAAATGAGGCCGCAATGGATTTACAATAAAGTCAATATGATTCATGTCAACTTTATCCTCAACTATACTATCCAATGGAATTAAATAAACAGATCACATTGAGGGAATTTGAAGAAATCCTTCAAGAAAAACCAGCCTTGATGGTCTATTTCTACCAAGATAAGTGCGGGGTCTGCAAGATGCTGTACCCTAAGGTGAAAGCCTTAATTGAAACTTCTTTTCCAAAGATGGAAATGCTGGTATTGGAAGCTGAGCAAAATATAGCACTTGCTGCCCAACTCCGGATGTTGGCAGTGCCAGGCATCATGGTGTATTTCGATGGACGCGAGTTTTTCAGGGCAAATGGACTTGTCACCATAGGAGAACTTCAATCAAAAATTGAGAGGCTTTACGGGTTGATGTTTGAAGAGGGTGAATAACAGTATGAAGAAAGTTTCATTACTAATTATTTCACTGAATATTCTTCCTGTTTTATCCCGGGTTTAATGTCCAATAGATTGAAATTAGCCTCCCAGCAACTTTTTGATATCCTTATACATTCCTCTACGAATTGGGATAACATAGTCCTGTATATGTAATTCCTTTGAATTGAAAGAGCCTATTTCGGAGTAGTTGACCACATAGGACTTATGGACCCTGACAAATTTTGCAGCAGGCAGAGGCTCTATCAGATCCTTGAGAATATCTCTGACCACATAGGACTTAGTCTTTGTCTGAATCTTGGTGTACAAGCCATCTGCCTGAAAAAACAAAATATCATTGATGGATAAAGGAACAGTGAAGCCCTTATCTTTTATTGAAATGATACTTTTTTCAGATTTTGATTTGAGTTTGCTTTTTCCACTCAACGCCAAATGCACGGCTGATCTTAACTCGTCCACAGTAAAGGGTTTCAATAAATATCCTTCGTATTTATTGGCTGCTATGCGGTCAAGATAAGAAATATCTGAGAATGCAGTAAGATAAACTACGGGTACATCATACTTCAATTTAACTTGCTGGCAAAGTTCTATCCCATCCATATCCCCTTTTATCTGGATATCCATTAAAATGAGGTCTGGCTTTTGAGTTTTCAAATAACCCAGTACTTCTTTAGCATTATCAAAGATGCCAATCACCCTAAAACCAAGATGTTCCAATAAATCCTGGATATTTTGAGCCAGTTCAATCTCATCTTCAACTATCAGAATATTTTTCATGGGCGAAATATACTTTTGAATCCCATTCATGGATTCGATTTCAAAATAATATGTAGTATTTTGTAAATGAAGTCAACTCTTGTTAGAAACGAAAGACCTTATTTTACAACCTAATATAACATACTATGAATAGAAGTGAAAAAATTCTGTATGCCTTGGGACGGTCTTACTTTGAGTTAGAAGCGGGAGAAAAATTAAGTAAATCAATCCCCAAAATACTTAAGTATCTAGGTGAGGCTTCAAAAGTAGATAGAATTTACATTTTCAAAAACCACTTCAACGAAGAAGGTGAGTTTTGTATGTCATATAAGTTTGAATGGTGCGCTGAAAATGTAAGCCCACAGATTGAATTCGAATTCCTACAATCACTCCCATGGTCCATATTTCCTGAAATCGAAGAAGCATTACGTAAAAACCATTTCATCAACGACTTGGTGTCCAACACAAAAAACCATGTTTTTTATGAAAGCATGGCTGAACAGGGAATACTCTCTTACCTTTTTGTACCAATTTTTTCAGGCAGAATTTTTTGGGGATATATCGGCTTTGATAATTGTCAATCAGAGGTGTTTTTCAGTGAAGATCAAGCTACAGCACTTCATGCTTTTGCATCCACATTGGGGACCAAACTCCTGGCGAATAAAAGAAAACAAAAACTTATCAGAACACATCAGAATTATAGCTTCCTTTTGAATAATATTAACGATGTTGTATTTAGAACTGATAGAGATGGGAATTTTACCTTTTTGAATAAAACATGGGAAAACCTTTCCAAGTACAGTATTCAGGAATCTCTTGGCACCAAGTTATTTAATTACTTTGATCATGATCACCTATCAAACCAGGGGAATATTTCCATAAATGATTTTGAAAATCCTGGAGGAAAATTTGAAAAAGACCTGATGCTTTCCGTAAAAGATGGAACTAGCATTTGGGTCAAATTACAGGGAAGTATCAACCCTGACAAAGCAGGTAATCCTGAAAGTTTTTTTGGCACTTTGTCGAATATACATTCCAGAAAATCCGCTGAAGATAAGGCCAGCAAGCTGAACAAACTATTACAAGCTGTCAACGAAACCCAACTGAGCTTTTTTGAGCAAGAGGATTTCACCTCACCAATGAACACACTTTTAGAAAATCTCCTCAAAATTACCGGATCGAAATTCGGTTTTACCGGAGAAGTCCTTTACGATGAAAAAGGCAGCCCTTATCTTAAATCACACACCATAACCAATATAGCTTGGTCAGATGAAACTCAGGCATATTTTGAGTCAAATTTCAAAGTAGGAATTGAATTCAGAAATCTCAACACCCTATTCGGGGCAAGTTTAAAAACAGGAGAAATTGTAATTTCCAATGATTGCAAAAATGATCCAAGAAGTGGCGGAACCCCTCATGGGCACCCTCCTTTGTATCGCTACATGGGCATTCCAATATTCAAGGGAACTGAATTTCTGGGTTTAATGGGGTTTGCCAATAAGGAAACTTATTATACCATGGAGGACGTCAAATTCCTTGAGCCAATAATCTCTGGGTATGCAAATTTCATAAAAGCAATTCGCATCAATAGGCGTAGAAAAGAGTCCGATGCAATGTATCGTCTGATCTCCGAGAACTCAGGAGATATTATCGCTATTCATGATTTTGACCTCAGATTCAGATATGTCTCTCCATCTATTGAAAAAGTCCTTGGCTATAAACCAGAGGAAGTAATTGGTAAAAAACCTCATGAAATATTCAAAGAAATAAGTATTGATACCGAAAATATAGGTGGTGTACAAAAAAGAGTGATCCACCATCAACATAAAACAGAAGGTAAAGACATATTTCTTGAAATTCTTAGTCGGGATTTATTGGATGAAAATGGCAAACCGTTCGGTATAGTGGCAGCATCCAGGGATGTAACAGAACGGGAAATGATATTGGCGGAATTAAAAGTGGCTTTGGAAAAGGAAAAAGATCTTAACCGCTTGAAATCAAGGTTCATTTCCATGATCTCACATGAATTCCGAACTCCTCTTGCCACTATTAACAGTAGTACTGAATTGATCGGCTTAACGCTTTCTAGCTTAAGAGAAACCGGCATTACGGAAAAGACAAACACCTATTTGACCAGAATCAATACTCAGGTAAAAAGATTGACGAGTATCATTTCAGATATATTATTGCTGGAAAAAAATGCACTGGAACCCATACCTGCCAAGCTTGAAATGGCATACCTAAATAAATTTATATTAGGACTTGTAGATGATTATTTCACTAAAGACAATGAAAAAGAGATTGATGTTCAAATTCCAGAAGTGGATATTAAAATCATGACTGATCCAACTTGGTTAACCCATATAGTCAAAAATATCCTGGAAAATTCCATTAAATACTCTCCGGAAAGGCAAAAGAAACCAAAATTGCAAATACAACACTTAAAAGCACATTATAATATCAAAGTAACTGACTATGGCATCGGCATTCCTCTTGATGATCAAAAACATATCTTTGACTCCTTTTTTAGGGCTCAAAATGTCTCAAACATTAAAGGTACCGGTTTAGGCCTAAATATCGTAAGAGACTTTGTCAATAAACTTGGAGGAGAACTCACCTTTAAAAGTAAGGAGGGAAAAGGGTCTGTCTTTAACATAAAATTCCCATACCTAATCAAATAAAAATTAAGGCAATTAGGTCCAAGAAAAGCTTAAAATAATTTAATCCACTGCTAACATAAATTACATATATTAATTTACCATGTAATGCAAGAAATGGTATAAGAGCTTTGATATTTAAGCTGAAAAACAAAATTCAGCATTGCATCAACTTAAATTTGGACATTAAAGAAAAACCCTTTAAAAATCTGTATATCAAAAAATTTTTATATCTCAAGAGACAAATAACCAGTTCATTTACTTCTTGTTACAATCTACTTAAGCTTGAATTTCCCCCACATATTTTTACGATGAAATCTATACTTCATCTTTCCAAACCACAAAAAATTCATGCTCACAAGAAGAGTGGAAAATATAATTTTCCAAAATAACTTCGGAACATATTCTATATTCAAAATCAAGAAAAAAGGATTCAGACTGGTGTTTGCTTCCAATAGTTACCTTAAGAGTTTAGCGGACTTCGATATTGAACCTAAAAAACAATTGAGATATTCAATCAATCAATTATTCAAGCAGAAAAAAATTCTCTATATCAGTAAAACCGCTCTTTTAAAATCCATAGAAAGGGTAATTTCCCGGGTTGAAAAGGACATCTTAGAAGATGAGTCGATCAATAACTATAAGAGGTGGGATTTTCTGATTCAAAAGGATCAGAATTCCAAAATCAAAATAATCAATGAACCTATTCTTGATGAAGACAACAAGGTAATTTATATTTTACATAAAATTGTCCTTGAAGAATTGAACCAAAAGGAATATGAAAACAAGTATGAGCTTCTAAGAGATAAATCCAGGGAGTTGTTTGAAATCAAAGAATCATTTTTCACAAATGCATCCGAACCAAAATTGACCATTCAAAAGGATGGTAAAATTATTGAATCAAACAGTGCTTTTAATGAAATTTTCAATAGAAACGGTTTTGATAAAAAATCATTAAACTTTTTCCAACTATGGGATAAAAGCTACCACCAATTCATTAAGAAGTCTATAGAAAGTACTATTTCAAACTCTCCAGAAAAAATAAAACTTGTGTATTCTGGTCAGAAATCAGAACCAATGATTTTCAACATCACCTTATTGCCTGCCAAAACTGGTCAGGGAATGGGAAAATATCATATCAATTTTGAAAACATTTCACATGCTGTTTTATTGGAAAATAAAATCACACACAAAAGTATACTTCTAGAATCTACCAATTTACTACTCAATCTCATCGAACAATCTCAAGATGATTTGGAATTACTTGAAAAAGGGATGGTTTTTATTATTAATGCTCTTGGAGCTGATGGGATAAAAATATTCCATAGAACCGGTAGTAGTCTTATTCCCTCATTTGAGTTTCCCCTGAATAATCAACAAATAAACATGTCTGCCTGGAATCAATTGGTGGTTTGGAATAATACGGATGATAAAAACGAAGAAATGGCAAAATTCAAACTTCAGGTCATACATATTGATAACCCCAAAAAGAAGGATTTCAAACAAATCATGCAACAAGCTAAACTAAAGACAGCCATTATCTGCCCTGTCGTCAAAAGTAGAACAGAAACTGCTTTAGTTGTTATAGGATTCAAAGATAAAAAAGGTGATTACAAAATAGAGGAGCTTAATCACGCCTCAACTTTAATTGGTATGCTTCTTCACGCCATGAATCATGAGGAATTGATCGAAGAAAAATCAATTTTTGAATTTTGATGTGTCCTGAAATTTAAAATGCCCCAACTCTAAGGAATTTTAGCATTGGGGCATTTTACATTAAATATTGAGTTTCTTACTTCGTCCTATCCACTTTGACCTGATCCAAGCCTCTCTTTTTCAACAGGGCATCGATCTTCGGTTCAGCTCCACGGAAATTCACATACATGGTCATTGGCTCATCTGTGCCTCCTCTTTCCAAGATTTCCTTTCTGAAGGCCTGTGCTTTCTCCTGATTGAAAAGCTCAGTTTCTTTAAAGGCCTGAAAGGCATCAGTATCTAAAACGCCAGACCAGATGTAGCTGTAATACCCAGAGGAATATCCTCCAGAGAAAATGTGAGAGAAGTAAGTACTTCTATAACGAGGGATAATCTCTCCTATCAAACCGATTTTATCCATAGAAGCTTTTTCAAATTCATCAGCATTGACGGTAATGGGAGCTTGTTGGGTATGGTAATCCAAATCCAATAAGGAAGAAGCCAGATACTCAGTTGTACCGAAACCCTGTCCGAAAGTTCCGCTATTATTCAATTTTTCAATCAATGCATCAGGAATCACTTCACCTGTCTTGTAATGGATCGCATATTGCTTCAATACCGCTGGATCAGTGGCCCAGTTTTCCATAATCTGAGATGGCAACTCAACGAAATCTCTAGGAACGGATGTACCTGCCAAACTCTTGTACTGAACATTAGAGAGTAATCCATGCAATGCATGTCCAAACTCATGGAAGAAAGTAGTCACTTCATCGAAGGTCAATAATGCTGGATTGTCACCGGTTGGCTTAGAAAAATTACATACAATGGAAATCACCGGTGCTTTTCTTTGTCCGTCAACAGTTTGTTGAGGCCTGTAAGAAGTCATCCATGCGCCTCCCCTTTTGGAAGCTCTTGGATGAAAATCCATGTAAAGCACACCCACATGGGTACCATCAGCTTCTTTCACCTCATAAGCCCTGGCTTCCGGGTGGTAAGTTGGGATATCTTTGATTTCAGAGAAAGTTAGCCCCCAAAGTTTGTTCACGACCATAAAGACGCCATCCTGCACCTTTTCCAAAGAAAAGTAAGGTTTCACTTCCTGCTCATCCAGGTCAAATTTTTTCTTACGCAGTTTTTCCTCGTAATACCTCCAATCCCATGGTTCAATTTTAAAGTCATGGCCTTCCGCTTTTACTATTTCCTGCATTTCTTCCAGTTCCACCTTCGCTTTTGCCAGTGCAGGCGACCAAAGTTGATTCAAGAGATTATAAACACCCTCTGCATTTTTGGCCATGGATTCTTCCAGCACATAGTCGGCATGCGTTTTGTATCCGAGCAATTGGGCTTTCTCTCTTCTGAGGTTGGCCATCTCGATGAGGATGGATTTGTTGTCCTTATCATCTCCTTTGTTTCCCCTGCTCTGATAAGCCTCCCAGATTTGTCTTCTCAGCTCCCTATTGTCCGCATATTGAAGGAAAGGCATCACAGAAGGATTTTGCAAAGTAAAAAGCCATTTATCCTCTTCTCCTGCCATTTCTGCATCTTGAAAAGCTGCATCCCTGAGCTCCTGTGGTAAACCTGCCAAATCACCTTCTGTATCGATGAAGAGTTTATAAGCATTAGTCTCAGCCAGTACATTTTGTCCAAACTGAATGCTCAACACAGATAGTTTGCTGTTGATCTCACGCAATTTCTCTTTGTCTGATTCATTCAAATTGGCACCATTTCTCACGAAAGCCTTGTATCTTTTTTCCAATAATTTATGCTGTTCAGGGCTCAGTCCAAGATTCTCTTTGTTGTCCCAAACGACTTTCACCTTTTCAAATAGCTTTTCATTCAAACTAATGTTGTCGCTGTGCTTGGATAATTCAGGTGCCATATCTCTAGCGATTGCCTGCAGTTCATCTGAGGTATTAGCTGAGTTGAGGTTACCGAATACAGTACTTACTTTGCTCAGCAATTCTCCTGAGTTTTCCATTGCCTCAATGGTATTCTGGAAAGTAGGCGCTTCAGCATTGTTGACAATGACATCAATTTCCTCCTGCTGAATCCTCATCCCTTCTCTCAAGGCAGGTGCAAAGTGTTCATTTTTGATTTTGTCAAATGGTGGAACTTCAAATGGCGTATTGTATGCCTCAAAGAATGGGTTCATAGATTCTGATTGTTGGTCGCTTGAACCACAGGAATACATCACTGCACCTGCAATGGCTAAGCTCATTAGTGATTTTTTCATAAAACTTTTATTTGGGTTTGAATACAAATATAAGGTTTGTGGTGAAAATAAAGAGAAGAGTAAAGAATTGAAGCTAAAAGAGAGAAAATGGTTAAAAGGTCGTCGTAGTTTTTAGGTTGTCATTGTCCTGGATTAAGTTGGATTTATTTGCAAGACTAATAATGCCAGAACTTTAATTTAAAAAAAATTGTAGCCTTCATAGAGCAACAATACCTTTGCCCAAGGCTAAATCATTTATCAATGAAGATTTCCAACTATTTACTAATCCTTGCCTTGTCTCTATGGAGCACAATTGGCATGGCACAGGAAAAAGAGCAGTACGTCATCTTAATTTCATTGGACGGTTACCGGTATGATTATACTGAAAGATTTCAACCCGAAAATTTATCCAAACTGATTGCCTCAGGAACTGCGGCCGAAGCCTTAATTCCTTCTTTTCCCACCAAAACATTCCCAAACCACTATACCATTGCTACCGGCATGAAGCCTGAAAATCACGGCTTGGTAGACAATGCTTTCTATGAACCGGAAAAGGATCAAGTGTATGTGATCAACAACAGGGAAATCGTTCAGGATGGTTATTGGTATGGGGGCACTCCTATTTGGGTATTGGCCCAACAACATGGACTTATCGCTGCCAGCTATTTTTTTGTGGGAACAGAAGCACTGGTACAGGGTATTCAGCCACGTTATTTTCATAATTATGACGCAAACGTATCCAACCTAACCAGAATATCGAAAGTATTTGAATGGTTGGAACTTCCAGAAGACGAAAGACCAAGGCTGATTACCTTGTACTTTTCTGACATGGATGATATAGGCCATCGATTTGGTCCGGAAAATGATGATGAATTGGCCAAAAAACTCCACAAACTTGACAAGGAACTTGGGGCCTTGTTTGAAGGCCTAAAGAGTATTGACCTTGACATCAACCTGTTTATCGTATCTGACCATGGCATGACCAATGTTCCCAGAGAAAATCTTCTCAACTTGGACCATATTACAGAAGGTATTGCAGCCAAAGTAATCAACAATGGGGCTCTAGCTCACCTCTATCTCGATAATCCCTTAGAGATTGAAGAAGTTTTTCTCAAACTGAACGCTCTGGAAGGTCCTTTCAAAGCCGTAAGGGTTCAGGATAAAGGTTATTACAGAAATACCGAAACATACCAAAACAGGTTGGGGGACATTTTGATCATGCCGGATCTGGGTTTTTATCTGGCTACATCTGTGGGGATGGTTGGATATCAAAACCGCTCAGCTATGTTCAAAACCAATGTTTATGGTGAACATGGTTATAGTCCAGGGTATAGGGATATGCATGGGATTTTCTATGCACAAGGACCGATGATCAAAAAGGGACTGAAAATTGCTCCTTTTCAAAACATCCATATCTATCCTCTGATCGCCAAAATCCTTGATCTTCCTGTTCCGGAAGAAATAGATGGAAAACTTGATGTACTTGAACCAATTTTACAAAAATGATCTCAGCAAAAGTCCCTATTCAAAGCAGAATGGAAGTCTCCCTACTCGTCAGGAGTTTTTATGCACGTGTAAGGGAACATGAAGATCTCGGACCTATATTCAATGGAATAATCGATGACTGGGAACATCATCTTGAGAGATTGACAGATTTCTGGGAAATGGTTCTATTGAATACCGGCCCTGGAGCAGGAAAGTTTAGTCCGGTACCGGTTCACAAAGAAGTTGACAGAAAAGTTAACCACAGCATTGAACAGGCTCACTTTGGCAATTGGTTAGAACTATGGTTTTCTACTATTGACACACTTTTTGTAGGTGAACATGCTGATTATGCAAAGGAACATGCCAGAAAAATGGCCCATATCCTGTTTTTCAGGATTATGGAAGGCCGACAGTAATATTAGCCTACAAGTTTATTACCGGTAAATTTAGGCATGGCCACATCATTCTCATGGCTAATACCATCTCTTTTTAGCACTTTATAAATGGTCAAAAACAGGATTTTAAGATCCAGCCAAAAAGATTGATTCTCTACATACCATAAATCCAGGTCAAATTTTTCAGGCCAAGAAATGGCATTTCTGCCATTGACCTGAGCCCATCCTGTAATCCCTGGCTTGACATTCATCCTACGTTTTTGTTCTTCATTGTAAAGTGGTAAATATTCCATCAACAAGGGTCTTGGACCAACAAGAGACATGTCTCCTTTCAACACATTGATCAACTCAGGTAATTCATCAAGGCTGGTGGAACGCAACAACTTACCGAAAGCATTTAACCTGATTTCTTCTGAAAGCAGTACGCCCTCCCCATCTTTCTCCTCTGTCATACTTCTGAACTTGATGATGTAAAATGGCTTTCCATCCTTCCCTGGCCTGGTCTGTAAGAAAAAAACCGGACGACCCAATTTGATAGCAACCAGTACACCGGTAACAAAAAGGACCGGAGAAAGCCCAATTAAAGCAATTGAAGAAATTAGAATATCAAAAACCCTTTTTGCCATTAATCGAATGGTATAAATACCGAATTAAAAGTAAGATTTAACACTTGATCTATCACTAATTAACAATATTTAAAGCAAAATTCAACCATTTATTGCTCAAATTTATTGATTACTTCAGAAATCTCATGAATTTCCTCTGAAGTAGATACCTGAGAAAGGGGAAGACTCAGTATTTCTTGGTGAATTTTATCAGTTATGGGAAAATGTAGATAAGAGTATTCTTTCAATGCTTTTTGCTTATAGGGAGGTGTAGGATAATGGATCAAACTCTCGATACCATTCTTCAGCAAATGTTCTTTCAAGGCGTCTCTTTTTGCTGTCCGAATGACGAATAAATGCCAAACATGCTCCTGGTTTTGTAATGGATCAGAAATCCTGGGAAGAACCACTAATGGATGCGAAATGTTTTCAAAATAAAGTGTTGCAAACTCCCTTCTTTTTTGGTTCTCGCTGTCCAAATATTTCAGTTTTACATCCAGAAAAGCCGCCTGGATTTCATCCATTCTGCTATTGCTGCCTTTAAGATCATGTACATACTTCTCATCACTGCCATAATTAGCCAATTTCCGAATGATAGCTGCCAGCTGATAATCAGAAGTGAGCACTGCCCCGGCATCACCTAATGCTCCTAAATTTTTACTGGGGTAAAAACTACAAGCTGAGGCATGACCTAGCGTTCCTGTTTTAATTCCTCCCCAGCTTGCACCAATTGCTTGGGCATTATCTTCAATAACTTTCAGTCCATACTTTTCGGCTAACGACATCATTTCAGAGGACCAACATGCCCTGCCGTATAAATGAACAATGATGATTGCTTTGGTTCTTTTGGAAATCTTGGATTCTAGATTATCCAAGTCCAAATTGTAAGTATTAATCGATGGTTCAGCGAAAACCGGCATCAAACCTGCCCCAAGGATACTTAAAATAGTAGCGATATAGGTATTAGCTGGGACGATAACCTCGTCCCCTCTTTGCATTTGCCCCTGCTCAATGTATCCTTGAAAAATTAACTTAAGCGCATCCAAACCATTTCCAACCGTGACGACATTTGATGCCGACAAGTAGGTTTGAAGAGATTTTTCAAAATTTTTGACTTTTTCTCCAAACAGGTACCAACCAGAATCTATAACCTCTTGGGCTGCTTGTTTGAGCTCATCGGCATATTGTTGGTTGATTTTTTGGAGATCATAAAATTTAATCATGGAATGTCAATCAATCGAGTAAAAGTAAATAATACTGGTAAAGAAATAGCTTATACAAGCTTAAAAAATCCTATAACAAAGAAAAGGGATTATTAAATAAATGCGGAGCCAAAAATTTTAGACAGAAATCAACTTAAAATGGTAATCACTTTTAGCACTTCTTCTACTACTGATTTCTTTTCTCAAGTGATACATAGCCTCCAAAAGAGGGGCATTTTCAATTTCCCCAGCATCCACAGCATTAAAGCCCATCATGGAAATCAAATGCTTGACCACTTGCTTTTCAGGTATATCCGGACCACAGTAATAAGTCTCCTTTACCACACCCATTGGATCAGATGTTGGATAATCTAATCCTAGATTATTAAATGCCTTAAAGATTTTAGGGGTATCCACTATGCTTCTGATAAAATCTGTATTGCAGGAAAAAATTTTAGGATCATCACTATTGGTACAGTCGATTACCGTTTTCTCTTTGATGTCGGCATTTGAAAGCTCATCAAACACCTGTTCTAGGTAATCATTTTCACAACATATTAATAAAACACTGGAAATATCAATAACCTCTTTAAAGCTCTTTACCTTATTTGAAGACATGTTAAGGATTTTCCACTCGATTTCGTTCGGAACAAAACCACTTCTTACACCATATGCAATATCTATAGCACGGGCTGAAAGGGCCTGTCCTAAAGTAAGGGCTAAACGGGTACCACCTAAAATTCCAATCATAAGTATAAAGAGAAATAGAAATACTGCTCAATTACTAGGGGCGATTTGGTTGTCTAAAGCAGTTATCTCAGAATAAACGTTGGAAATTAAACAAAATACTTAATACAAACAAATTTTATTTACCACACTATTTTGCATACTTTTTATTGCTTTTCATCTTGAAAAAAATCACAAAAACCAGCATTAATATCAGCGCAAGTGCTACAATAGATACAGCCCTTTCATTACCCCATTGTTTGAAAGCAATAGCTGCAAAAGCCCAAATCCCTACCCAAACTGCACTTAAAATCCCAGCCTTTAAGGCAAAGGTAGCATAGATCACAGCCGCCACGCACAGAACTAAGCAAGCCCATATTACTTGTGCCTGATAGAAAATTTCAGTAGTGTATAGCCACACCGATAAGTTGACTACCGAAGCGACTATTATCCAGCCGACATAAACGCCTAGAGGCCACTGAACAAATATCCTAGGCATTTGAGGTTCTTTACCCAAATTCAGATTATTGCCAAGTTTCAGTAGTGATAGCAATAGTAAAAAAATGATAAAGACAGATAACAAAAGTTGTCCGTCTGTCCAGACAACAATCCATAGGGCATTCAGCATATTGGATAAAGCCAACCAAACAGAAGTCTTTTCCAAAGAATCTTCCTTTTTATGTTTAAAAAACTGAACCCATTGATAAACAATAAAGCCTATCAGTAAAAAATAGATCAGACCCCAAATTGAAAAAGCGTATCCTGCAGGCGTGATCAAGACATCGAATTGATTGCTGATTTCACCTACTGATTTCCGATCTCCTGCTCCAGAACCATATAGGTGATTTAAGTAGAGTGTCACGAAAAAAGTGAGCGTGTTTAGGAGTAAAAGTAAAATTCTTTTCATGGATCTTATTATCGAATGAATATCCAAGTTAAGCACTCATTTCAAAGTATACAAAAAACTTATTTAAGGGTGGAGGATTTAGATCAAATCATTAGTTTTGTAAAATAAATTATTTTACCTATAAGTAATATGTCAAAGTTTTATTTTACAATCCTATTATTTATCAGCATTTTATTTAATCATTTAGATGCTCAGTGTCAAAGTACAAGCTCTGTTATTTTTGAGAATGTGAAGGTGTTTGATGGGAAATCGAACACCTTGACAAGCCCCATGAATGTTTGGATAGAGGGAAATAAAATAAAAGCAATTAGTAGTGCACCAATTCAGACAATAGAAGAGGTAATCAAAATTAAGGGAAATGGCAAGACCCTTATGCCAGGCCTGATCGATGTGCACGTGCATATGGCTTTTGGAGCCTTGACCATGCGGGAGATGATGTCACCTATGCTTTCCGAGGGTGTAATCATGGAAAAAGTAGGAGGCAATGCAGAACGTATGTTGATGCGTGGATTCACATCGGTTAGAGATGCAGGCGGGCCAATTTTTCCTCTTAAAATGGGGGTTGACCAAGGTAAGCTAAAGGGCCCCAGGATTTGGCCTTCCGGAGCTACCATTTCACAGACAGCAGGCCATGGGGATTTCCGTACGCCTGAAGAGCAGTCCAGAAGATTTTTCGGAGAGCCCTCAAGGGCAGAAAGATTCAATGCCACTATTATTGCGGATGGCAGGGATGAAGTTTTGACTGCGGTGCGGGAAAACCTGCGTTTTGGGGCCAGTCAGATCAAGTTGATGGCCGGAGGTGGAACCTCTTCTGCCTATGATCCCGTGGATGTCACCCAATATACTTTTGATGAGATGCGCGCAGCAGTGGAAGCTGCCGAAGATTGGGGGACCTATGTCATGGTCCATGCTTACACCCCTAGAGCGGTGCAAAGGGCCATCAAAGCAGGTGTCAAATGTGTGGAACACGGACAGATGCTGGATGAAAAGACACTACGGTTGATGAAAAGAAAGAATATCTGGCTAAGTACCCAAAACCTGGTAGAGAGCACTCCCGATATGGATCCGCAAAGGATAGAAAAGCGCAAACCGGTAATCGAAGGGCAGGCCAAACTATGGCCAATAGCCAAAAAGATGAAACTGAAGATTGCCTGGGGAACGGATTTCCTTTTCGAACCGGAATTGAACGAACAGCAGAATGCCTATATCCTCCGATTGCAGCAATGGTTTACCAATGCCGAAATCCTGAAAATGGTCACCCATGACAATGCCGAATTGCTGCAGCTTTCGGGTCTAAGAAGTCCCTATCCCGGAAAATTGGGCGTGGTGGAAGAAGGGGCTTTGGCAGATTTGATTTTGGTGGACGGTGACCCTTTGAACGACCTTTCTCTGATTGCGAATCCCGCAGAAAAGTTTGTGTTGATCATGAAGGATGGGAAGGTGTATAAGAATTTGGTGGAGTGATTTTTTTTGAAAGCAGGAAAAAATAAGAAATAGGCTAATTATACTGAGTTCGCATTATTTTATACACTTCTGATCAGTCTTTTGTCCAGAGGCAAAGGGTAAACCCTGTATTTGATCAAGTTGAATTTTGGAGAGAGAGGATTGATGACATAGTTAAAAGAACTTGGATCCACAACTGAAGGCACAGCAAAGGACAGTAGGCCGGACCGCAATAGTCCGGTGCCATAATTCATCGATGATTTTGTAGCAGGTATCAAATTCCAGCCAGCAGGAAGTTCGCCTAAGGAAGGGGTGAAAATATGCTCTGCAGGCAAATTGATTTCCATTACCGAATATTTGACATACCTGTCAGAAGCAAACAACTCCGGATCTATGGTCAATCTTTCAAGCAGGGAAGAGGCTATACTTGTTCCAGCATAGAGTGCGGGGTGTCCAGGCAAGTTCCATCTGCCTCCAAAGCGTTTGGCTCCTTCACCGCTGTCGTCGCAGTATTGGGTCAGGGCAATCCTATAGACCTTCATGCAGTTCAGATGGCTATCCCGTGCTGTAGACGCATAATCTCTGACTTTAGAATATCCAATCCCTCAGACACATCTATTAAGTCTAAGGGCTTCCGGTTACCTATTGAAAAAAGGGGGCGCTCCATCCAATTCCTGAAGCCTTCCAGTCCAAAATAGGAGATGCCCATGGCATAAAGCTCGGCCAGCTCAAACATCTTTTCGGATTGGATAGTGTCAAATACTTCCTTTCGCTGAATGGTCTTGGATGAAATGCCCAAGGCTGTAGCGAGGGTGTTGTAATCTAAACCAGCAATCGCTTTTAGGCTTTCGAAGGCATCTTTTCCAAGCCCCTCACGGAACGTCTTTACCCTGCTCAATGGCTCGTCAAAGTGGCCCATTTCCATATTAAGAATGGAATCTACTGAGAAAGTAGCTTTACCGTATGATGCCACTTCGGGCTCGCTAACTTTTGATGCTTTTTTAGACATGGTCTTCTATGGAAATTTGTCCACTAATATAACGAAAAATGTCCAAAAATGAATTAAGGAAGAAGTGATTTTTTTATTTTAGAATCAATATCTTATTTGAAACGAAAGGACTGTTTGCATCGTCTCAAATAAAAACCTTTACATCCATGAAAAAGCACTATCTAATTTTGTGCATATTAGCTTTTTTCACCAATTGCACAGATCCGGAAGATGAAGAGCACAATCTTCCTACTGGGCAATTTGAGGTGACCACATTAGGCTTGAGTGTGGATTGCAGGTTAAATGTTTTGAGATTTGAAGAAAAGGATATCGCTAGACTTGAAAGTTTAGTTGGCAACCAGTATGTTATGGATCAAAGTTTACGGGAAGGGTTCAACTTGGATAGGAATAAATTTGGTGAACCTAATATGAAACTTCGGATCCGAATTAGAAAAAAACTGGATAGTGAAGCAATTGCTTGCACAACGCTGGGTATAAGGCATCCGGCTGTTTTTGTTATTCATGCGGAGAGGATAGATTAAAATGGTTATGGTTGGAAGAATTATCCAAGGCTTCGGGTGTAGAAAAGCTAGAAGTCAGTCTTTCTTTCACATGGATTCATTATTTAAAATGGGTCATACAGAATCATTGTTTAAATCGGAAAGCCAGTATTGTATGTATAACTACAATAAATTGTATATTTCAACATCATTATAATCATACTTACAAAAATGATTCAACTGCCTTAAAAATTAAATATCCAGAAAGTTTATCTAGATAAAGTCAATCCCTTTATTGGGAAAGGGTTTGTAAAAGTTTTGACAGGATAACGAAGGGTAGGAAAGAGTTATTTATTGTTCCGGCAGAAGGATTTGAAGAGTTATTTGGGGGAGTAATCAATCAGCGTACTTTTTTACCATGAATCAAATCAAAAAATCATATATTAAAAATATTTCGATGATTATAGAAATAAGTTTGGAATGATTAATTTTTTTCCCTGTCGAATCTATAAATTTCAATAAATTTATAAATATGAAAACCAAAACAATTAGAATTTTAGCTTTTTCATTTAATGTGATAATACTGTGTCTTTTGGTATTATCGTTGGAAAATATAGGGTACTTTTTAAATCACCTAATAAGTTTTCGCTTTCATTTCTACGAAACAATTGTGATCCTGATTAGATTGATAGGTTTTATACATAGCATAATGTTTTTTATATTTTTTTTCAATAAAAGCCAAAATATAGATGAGTTTAGACTTCTTGAAAAGCGAGAAAGAATTTTGGAGCTTACAATTGAAAATGAAAGATTGAAAAAGTCATTAAATGAAATAGAAAACTTATGAAAAACATTGCACAAATAATTGTTACAACCTTATATTTAGCCATCATCCTGATTGTTGTTTTTTTTATTAATGAACTTAAAAATCAAAATTCATACACAGCATCAAACTTTTATCCTGTGCTCGGAATTATTTCTATTATTATATTATATGTCTATATAATTAGAGAATTTTTAAAAGGAGATTTTTCCAAACTAGAAACTGAAGTAAAACGGATTAAAGAAGAAAATCTGATCCTCAAAAAAAGGATATCCACCTTGTCACTGGAAAAAGAACTAAGAAAAATAAGGGGAAAATAGCTTCGGGTGTTTTAAAATATGCCTTCTCTCCGAGATAATAGATAATCATTTTGCCGAACACCTAAACTCTTCTCTTGTTCTCCTAAAGTTATGAGACTTACCAATTTTACTTGCTGAAACACTCAAAGTATTTTTCATTTTATCATAGCCAATCTCTGAAAGTATTGGGTCTGTCCAATCAAATATTCTTTTTAAATTTTTACAGAAACCATCCCCATCTGGTTCTTTCACGGGAAAAGCATAATTAAATCCAGGTTTGATTTTTTCATTGTAAGTGAATTTTGTTGATGGAAATCTGACGCCATCAAAATAGGTATGTTTCTTTAAAAAACTCATTAACATTTGAGGCACTATGTATTCAGGGTTATAAAGATGATTATGAGGAGGTGCTGTTCTAAATAAACAGGCTGCCTAAAATGGCAAATATGCAAAAAACCTTAAAGCCACTGTACCTGGATGACCATTCTTTAACCCCCAAATTGCCAATTCGGGAAAATCGATGGTAATAACTTTAAAATTATCACGATTTCTAAATTGCGAGACGTAATATTGAGAAATATCCTTATCGTAAAAAATCTCTTTTTCGCAAAGTTCAATTGAGTCCCCAAGGTACAAAGCTGGAATTCCAGAAATACTGAATCTGTAATTTTTGCATTTGCGCCTTTCATTAAATTTAATGTGGAAAAGGTCTTCCTTTGTTAAAAGCTTTATTTTCTCATTTTCCCAAATAGCCGGTCTAATTCGAAAAAAATCCTTCAAATCCAAACATTGAAATTCATCAAAAGACATCTTGCCATTATATTCATTAGCATTAGAGGATAGATCTTCATCTTTCTTTTTGTATTTTTTCATGAGTTCGTTGAAATGATGGATTGCAGTTTCATCATCATCCTTTAGTTTATTTTCAATGACTTTTGATACCTTTCTATAAATGTTTTCAAATATGGATTTTACATTCAATGTATTTAACCGGAAATAATCAAGTTCTTGCTCACAAAAAAATTGAATCTGCTCAATGGTATATTTATATGTTAGTAAAAAATCATCATTCTCCTTTTCCGATGTAAAGGGAAATGGAAATTTATTTCTGAATTTTTCTAAATCTTTGATAAAATCTTCTCTGAGCGTGGACATTTCTAGCTGGCTTATTTTTCTAGTTTCAATACATTATAGCTTATAAAGTCGAATTTTTCATTTCTTGGAATATCATAACCTATCTTTGCACTAAAAAGGAAAGATTTATTAGAGAAAATAGTCTCACCTGAACAAGAATCATATATAGTCCCATTTATGACAAAATCGACTGTACTATTTCCCAAATTTTGTAATCGGATGTCTTCCAATTCGATGTTATGAGTCGTGAAACTATAAAAATTAAAATAGTTAGGTTCAAGTTCTGAAAATAACTTGTAATAGTATACCCTGATCGCTAAAGTAAATTCCCATATAACTCCTTTTTTGTTTTCTAATGAGTTGTAAATTTCCTGTTCTAGCATATTTTTTCCATTGTTCACCCTTTCAAATATTATATTTACCAAATATAAAAAAAACATTTTAAATACGATAAAAGATGTTATAGGCTTCTCTATAGATTTGATTAAGTAATTATGATTCAATTTAAGTTTTTATGAAGTTAATAATCCTATATCCCCTAATCCAAGACTAAGTCTTGGATTATAATTATTGCGATCTATAAACTGGATTTTTCCATACTAAAGCCTGTGATAAATTGGGGCTGTAGCTGATTGAAAAGTGGAGAGATAAGAGGTTGACTTTTTTTAAGGATAAAACTGCTAAGGATAGATAATCTCATTTGGTTCAAGATTAGTTTGGGGGTGTCCGAAAAGTCGAGACACCCTTTTTTTATTGTTGATCTTCTCTAAAATTATTATTTTAGAGTTGAACAAAATACAACAATGTCTAAGGTAGTTTTTAAAAATCAGACTGGCAATTGT
>NZ_JBHLWI010000037.1:0-133008 GCF_042432905.1 Fontibacter flavus | reverse complement strand
CTGTACCCGGATAGGGTGCCACAAAAAAACTGAATTTTCAGCCTACTGTCTTAGTTGCCTTAAGGCAACTAAGACAGTAGGCTGAAAGAAAGATTAAACCTTAGACACAGTTTAATGAACTATCCCTTCGTATACTCTTACACATATTTTTTAAAAATACTTTCTGTAGACTTTTGAGTGACTTAATCTATATGCTCTTTCGAAACTTTAATTAATTTTCTATTTGATTCAAACCAGTCAATAGTAGAACTTTAAATTTTTTCAAATTACATCACGCTTTTTAAAATCTAACATAGTAGAGTAACCACAAAACAATAAATATTAGGGATTAGATTTTATAGGAAAGAAGCCATTATAATTTGTATTCGAAATAACCACAACATTTTTTTTCAAATAATTCTTTTAAAATCTGTCAGGATTTTTCAAAAGCTCAGACTATTCAAGTGTAAATCAGAAAATTTAATTTAATCAACAAAATAATTGAAGACCATGAAAAATCTAATGTACAGTCTAGCTCTAATTTTCCTTTTTGTAGGTATGGCAAGCTTTTCCTTGCCCATTGAAGATGTTTTGAAAAGTCAGAAAACCCATATATGGTTTTTTTCTTCAACACCTTTAGAAGACATCACAGCTAATAATTATAAAGCAACCAGCACGCTCGACACAAAAACCGGTGATGTGGTATTTTCAGTACCTATGCAAAGCTTTGAATTTGAAAAAGCCTTGATGCAAAAGCATTTTAACAATAAGGATTTTTTGGACACCAAGCAGTTTCCAAGAGCCAAGTTTGTAGGGAAAATTGCAGATGTCTCAAAAGTAAATTTTGACAAGCCAGGTTCATATAACGTGACTGTAGAGGGTGAAATGACCATCAAAGGTGAAACTAAGCAAATCAAAAAGCCGGGAGTTATAACAGTGGCAGCAAACGGAATTAAAGCCGAAAGCAAGTTTGATATTACCTTGGCAGATTATGGAATCACTTTTCAGAAAGGAAAGCCAGCATCCAATATAGCCAAAGATATTGAAATCAATTTTATAGGGGAATACAGCAAATAATGGTTGGTGATGAAAGGAGAAAAAGTTGTTATTACCCTATTGGTCGGGGCTGCATTTGCAGCTCTGGCCTTTATCTCAAAGACGAGTACAGAATCCCCCGTCTTGGAAAAATGGAATAAAATGGAGTTTTATGAAGGTTCATGGGAAGAAGTTTTGGAGGCTGCTAAAAATCAAAATAAACCCATCTTCATTGATATTTATGCAACCTGGTGTGGTCCTTGCAAAATGATGAAACTACATACTTTTTCAAATAAAGAAGTCGCACGCTTCTACAATGAAAACTTTATCAATCTGGCATTGGATGGTGAAAAAGGCAAAGGAGCCGAATTGATGGAAAGGTACAACCTCGGGGCATTTCCATCATTACTTTATCTGAATGAAAAAGGAGAACTAATTACCCACACTAAAGGCTATCATAATCCTAAACAATTCACCGAATTAGGGAAAGCAATACGAGAATTACAATGAAAATTTCATGGCAGCAATGGGAAAAATATCAAGTACTTATGACTCTTCGGGAAGTGTGGAGGATGCGATGAAAGTAGTAACTGCTCTTCTCCTAACATTATTTTTAGCAGCCATACCAAACTTTACTGCATATAGTCAAGCCTGTTGCTCGGGTGGAGTTCCTGTTGGTGGAACTCTTGGTCTTGGCACAGCTGATGCCAGATCTATTCAGATTTTAACGACTTACGATAATAATATCATCCATGATCTGATGGATAGGAGAACACTTTTAGAGGATGAAACCAGGGAGCGACAGACCCGCTCTATTATTACAGAAATCAATTACGGAATTTCTGATAATTGGGCAGTAACTGCTTTTATTCCTTATGTAAGACAGGAAAGGAGAATTCTGGGGTTTCAAGGAGCCAGTGAATTTACCAAAGCAGAAGGCTTGGGTGACATCATTCTCCTATTGAAATACAGGGTATTAAATCCGGAAGAGTACCCTGAATGGCATTGGGTATTAGGAGGAGGCCCTAAAATCCCCACTGGAAGGTCAGATTTAAAGAATCCAAATGGATTAACAATGGTTGCTGATATGCAGCCGGGGAGTGGGTCTCTTGATGGTTTTTTGTGGACTTATCTTCAAAAATCCAAAATTTTTAATGATCCAAATCTAAGCGTGCTTTCGGTGGTTACTTTTAGAAAATCAGGTGCCAATAATAGCTACAATGAAGTGCAGCGATATCAATTTGGTGATGATTTCCAATTCAACTTGGGCTTAAACTACAATTTATTCATCCAATGGCCAATAGATATTTTTCTCTTTACCCGATACCGAAGTCAGACAGTGGATCTGATAGATGCAAATGTGTTTCCTGGTTCAGGGGGAAAATGGATCTATGCGATACCGGGATTCAATTTGAACTTAAACCCAAACACAGCCATAAGGGCTGCGGTAGAGCTGCCGATCTATAGAGACCTTTTGGGAACACAATTGACAACGACATATAGATATACCTTGTCTTTATTTGTCAATATCCCATTCAAAAATATGTCAGATGTTTTACCAATAAATTTATAGTACTATGAAAAATTCAATTGAAGTAAATATTTTGATTGCAGGATTGCTGATTTTGAATATATCATGCGAATCCAGGGATAGTAATGATTTTCTTACCCCATTACCCGGTGATGGGAATAGTAATAATGAATGGCTGATTCCCCAGAGTCAGGTATTGGATGGTGGTCCCGGAAAAGACGGTATTCCGGCAATCAATAACCCTAATTTCATCTCCGTAAATCAGGCTTCATATTTGGATGATGATGACTTAATACTTGGTTATGGGGAAGGAACTGATATCCGGGCCTATTCCCACAAGATTCTGGATTGGCACGAAATCATCAATGACAAAATCAACAGTACTTCCGTATCAGTGATTTATTGTCCCTTAACAGGAACAGGGATTGGATGGAATAGAGTCATTGATGGCAATGAAACAACCTTCGGAGTTTCTGGGCTGCTTTACAACACCAATGTTATTCCTTATGATAGGGCTACCGACTCCAATTGGTCTCAGTTGGCATTAAAGGCAGTACAAGGGAAGCTGAGAGGTACTAGACCAGAAGTAATCAATCTGGTCGAAACTACCTGGGGTACTTGGAAAGAGATGTATCCGAATACCCAAGTGGTATCTACAAATACCGGACACAATAGAAATTACCAGCGATTTCCTTATGGTGACTATAGAACCAATAACAACAGTATTTTTTTTCCTATCAGTAAGAATGACACCAGGCTCCCTGCCAAAGAAAGGGTATTGACATTGTTTGGAGAAGATATTGCCAAATCCTACAGCATTGAATTATTCAGTACCAATAATGAATTGATTCAAGATGAATTTTTAGGCCATGACATTGTAGTGGTCGGAAATAAGGAGAAAAATTTCATTGTTTCATTCAAAACTAAGCTTGAAGATGGTACAGATCTGGAATTTGAAGTTCTGCAAAATGGAGCTGAAATACTCAGAGATCAAGAGGGAAATACATGGGATATATTGGGGAGAGCTATTTCAGGTCCCAGAATCGGTCAGCAGTTACTGTCATTTGACCGAATGATTGGGTATTGGTTCAGTTTTGCACCTTTTTATAATTCCGTTTTACTTTATCAAAATTAAAACCAATAACCCTGACTGAAATACATGTTTTAACTTCAAAAACCTACAATGATGAAAGAATTGTGCATGCGTAATTTAATGGAAATCAGAAGTTTGGTTAGTGAAATTGATCCTGAGGCTTACCGATTGCCGATTCCTTTACTATTTGGGGCTAGCATAGGCCAACTAGTCAGAAAAATTCTAGAAAAATATCAAGCTTCTTTGGTGTCTATGACTTATGGAGCTGTAGAATATACTCGGAAAAATGGTAAAGTAGAACTCCAAGTAGAGCCAGAAATAGCTATCAAGTCCATAGATGATATATATCTTCAAATTGAGGCCATCGAAAAAGACAACTATATGATCATGCTCTATGACTTTTCAGAGGGCATAGAAGAAAATGTAAATTCCATAGAGACAACTTTATTCAGAGAATTAGCTTATAATCTTGAACATAGTAATCATCATCAAGTCTTGATCAAAATAGCTTGTGTGATTCTTGGAATTGAAGATCTGTTACCTGAAAACTTTGGTGTAGATCCTACCATAGTGAATCATGATTTAAAACAGAATGACAACTTCCTTAAACCTAAAAAACATGCTGAAAAATAAAAAAGGGTTTGCCATCATTTTAGCGTGGCCTCAAACTTTCTGCAAACAAGCAGGCGGTTGGTATGATCCAATCTTGGGGTTGTTGGGTATCAGCAAAAACCATTATTATCAAGTAGGCCATGCTGCTGTAGTATTGGTAAATGCAGATAATGGGACGCTGCATTATTTTGACTTTGGCAGGTATCATACTCCTTTTGGCTTCGGTAGAGTCCGCTCTGAGAAAACGGACCCTGATTTAAAAATGGCCCAAAAAGCGAATATCTCTTATGGATCGATTTTAAATTTGACCGAAATCTTGATTGAATTAAAAAACAGGAAAGCTTGCCATGGAAAGGGGAACCTTTATGGTTCATTAATAGAAGTAGATTTTAGTCTTGCTTATAAAAAAGCTATGTATCTGCAGCAAATATCACCTATTCCATACGGTCCTTTTGTTTTCAAGGGCAATAATTGTTCTAGATTTGTCAATGATGTTGTCAGAGCAGGAAAGCCATCTTTTGTCACTTGGTTAAAATTGATGTTTCCGTGGACATTTAGTCCTACACCAATAGGAAATGTGAAAGCGGCGGGAAAGTATTTGACCATAAATGGAAGCCCTCCTGAGGTTCCTTCTTGCCCATCAAAATTAGACGCTGTACTTGCTACACCTGTCATACATCCTGCAATTCCTACTAATTCTAAGTGGTTAGCAGGAGAAGGTGCTGGCTCTTGGTTTCATATTACCCGAATGGCTGAATTATTCATAGTTAGAAGATACAGTCCAAATGGAGAATTGGAATTTACAGCTATATATGAAACATTAGGGGATCAATACTTTTTTCCTGAATCGTCATTTGAATTGGGCTATCCAATCCACTATGAAAAAATCACAATTATCCAGGCAGGAAACCTTATCCTATTGAAACCGATATCGAAATATTCTAAGTCTAAAAATGATGGTTTCAAAGAAATAATTGAAACCTTACAATTAACCAGCAATTGAAATGATAAAGTCATTTTCTGCCCTGTTCTGGAAAAATAAAATCAAGTTAAAATTCCACACTTGGATAAGATCAGGACTACACCCTCTACAATTGGCCAAAACCATGGCTGTGGCCATTATGGTCAGTATTTTCCCTGTTTATGGGGTGACTACAGTCATGTTGGTTTTGATTTCCCTTAGATTGAAGATGAACTTGGCTGTATTGGTCAGTACCAGCTATTTATTTACACCTGTTCAATTGCTGTTGATGCCGATATTTTTCAAATCAGGCTATGCACTGTTTGATCCTGCAACTCTAAAAAACATGCACTTTGAAACTTTAATAACAGAGCGTATATCCCATATTTTAGAGACTTTTGGTTGGGGATTAGCTTACGGAGTAATTCTATGGACTTTGGTTGCACCTTTTTTGGGTTTTATAATTTATATGGTTTTAAGCCATTTGTTTTGTAAAACCAGAGTATTGTCAAAACTTAAATCTTTTGCATCTTATGATGTTCAAAAAAAAGAGGATCAAGTATTAAGGTGCGGATAGTAAAAAAAATTTATATACCAAATATTGGGATTAAATTTTTCCCACAGGAGTAGTTTGGTATTTTATTACTAATAGAAATTTTGCATTAAGGAAATTGATCAATCACATTATTGATTGACTGTTTGAAAAAAATAAATCCCAAAAAGATAGCAGCCGGAATTTTGTGAATAGAAGCCCTTTTTAAATTATTACCTGAACATATTCTTATTAAATTAATAAGAATAAAATGGAGTTTACCTGCACTTTAGTTTAAAGGGTTATCGATTTTTAGTTTCGAGAAAATTACTTATTCATTTCATGGGTATATGAACTTTAAACTCGTATTTTTGCACCCGATTATGAATTTCAAAGTCTCTACATACAATCTTCCCAAAGTTACTCCACCTTGAAGTAGAGTATTTCCTAGTGATTTATTGATTTGCCTTTCTCGGAGTTTTTCAATTCCGTTTCCGTTTAACCATTATAAAATTTTGAATGAAGAAATATTTTAACTTATTTGATTTGTCGCAAAAAGTCGACTACAAAACTGAAGTCTTGTCGGGTTTAACCGTTGCCCTTGCTCTTGTGCCTGAAGCGGTTGCTTTTGCTTTAATTGCTGGCTTGTCACCATTGACTGGCCTTTACGCTGCATTTGTTGTTGGTTTAGTTACGTCCATTTTTGGAGGTCGTCCGGGAATGATTTCAGGTGCAACCGGTGCAATTGCTGTCGTTATTGTGGCTTTAGCAAAAAGTCATGGTGTTGAGTATGTTTTTGCTACGGTAATACTTGCAGGAATTATTCAAATGTCTGCTGGATTTTTAAGACTTGGTAAACTCATTCGATTAGTTCCACATCCCGTAATTTTCGGATTTGTCAATGGTCTGGCAATTATTATTTTTATGTCGCAACTTGACCAATTCAAAGACGTTTCGGGCAATTGGTTAACTGGCTCTGCTTTATATATTTTGTTAGGTCTAGTATTGCTCACTATGTTAATTATTTGGGGATTGCCAAAACTCACAAAGGTTATTCCTGCTTCGTTAACTGCTATTGTTGTTGTTTTTGGATTAGTTGCATTTATCGGAATTGATACCAAAACCGTTGGCGATATTGCATCTATTCAAGGTGGTTTTCCGCCATTTCATATTCCGTCAGTTCCATTTAATTTAGAAACATTGATTTTGATTTTTCCTTACGCTGCCATTGTTGCAGGCGTTGGCTTGATTGAAAGTCTATTGACATTGAATATTATTGACGAAATAACTGAAACTCGTGGACGTGGTAATAAGGAAGCGGTTGCTCAAGGTGCTGCCAATATTTTATCTGGCGTGTTTTCAGGAATGGGCGGTTGTGCAATGTTGGGACAAAGTTTGATTAACATTTCTTCGGGTTCGAGAGCAAGATTGTCAGGCATAGTTGCTGCTATTATGCTACTTGTCTTTATTATGTTCGGTTCTGGACTTATTGAAAAAGTGCCAATGGCTGCTTTAACAGGCCTGATGATTATGGTGGCTATCGGAACTTTTGAGTGGGCGAGTGTAAAAACGTTTAACAAAATGCCAAAATCAGATATATTGGTAATGGTGTTGGTTACTTTGGTAACTGTCGTTTTACACAATCTTGCTTTGGCTGTGATTATCGGAGTTATCATTGCTGCTTTGGTTTTCGCTTGGGATAATGCTAAACGAATTAGAGCAAGAAAATCTATTGACGAAAACGGTATTAAGCATTATGAAATATATGGTCCGCTTTTCTTTGGTTCTGTTACTGCCTTTAATGAAAAATTTGATGTGTTAAACGACCCAAATGAAGTAATCATTGATTTTGCTGAAAGTCGTGTTGTCGATATGTCTGCAATTGAAGCCTTGAATAAAATAACGGAACGTTATCATAAAGTTGGCAAGAAAGTTCATTTAAAACATTTAAGTGCTGATTGTCGTCAACTTCTGAAAAATGCAGAAGAGATAATTGATGTTAATGTGATGGAAGACCCAACTTATAAGGTGGTCACTGATGATGTGTAAAATTGTTAGGGCGGTTTATCCGCCCTTTTTATTTTGCACAATTTACACAATACATACTTTCTGGTCTGATTAAAATTCGCCCAACTGGAATTTGAGTTCTACACTTCATACAAATTCCAAAGTCTTCACTGCCAATTTTTGAAAGCACATACTTCAGTTTATTTAATTTCTCTTGTGCTTGTCTTAAAGCTGATTCTATCACGGCTTTGTTGTTGAGAGCGTCCATTCTTGAAATTCGGCCAATAGCTACGTCAGGGACGACAGGTTTTGTCATTTCCTGATACTCAATGATTAGTTTCTCCGTCTTTGAGATTTCGTCAATAAATCTCTGTTTAATTTCATCACTTGTCATATATCAAAAGTAAAGATTTTTTGAGTTTGAACTTAATAAATTGCTTCTCCGCAATTCACAAGGGCTTGGACCTTCAGTTGGATCATGGTCATGACCAAAAGGATGGGCTGTACATACCAGTTGCCAAGGGAAAAAACCAATTCCCAAAATGAAAAGTAACAGTTTGATCTTGAATTGACACATGTGATAAAGTTAAGAAAAATGGATTAAAAAGGTAACCAATTATACCTCAAAGGAAAAAAGAGCGTCTACTTTTGATCATGATGAATTAAAAAATGTCAATTTGCCGACAAAATATAATGGTATTGTTGAGAAAGTGGTTTTATCTAAATAAACACATTGATTTGATTGCTATTTTTGCTAATGGCGTTAATCGATACAGGTACAAAAAAAAATTGAAACAATGAAAGCAATCTGGAATAATCAAATCATTGCTGAGAGCGGTACAACGATACAAATAGAAGGAAACCATTATTTTCCGGCTGAGACAATTAAAAAGGAGTTTTTCAAACCATCGGAAACACAAACCACCTGTCCTTGGAAGGGTGTTGCCTCCTATTATCACGTGGAAGTAGATGGTAAAACCAATAAAGATGCTGCTTGGTATTATCCGGACACCAAACCTGCTGCAAGGGAAATTAAAAATTATGTAGCATTTTGGAAGGGAGTGGAAGTAAAGCCATAATATTATAATTATATTGAAAATCATAGTTCACATTTATTAGAGGATTTAACATCACTATGATTTTAAAAGCTTTAAGACAACCTCAAAAAGTTACCAAGATTTCTGTTTTGGGATTTTGTATTCTTTTTTTGGGTTTCGCTTTTCTTTTTCCTGATTTTTTTAAGGAAAAACTTGGAGAATTGACAGTGATGCTACTTCAAAATTTTGGGTTCTTTTATCTGACTTTGGGATTTCTTTCAGTTATCCTACTTTTTGTATTAGCCTTTTCAAAATGGGGGGAAATCCGATTTAGACAAGAAAAACCGGTTTACTCTTGGTTTTCTTGGATTGCCATGCTTTATAGTACAGGGATGGGAGCCGGCCTATTATTGAGGGCTGTGCAGGAACCTGTTTTTTATTTTCAAAATCCGCCCAGATCATCGATCCTCAGTACAGGTGATTTTGCTTTACAGTACACCTTTTTTCACTGGGGACTGACTCCTTGGGCTTTTTATGGCTTGTTTGGTTTGATCATGGCTTATGTACTCTATTTAAAAAAAGCGGCGGCCCTCAGCTCCTCACTTTTATCGGGCGAAGTGCAATACAGTTTTTTGGCAGTTCTGATGAATGTTCTGACTATAGTCTGTACCCTACTGGGAGTTGTTGCAGCACTGGGTTTGGGGTCAAGGCAATTATTGGAGGCAATAGGTTTTTTAGGTGATATTCCGACAAATGCCTTTCAAGCAGTTATGGCGGTAATAGTGATTACAGTCATCGCCACAACTTCAGCATTATTGGGAATGCAAAAAGGCATCAAAAACCTCTCGAACTTCAACCTTAGCCTGGCTACAGTACTTTTGATATCAGTAGCTATTTTGAGTTGGTCGGGAGGTGTTCAGTTTGGATTTCTAAATATTCTGGGCAATTATGTTTATGAGTTTGCTTCCATGTCACTTAATTTAGGGAACCATCAGGTCGGGATAGAATTCTTACAGGATTGGACTTATTTTTATTGGGCATTTTGGCTTGCATGGGCTCCCTTCACCGGGGTTTTTATTGCGAGGATTTCCAAAGGCCGTAGTATTAGGGAATTTGTTTTGGCAGTCTTAATTGTACCAGCCTTAGGTACATTTATTTGGTTTACAATATTTGGTCAAAGTGCTTTTCATTTAATTCAATCCGGCAAAGCATCTTTTGAGGACTTCCAATCCATTTATACAGGACTTTTTATTTTTCTGGACTACTTTCCTTGGGCCGGAATAACAAAAATTATTGGTCTGGTTTTGGTTTTTACATTTTTGATCACCTCTGTGGACTCTGCAATTTATGTACTAAGTATGTTTACTGATCGGGGAAATGTAGAGCCTTCCAAAACCTATAGATTGTTTTGGGGTTTAATGATTGGGCTTTTTACTATCGGATTGATTTTGATAGGGAAAGAAGCGTTGTTGGAGGCTGTTTCGCAGATGTTGATTGTTTTTGCTTTTCCTTTCAGCCTGATGTTTTTGGGAATGGCAGCTTATTTTGTTATTATCTTG
Source organism: Fontibacter flavus (assembly GCF_042432905.1). Taxonomy (NCBI): domain Bacteria; kingdom Pseudomonadati; phylum Bacteroidota; class Cytophagia; order Cytophagales; family Cyclobacteriaceae; genus Fontibacter; species Fontibacter flavus. The sequence goes on along the minus strand of NZ_JBHLWI010000037.1, from coordinate 122,662 downwards.
ATTCGAAAAAAATGAATTATGAATAAAACTTCACGACTTAGAGAGCGATTTGTTGAAGCTAGAAGTCATTCAGAAAAAATCTGTGAACCACTGGAGATAGAGGATTATGTTCCCCAACCCATGGTGGATGTTTCCCCACCCAAGTGGCACCTCGGTCACACTACATGGTTTTTTGAAGCTTTTGTTTTGGAACCTTACTCGAAAGGATATCAGCTCTATCACGATGACTTTGCTTATCTGTTCAATAGCTACTACAACAATGCAGGAGAAAGGGTGCTCCGGCCAAACAGAGGTTTGATGAGCCGCCCTCCTGTCAGGGAAGTAATGGCTTACAGGGCATATGTGACCGAACAGATGCTGGATTTTTTGGACAAGAATCCAGATCAAGAGGTGTGGGATGTCATAGAAATCGGTATCAACCACGAGCAGCAGCATCAGGAACTTTTGGTCTATGATATCAAATATATACTCGGGAATCAGCCAACATTTCCTGTTTATGGTGAAGGATTTTCCTTAAGCCAAGAAGTGAAAAAGGGATTTGTGAAAGTGGAAGGCGGAGTATATGCTATTGGTGCCAGTGGAGATGGCTTTTGTTATGACAATGAACTTGGGCAACATGAGGTACTGATCCGGCCTTTTGAAATTGCGGAAAACCTGGTTACTAACGGAGAATTTTTGGAATTCATTGAAGCACGAGGGTACCAGGATTTCAACTATTGGTTGTCCGAAGGCTGGGATTATATAAATAAGGAAAACATTACTGCGCCCTTATACTGGCATAAGCACAAAGGAGAATGGTATTCATACACCTTGGAGGGTTTTGAAATGCTGGACTTATCCTTGCCCGTACAGCATATTAGTTTTTACGAAGCTTATGCTTATGCAGAGTGGAAGGGGATGCGCTTGCCGACCGAATTTGAATGGGAAGTAGCAGGGGATAAGCTCAACTGGGGGCAACTTTGGGAATGGACCTACAGTGCCTATTTGCCTTACCCGGGCTTCGAAAAGGCACCCGGTGCTCTTGGAGAGTACAATGGCAAGTTTATGAGCAATCAGAATGTACTCCGCGGTGCTTCAGTGGCTACCCCAAAAGGGCATAGCCGTAAAACTTACCGCAATTTCTTTCATTCCTCCTGCAGGTGGCTTTTTTCAGGTTTTAGATTGGTGAAATGATATGGATAATTTTTTGAAAGACGTAATTCAAGGGCTGCAAAAGTCTCAAAAATCCCTTCCTTCCAAGTATTTCTATGATGAAGAGGGAAGCCGGATATTTCAAAAAATCATGGCATTGGAGGAATATTACCTTCCAGAATGCGAAGTGGAGATCCTTTTGGAAAGTTCAGCTGATATACTCAATGAGCTTCCTTTTTCTGATTTGGATATTATAGAATTGGGGGCAGGTGATGGTACCAAAACAGTGATTTTGCTGGAGGAAGCAAAGCTTAAGTTTGAAAACCTTACCTACATACCTATGGATATCTCTCCTGAGATTCTCGAAGTGAACAAGGAATTGGTGCAAAAACAGATTCCAGGTTTGAAAGTGGAACCTGTAGCCGGAGATTATCTTCATACTTTGGATTTGCTTAAGGAAAGAACCAATCCCCGATTGGTTTTATTTATGGGAAGTAACATCGGTAATTTTCCTAATGGTCAAGCCCTGGAATTTATTCAGTTTGTCAATGATTTTCTAAGGCCCGGTGATTTTTTTCTGATGGGAGTAGACCTTAAGAAAAACCCCCATGTGATCCGTGCAGCTTATAACGACAGAGAAGGTGTTACCAAACAATTTAACCTGAACCTTCTGAAAAGGATCAACCGAGAACTGGATGCTGATTTTAATTTAGATGCTTTTGAGCATTATGGGGTTTACAATCCCCTTACCGGATCTGCCTTGAGTTTTTTGGTCAGTATGGATGATCAAAAAGTAAAAATCGGTGAAATGGAAATCAGCTTTGATAAATATGAAACCATTCATACGGAAATTTCCCAAAAGTACAGTCTAAAGGAGCTGGATAAAATTGCTTCACAAACAGGATTCACTTGGGATAGGCATTTTACAGATCAAAAAGAATACTTTAGCTTGAGTTTGATGAGGAAATAGAAATAGAAAATTTTCTTTTAAAATATATTTTTTACTCTTAAGCTTTACAAAAAACATCCTGCATCAGCTCTTTGGCTGTTTCCTCATCCTTGACCAGCTTTAGGATATTGCCATACAGCTTGGTTTAAGAGGCTTTATACAATCGGGCAAAAGCGGCCTCATCGTCGGATTTTAACCGGTTCATCCATTCTTTTTCCGATATGTACTGTACTTCTTTCAAGCTAACCTATTAGGGTTCAGCTATAAATATAATAATTCCAAACGCTTTTTAAAGAAAAACCCAGGGGATTTTTTGGCTGGGTCAGCCATTTCTTGCCAATCAATTTGACCCACTTCCAAATCGCAGTGTGATAAAAAACGATCCCGTCAGGGGAATTTTGCCCTTCACAATTGCACCAGAAAAGTTCAACTTCAAACCAATCACTATGCTCAATGAAATTACATGGGAACAGTTTTTCCTCGCTCTGGGAATCCTATTCACGGTCTACTATCTCTATGTGGCGGCACGCTACTTTGGGAAAGAAATAGCCGCCAAAATGGAATTGAAGATCCCTTCCAAAAAAAAAGGCGAGAAGCCTGAGACAAGCATCCTTCTTTCCGAATCGCAGTTTGCCAAGGCTTTTGGTGAGCTTGAAATGATCAACGCCGATTTGCGGGAGAAGGTGATTCCCACTTTTGCCCGGTCAAAGGATAAAAAAGTGCTGTTGTTCCAGATCACCCAAAAGCTGGAAACCTTCGAAGGCTTGAAAGTCCCCGCTTTCAGGCACGCCATCAACAACTGTATCCATGCCGAGGCAAAGAAGATCGGTCTGGAAATTACCCATGAGGAACTGGAAAACCGCTGGAAAGCCCTCATTGAAAATATGCCTATCAATAAAAATCAAAAACCATGAATGTAAACATTGCTACCTGTCCCCAAAGAAACTGGAAGTTCCTGCTTCTCCTACTTATCGCATCTGTCCTGTGCTGCTACAATGCATATTCCCAAAGCGGAACTGCGGGAATTGTGGATGCGACCAACCACATCAGAACCTATTACCAGACCGCCATCAACCTGATGTACGCCATCGGGGCATTGGTGGGGCTGATCGGTGCCATCAAAGTGTACAACAAATGGAACAGTGGTGACCATGATACCGGGAAAGTGGCTACGGCATGGTTCGGCTCATGCATCTTTCTGGTATTGGTGGCTACAGTCCTTTCCAGCTTCTTCGGTCTGTAAAAAGCATTCTCAATGAAGCAAATTCTCAAAAAGAAACTGCATCGATTTCTGTCTACAGAGCATCCTGATTTGCTTGTAGCCCTTCAGGAAGATCAGGGTGTAAGCGCTTTCATCGACCAAAAGGTGGAAGGGCTTACGCCCCTGCTGGAGGAGCTGTATGCCAAAAATGCCCCCGGTTACATCATTCAGGAAAAATGCATGGATGCATTGGTCGGTGAATTTCCGCCTTCCCGGTACAGCTACCTGCTACATGTGCTGGAAGAGGAGTTCAGCGATGATTACCAAAAGTTCCAATCCGCCGGGATACTCCAATGGGAGGTGATGAATATGCTCAAAGACTGCGCACCTGCATTTGACGCCTATGCATTTGACCATCATAACAGCGAAAGCAGGGAACTCTACTACACTGTCACAGGCACACTTCACGAATACCTGATGCAACAATCACAGGAAAACTACTGATGGCCTACAACCCAAAACATAAACTCAGGGAAAATATCGAAGCCCTCAGGGTGGCATTTGCCCTCCTTGGGGGAAGACAGCCCGAGGCGGGAGACCTCGCCAAGCTTCAGGCCTATTCTGGCTTTGGCGGAATAAAGGCCATCCTGTATCTGGACATTGAAGACAAAAACTGGAAGAATCTTGGTGCGTCAAAAAGTGATTTGGAACTGTTTGACGATATCACACAGCTCAAGCAATTGTTGGAGGGCAACTTGTCCGGGAAGGAATATAACGAGGCCATACAATCCCTTAAAAACAGTGTCCTGACTTCCTTTTACACGCCAGATATTGTCCCAAAGGTGCTTTATGAAACGCTTAAAGCCCAGGGTGTAAATCCAACCAAGCTATATGAGCCGAGTTCCGGTGCAGGAATATTTATCAGCGAGGCGGTAAAAGCATTTCCACAACTGCATGCCGCAACTGCGGTGGAGAAAGATGTATTGACCGGAAAGGTGCTGGAAGCCCTCGCTCCCAATCTAGGCGTTCCTTCAAAAATACAGGTCACTGGTTTTGAAAATACCCCAAATGAGGAGAACGGTAAATTTGATCTGGTGGTGAGCAATATTCCCTTTGGGAATTTCAGGGTTTATGACCCTGCTTACCAGAACTCTGAACTGACCAGTAAAATACACAACTACTTTTTTGCCAAAGGACTGGACAAACTTGGACATGGTGGCCTGATGGCCTATATCACCACGGATGCCTTTTTGAACAACCCTTCAAACAAAGCCGCACGCCAGCACCTGTTTGAAAGGGCAGATTTTGTAAGCCTGTCCGTCATGCCGGACAACCTGATGAAAGATACCGGAAACACCGAAGCGCCAAGCCATCTTTTAGTCGTGCAGAAAAACGACAATAAAGAGGGGTTGTCTGCGGAGGAAAAACAACTGCTGGGAACGGTCAATAAGAGCAACGAATTCGGGGAATTCAGTCTGAATGAATTTATCGTATCGCACCCGTCACGCATTGTTGGCAACGAAGTAGGCCCCGGGAAGAACCAATATGGCAAGGCGAATATTTCCGTATGGCAGACGGGAAATATCGGGAATATTGGCGATACGCTGAGTGCGCTGCTTAAAACAGACTTTCAGGAAAGGCTCAATGTCAAGGCTTTCCATTCCCTTGGAGAACAGTTGGTGAAAGGAGCATCACAACAACAGGTATCCGATGCTCCGAAACTGACCTATGTGCCCGCACCCGAAAAACGGCAGACACAGGAAAGTATCCAGCTTGGACTTTTCGATGCCATGCCTGCTGAAAAGACCAACAGGGCAATGGACTATCTGAACAGTCTGGACGCAACAGTGATCCAAAAGCAATCCGTCAAAATGCTTGGTGTGATCAGGACAGCAGATAATCCGGAACATGAAGGTATTGTACTGTTGACAGCCCGTGCGCTGAACAACTCAAAATACCATTACAAGCTGTACTCCAACCTGAAGGAGATTACCTTCTCTGCAAACTGGATGAATGCAGCAGTGCTTCCTTACAGGCTGCAAAACCTTACGCGCGAGCTCCGACAGTACGGCCATGAATACCTTTTTGAAGGTGAACCACAACTGAAAGAAGCTTTCCGGAACATTCTGGACAAGCCAATGGCCTTTCAGGTCTCAAAGCCTTTTCATGTAGCAGGCGCCTTGGTCATGAATGAAGGTAAGCCGGGGAGGCTGGAAGCTTCAGGATCACCGGATGGTACCATGAACGTGGTTCCCTTGGTTGACGGTGAAAGACATCGGGATTTTTATCAAAAGTACATTGAACTGCGGGATGCTTATCTTGATAAAAACCAAGGAGAGGAAAAACCTGATGGATACCTTGATACCATCGGGAAGGCCTATGACGAGTTCACAAAAAGCTTTGGCCAGCTCAACCAAAAAGAAAATGCAGCCCGCATAAAGGAAGATCTGGCACATGGGCTGATCATGCTTTCCTCGTTGGAAAGAAGAGAGGGCAGCCTTTTTGTCAAATCAGATGTGTTCAACCGTCAGGAAAGCATCCAAGAGAATACCTTTTCAACTGACGATCCTGCTATTGCCCTTGCTCAGTCGCTCAACAGGTACGGTGAGGTCAACCTGTCATTTATAGGTGCTGTCTTGGCCAAAGATGTGGAAGAAATCCCGCTTTTGTTAAGGCACAAAATCTATCTGAATCCAGATTCCCGAAAATGGGAACCAGCCGACAAATCCTGTCCGGGAATGTGCTGGAAAAATTACGGTCGGCAGAAAAGGCCTCTACAGACAATCCCGAGAACCAATACGTGAAAGAGAGTCTGGCGGCCATAAAGAACGTACAGCCGGCACCCATTCCATTCGAAATGCTGGATTTCAATCTTGGTGAACGATGGATCCCTGAGAAATATTACAGCAGGTTTGCCACCGATCTTTTTGAAACGGATACCCGCATCAGCTACTTCCCTTCGATGGACACTTTCAGGGCAATTCCACAGGGCAGGAATGTAAAGATATGGAGAGAATTTGCCATTACCCCCGAAAGTGGCAAGACCATGTACGGCAACAGCATTCTGGAACATGCAATGGAAAACACTACGCCGTTTTTTACCCGTGAGGTGGAACTGGCAGACGGTAAGAAAGTCAGGGTTCCCGATAACAAGGCCATCCAGTTGGCACACCAGAAAATTGAATCCATCCGCACCCGGTTCTCGGAATGGCTCAATGACTTGCCTGCAATAGATAAAACCGCACTGGAAACCCTCTACAACGAAACCTATAACTGCTATGTCCTGCGGGAATACGATGGCCATCATCTGGAATTCCCCGGATTGGACAAAAAAGCCCTCGGGATTGACGACCTGTACCCTTCACAAAAGAATGCGGCTTGGCGGATCATTCAAAACAATGGTGCATTGGTCGATCACGAAGTGGGGTTGGGAAAAACCCTGACCATGATCGCAGCCAGCTATGAAATGAAACGTCTGGGACTGGTACGCAAGCCCATTCTTCTAGCACTGAAGGCCAATGTGGGAGAAATTGCCGAAACCTATAAAAAAGCCTATCCCGGAGCAAGAGTATTGGCTCCTACCGTCGATGATTTTACCCCTGCCAACAGGTTACGTTTGTTCCATGAGATCAAAAACAACGATTGGGATTGCGTCATTATGACCCATGACCAGTTTGGAAAAATCCCCCAATCACCGGAAATCCAGCAAAAGATTTTCAGTGAGGAACTGGCCAATGTGGAAAAAGATCTCGAAACGGTCAGTGACATGGGTGGTGAAGTAAACAGACGGATGCTGAAAGGTTTGGAAATCCGCAAGACCAACCTTGAAGGCAAGCTGAAAGAAGTAATACAACGGATAGAGCAGAAGAAAGACGACCATATTGATTTTCAATCTATGGGCATAGACAACATCATGGTCGATGAATCCCACAAATTTAAAAACCTCACTTTTACCACGCGGCACAACCGGGTTGCGGGACTTGGCAATACACAGGGAAGCCAGAAAGCACTGAACATGTTATTTGCCATCCGCACCTTGCAGGAAAAACACAGTACTGATCTCAGTGCCACCTTTCTTTCCGGAACCCCCATTTCCAACAGCCTGACGGAAATGTACCTGCTTTTCAAATACCTGCGCCCCAAAGAACTCCAAAGGCAGAAGATTGAGAATTTTGATGCCTGGGCTGCGGTATTTGCCCGCAAAACGGTGGATTTTGAGTTTTCGGTCACCAATGAGATCATCGCCAAAGAGCGGTTCCGGCATTTTATCAAAGTGCCTGAACTGGCCATGTTTTATAATGAGATCACCGATTACAAGACTGCCAAACATATACAGCTTGACAAACCGGAGTTGGATGAAAAGCTGGTCAATATCAAGCCTACTCCCGACCAGCAAGAGTTTATCGGCAAGTTGATGGATTTTGCCAAAACCGGGGATGCCACCCTGATCGGACGAGCGCCTTTGTCGAAGACAGAAGACAAAGCCCGTATGCTGATTGCCACCAATTATGCCAAAAAGATGGCGTTGGACATGCGGCTGGTAGGTGAAGAATACGCAGACCATCCCGGGAGCAAAGTCAATGTTTGCGCAGCTCAGGTAGCCGGTATCTACCGGGGAAGTGCGCCCCAAAAAGGGACACAGATTATCTTTTCCGATACCGGTACGCCGAAAGATGGCTTCAACGTCTATGACGCCTTAAAGGAAAAACTCATCAAAGATCACGGCATTCCCGCAAGCGAGATCACCTATATCCATGACTGGTCGGACAAAAAGAGACACCGGCTGTTCCAATTGATGAACAGCGGCCAGATCAGGGTGCTGATTGGAAGTACAGATAAAGCGGGAACTGGTCTCAATGTACAAGAACGTGTAGTAGCCATGCATCACCTGGACATTCCCTGGAAGCCTTCGGAACTGGAACAACGCAATGGCAGAGGGGCAAGACAGGGGAACTGGATTGCCAAAGAACATTTCGGGAACAAGGTCAAAAGCTTTGTATACGCCGTGGAGCAATCCCTAGACAATTACAAGTTCAACCTGCTGAAGAATAAACAGACATTCATCAGCCAGATGAAAAACGGTTCCCTTCAGGTAAGGAGATTGGATGAGGGAGCGATGGATGAGCAGAACGGAATGAATTTCTCCGAGTACATCGCCATCCTTTCCGGGGACACCTCCCTGCTGGAAAAATCAAAACTCGAAAAGAAAGTGGCTGTCCTTGAAAGCCTGCGGTCTGCCCATATGAAAGAGTGCGCAGGCTCGAAAGTAAAACTGGGATACCTCCGGGAAACTTTGGATAAAACGATGACTGATCTGGGAAGACTTTCAATGGACGAAAAGAAATACAATGGCCTGCTCAAACATGAAAAAGACGGCAGCAAATCCAACCCCATCAAACTGGAGGGTTTTCATTCCGATAAGCCGGAAAAAACAGGGGCGCATATCATCGACCTCCATCAAAATTGGAAACCCGGATCGGGGGAGGAAGGCCATGCCAAAATAGGCTCACTCTATGGTTTTGACCTCTGTATCAAAAGGCAAAAACAGGTTTATCAAGTTGAGGGAAATGTGTACACAAGTTATGCGAACAGCTTCTATGCGGAAAGCCCGGAAACGGGTCTGAAATACACCTACAACAGAGGAGTTCCTAACACCGATAACCCGAAGCTGGCAGCCCGTCATTTTCTCAATGCCATTGACCGGGTTAACACAATCAAAGAACAGCATGTGGAGAGGAAAAATGGGCTGGAAAAAGAGATTCCCAGCCTTGAAAGTCTGGCCGAAAAGCCCTTTGAAAAGTCAGAGGAGCTAAAAAGTCTCAAAAATGAATTGGCCGGATTGGAAAGGGAAATAGCCATCAATATCCAAAAGGAACAGATCAGTGATGCTCCTGCACAATCACAGGAAGAAACTTCAAAAAAGAAAACCCACCTGAACGGACATGGACTAAACGGGCACGGAGTGAACGGCAAAAAACTAAAAGCGAAGAAAAGCAAAAAGAAAAGTGTAAAACTATGAGCTATACCATTAACAAAGGCATCAACAAGCCCATCGAACTGAAAGGCTTCAAAGCCCAGTACATTGCCTATTTGGGCGCAGGACTGGTGGTACTGTTGATCGCATTCGCAGTGCTTTACCTAATTGGATTCCCACTCCTGCTGCTGTTTCCGCTTATCATCGGTGGTGGTGTCCTGCTTTTCACAAAAATCTTCGCCATGAGCAAGAAGTACGGACGCCACGGGCTGCTCAAAGAAATGGCCTTCAGGAATGTCCCGGGTGCAGTGGTATCACGAAGCAGAAAGCCATTTTACAGACTAAGGAAAAAACAATGACACACAACGCACACTACAGAATCGTGGATATGGAGAAGGTTCTTCCGGTCTGGAAGATCGAAAATGACCTGCTGCTGTCCAGACAGGGCGACATTACCTCGGCTTTCAGGGTGGAGCTTCCCGAAATATTCACCCTTTCGGAGAAAGATTACCAAACCCTGCATCTGGCCTGGGTAAAGGCCATCAAGGTATTGCCAAAATACTCCGTTCTCCACAAACAGGACTGGTTTGTTCAGACGGGTTTCAAAGCAGACTTTTCGCACGGCGACAAATCTTTCCTGTCCGCATCAAGCGATAGGTTCTTCCACGAGCGACCGTTTTTGGAACACGAATGCTACCTCTATATCACACAACGGCATCCCGGGCACAAGCTTTCCACATCGGCGGTATCCAACCTTTTTGGAAAGGGTATCGTACCGGAAGACACCCTTAACGAACAAATACATCAAGAACTGGACAATGCCATTGGCCAGTTCAAAAGAATACTTACCGATTGCGGCATGGTCAGCCTGAACCCGCTGGATGCCGGACAACTGGCCGGAACAGCATCCAATACGGGACTGCTCGAAAGGTATTGCTATTTGTTGGAGAAGGACAACGCTCCGGAATTACAGGACATCGTTTTCAGACCCGAATGGAAGATCGGCGAGAACCATTGCCAGATGTTTTCCTTGGCCGACGTTGAAGACCTTCCATCCTCTTGCAGTCCTTCCACCGGCTACGAAGGTTACTCCACAGACCGCACACGCTTCTCCACCGCATTTGCATCGCCTTTGGGGTATCTGCTTCCCTGCAACCATATCTACAACCAGTATGTCATCGTGGACGATGCTGCACTCACCCTCAAACAGCTTGAAAGCAAGCGGCTCAGGTTACAATCCCTGTCAGCATACAGCAGGGAAAACGCCATCGCCCGGGAAGCTGTATCGGACTTCCTCAACGAAGCAATTAGCCAGCAGAGGATGCCCGTAAAAGCACACTTCAACATACTGGTATGGACAGACGAAAGGGATAACCTGAAAGACCTTAGAAACATGGTGTCCTCGTCACTGGCAAGGATTGATGCGGTACCCAAACTCGAAACCCGTGGAGCGCCACAGCTTTTTTGGGCAGGAATACCGGGCAACTCAGGGGACATCCCTGTCAACGACACTTTTGACACCTTTATAGAGCAGGCAGCCTGTCTCTTCAATGCGGAAACTGCCTATCGTTCATCCCTAAGTCCAGTAGGGATAAGGCTGGGCGAAAGGTTGAATGGAACACCTGTCCATGTGGACATATCCGATGAACCCATGAAGAGGGGTTTCATTACCAATAGGAACAAATTCATATTGGGGCCATCCGGTAGCGGCAAATCATTTTTCACCAACCACATGGTACGCAGTTACTATGAGCAAGGCACCCATATTGTTCTCGTTGATGTGGGACACTCCTACCGGGGACTGTGTGATCTGGTAAATGGCTACTATTTTACTTATGAAGAAAACAACCCCATCCGTTTCAACCCATTTTATTTGGAAGATGGTGCCGTTTTGGATACTGAAAAGAAGGAAAGCCTGAAAACATTATTGTTGGCTCTTTGGAAAAAAGACGATGAAGTGTTCAAGCGTTCCGAGTACGTTGCCCTTTCCAATGCACTGACGGGCTATTATCAAAAGCTTGAAAAACACCCGGACATTTTCCCCTGCTTTGACAGCTTCTATGAATACCTGCAAAACGAATTTACCGAAACCCTCAAAAAGGACAGGGTAAAAGACAAAGACTTTGACGTGGAGAATTTCCTGTATGTCCTGAGGCCATACTATAAGGGAGGGGAATTTGATTACCTGCTGAATGCCCGCAAAAACCTTAACCTGTTGCAACAGCGCTTTATCGTCTTTGAACTCGATAACATCAAGGATCATCCCATACTTTTTCCGGTTGTCACCATCATCATTATGGAGATTTTTATTTCTAAAATGAGAAAACTCAAAGGCATCCGAAAGATGATCCTGATTGAAGAGGCGTGGAAAGCCATCGCCAAAGAGGGAATGGCCGAATACATCAAATACCTTTTTAAGACCGTTCGGAAATTCTTCGGTGAGGCCATCGTAGTCACTCAGGAAGTAGAGGACATCATTTCCTCACCTGTGGTCAAACAGGCCATCATCAACAACTCCGACTGCAAGATCCTCCTTGATCAGAGCAAATATCAAAACAAGTTCGACCAAATACAGGAACTGTTGGGGCTTACTGAAAAGGAAAAATCCCTGATCCTGTCCATCAACAAGGCCAATGACCCCGAACGGATGTACAAAGAGGTGTTCATCGGTCTTGGAGGGCAGCTGTCCAAAGTGTACCGCACGGAGGTTTCCCTTGAGGAATATCTGGCCTACACCACTGAGGAAAGCGAAAAGGTAAAAGTCCAGGAATATACCCAAAAGTTTGGCGGTGACATGAAAGCCGCAATAAAAGCCCTGGCTTCCGATATGCGCAAAACCAAAAATCCGAACCCATGAAAAGAAAGCTAAAATCACTATTGCTGGCATTGCTGCTGACAATGACCGTATCTCCACAACAAGCCAAAGCTGATCCTGTAATTGCAGAAATCATCAGGCAGGGTATAATCAAGGTAATTAAGGCGGTGGACTTGAAAATCCAACGCCTTCAACTCAATACCATCTGGTTACAAAATACACAGAAAACCATTGAGAATGTACTTTCCAAACTCAAACTGGATGAAATCTCCGAGTGGACAGAAAAACAAAGAGAGTTGTTTGGGGACTATTACGATGAACTCTGGAAGGTCAAGAATATCATCACCCAATACCAGCGTATCCGTGACATTGCCCGGAATCAGACTTTGTTGATAAACGAATACCAGACAGTATGGAATCTCCTGCGTCAAAGTCAGTATTTCTCTATCGGGGAAATACGGTATATGGAAAATGTCTACACTAAAATCCTTGAATCCAGTCTCAACAACATGGAGCAGATTTACATCGTGGCCAGCTCATTCAGGACACAGATGAGCGATGCGGAAAGACTGGAACTCATTCACCGGGTTGACCGGGATGTCCGTAACAATCTGGCTGATCTAAGAAGATTCAACCGCCAAAATATTGGTCTGGACAGCCAAAGAGGGGGAAACCTTAAAAACATCAACATCATACAGGAAATCTATGGGCTTTAAAATACTTCCCCTCACCGTGGTTCTATTGCTGGCAACTTCAATGTCTTCCCACGCCCAGAAATTTGATGAATGGTTTAAGCAAAAAGAAACACAGATCAAATATCTGGTTGAACAGGTCGTGGCCTACAGACTCATATTGTCCCAATCAAAGAAAGGTTACGACATTATGCAAAACGGACTGGGGTCGATACACGGATTCAAATCCGGCGAGTTCAACGACCACCAAAGTTATATTTTTAGTCTGGATGCCGTCAGTCCCGAAGTCAGAAACCATCAGCGGGTTGAGGACTTTGTCGGAATGCAACACCGGTTTTTGAAAGAATGGCAGACCATCAGTGTCTTCATGGCCAACAATTCCGGCCTTACAGTACCTGAATCAAGCTATATCTCGGATATACACCGACAGGTATCCAGAAAATCGGGGAATCTGTCGATGGAGTTTCAGGATGTAATGTCCAATAGGAATCTGCAAATGACCGATGCGGAAAGAATAGAACGAATTGACCACCTCTACAGAGACTATCTGAAAAACTACCTTCTCTTCAAACGCTTCAACAACCAGATAAAATCCCTGATGGTATCGAGAAGGCATGACCGGAATGCCATTCAGTTTCTGGAAGAATTATACTAACCCAAAAACAACAAACAATGAGAAAAATACTGATGATATGCCTGATGGTATTTTGCCTTTACCAACCGGTAAAGGCACAAGAGCAAGAAACTGCACAACTTCTGCTCAATGTCGAAAAACTCGCCACCCTGAAAAATATTTTGGAAAATATGTACGATGGATACACGATTCTAACCAACGGTTACAATGCCGTAAAGGATATCAGCCAGGGTAATTTTAGTTTGCACCAGACATTTTTGGATGGCCTTATGGCTGTCAGTCCCTCCGTAAGAAGATACCAACGGGTAGTTGATATCATCTCCCAACAGCAGGCCATACTCTCTGAATACAGTAGGGCTTATAACGTCTTTGTGTCGGGAGGGCAGTTTACCCCCGCAGAGATCAATTACATCGGAAGAATATACAGCCAACTCTTTTCCCGGAGTCTGCAAAACCTCCAAGAGCTGACCATGATCGTTACCGCCGGACAGGTAAGGATGAACGATGCAGAACGGTTAAAATCAATTGACCGGATTTATGAGGATATGACCGAAAAGCTCAGCTTTCTCAGGGGGTTCAACAAACAGACGGCTGCCCTGCAAAACCTTCGCAAGCACGACAGCGACAACCACGAACTACTCAAATTGATATACGGACTTTAATTTAATACCAGATGGACAAAAGAAAAACCATGTGCCTTACGGCAATTGCCCTTATGCTGCTGTTGATTGTCCCCGAACAGGCATCAGCCCAGGGATTGACAGGAAGCGTTAGACAGCTCCATGGAATACTGCAAAGGCTCTACGACGACATGATACCTCTGGCAAGCCAGCTTATCGGAGTGGGTAGGGTGATAGCGGGTTTTGCCGCACTGTTGTTTATCTCCCAAAGGGTGTGGCGACACCTTGCCAATGCAGAACCCATTGACGTGTATCCCCTGCTGCGGCCATTTGCGATCGGTATGGCAATATTGCTTTTCCCTTCCGTAATGGCATTGATGAACGGAGTGCTCAATCCATTGGTCAGGGGTACCGAAAACATGGTAGTCAATAGCAACGACGCTATCATGTGGCATATTGATAAACAAAAAGAGGATACACGTTGGGCGATAGAAAACCAGCCTCATGCAAATCAACCTGAACTTGACCAGTATGAAGAACAGGAAGCCAATGAAAACCTTTCCGGCGGCACTTGGGGTGGAAGAATTCTCTATGTGGGAATGAAAAACATGGCATTGTCAGCCATCCGGTGGCTGTTGGAACTGCTCTACGTATCCGCTGCCCTGTGTATCAATTCCATCAGGACTTTTCATCTTATCATATTAACGATCCTTGGGCCGATTGTATTGGGACTTTCTGTGTTCGAAGGCTTTCAGCACATTCTTTCCAACTGGATAGCCAAGTATGTTAACGTATACCTCTGGCTCCCCATTGCCAACATTTTTGGAGCCATCATCTCAAAGATCGTCGAGAACATGGCGCTGATTTCCCAAGACTTCTTTAGCGGCCTGGCCTATTCGGTTTTCATGTTGCTCGCCATTATAGGCTATACCACCATACCAAACATTTCCAATTACATCATCAGCGGAGGAAGCAGGGACGGCATTCTGCACAAAGCCAGTAAAATGGCCGGAAGTGCGGCAGGTGCCGGGGCTTCCGCAGCAGTAGGAATGATGAAGTAAGATAACCATCAAAGCAAAAATGTTTAGACAACTCAAAAATATTGACACCGCATTCAGGCACATTAAAACCTTCTCTCTTGTACTGGTCATTGCCTGTGCCGGAATCTGCTGTTTTACCGTATATCAGGCTTTTAAAATGGTATTGACGGCTCAGGAACGGATTTACCTTCTTGCCAATGACAAGGCGTTGGAGGCATTTTCGGCAGAAAGGAAAGACAACATTCCCGTAGAAGCCCGTGATCACGTGAAGATGTTCCACCATTATTTCTTCACCCTTGACCCGGACGAGAAAGTGATTGAAAGTCACATCAATCAGGCGCTCGGTCTGGCTGACAACTCGGCTGCCAATCAATTCAGTGACCTGAAGGAAGGAGGCTACTTCACCGGAATAATATCTGGCAATGTCAGCCAGACCATAAAGATGGACAGCATCAAGATCAGCACGGAAAGCCATCCCTATTCTTTCCGCTATTACGGCACGCAGAAGATCATCCGGTCAACCAGTGTGGTCACAAGGAAGCTGATTACGGAAGGCAGGTTGAGAAATGTCAACCGCTCCGATTTCAATCCGCACGGTTTTCTGATCGAAAAATGGAAGGTCATCGAAAACCGGGATATAGACATCAACAAACGGTAACTGTAATATGAAAAACAAAGCAATCATACCATGGGCTGACCTCTTTGCAAGGATGATGGCACCTTGGAAACAAACTGAGAAAAGAATAACGACCTACCTCCAAAAAAAAGAAGCCGGATTAAATGTAAAAGAGAAGAAACTGCTACTGATCCTTTACATCCTGCTGGTCACGGGCTGCCTGCTTTGCATCTTACTCAGGGCGTTTGGAGCACTTGGAGGCAGTCCCATCAGGGTTTTGTTACCCATCAACCCGATGGGTATTCTATAAGAATCCAGCTTATTAAACAATCAATCAAATCCTCAAATATCATGAAAACACAACCCCAAAGCGAAAAATTTAAACGACACCGTAAGTTTCTATTGGTACTCCCGTTGTTTGCACTCCCTTTCCTTGTAACCACCTTCTGGGCATTGGGAGGAGGAAATCCTACTGTGGAATACATCGAAGAAAACACAGGTCTTATTGGGACACTTCCCACACCGGACATTGAAGAAAAGCCGATGGACAAGCTTTCCATTTATGAAAAGGCGAAAAAGGATTCCAGCGAAAAGAGAAAACAATACAACCAAGATCCTTATGCCGATTTCTTTCAAATAAAAGAAAAGGAAAGCCGGGATTTGGAAATGTCAGACCATTCGGAATCTACCATCATTGAAACCACACCGATGAAGGAGCAGGAGATAAAGATCAGGCAACAATTGGATGAACTTCAGGCGGTGTTGGAACAACCCGACCCTATCCCTTCCCACAGTATGCAAACAGAGAGGAAAAGGGAAGTGCCGATTGAATTAAGCGGGGACATTGACAGGTTGGAGAACATGATGAAAACCATGTCAACACCCAATACCGAAGACCCGGAAATGATGCAGATTGAAGCCATGCTTGAAAAGATTTTGGACGTTCAGCATCCCGAAAGGGTGAAGGATAGGCTTAGGGAAAAATCCCTTGAAAACAAAGGTAAGGTATTTCCCATTCATGCCGATGGCAAACCAAAGCAGTCACAAGGCATTCCCAAAAAAAGCCGGGAAACCATCGATTATGAAAAGGAAGAGGACGGATTAGTCCCTCTTTTTACCCAAAAAACACAGACCAATGGTTTTTATAGTCTTGAAGACGAACCCACCCCCGATGAGAATAACATTTTTGCGGTTCCTGCTGTCATCCACGGAGAGCAGACACTTACAGCAGGCGCCACGATAAAGATGCGCCTGACTAGGGATGTGTATATCAACGGAACCCGGATACCCTCCGGCAGCTTTGTGTTCGGCAAATGCGGCATTCAGGGGGAAAGGTTGGAGGTCGAGGTTGAAGGCATACGCCACGGAGAGGTAATCTTCCCGGTAAGCCTTTCAGTCTACGATCTGGATGCCATACCCGGGGTAAGAATTCCGGGAGCGATTACCCGAGAATCGGTGAAGGAAGGTACCGCCAGTGCCATACAGGGAGCGCAGTTTATGGCTTTCAACCCTTCACTCGAAGCTCAGGCCGCCAATGCAGGCATTGAGGCTGCCAAAGGGCTTTTCAGCAAAAAAGCCAAACTTATAAGGGTAACGGTAAAAGATACCCATCCAGTCCTTCTCGTTGACCAAAACCAACGCTATTAATAATCTCCAAAACTCTTAATCAAAAGACCATGAATAAAAAAACCATTCTCTCCGTACTGCTGATAGCTCTTGTATCCGCATTATCCTTATCAGCACAAAGCCAGTCTTTTTTTCATCAGGCACTGATAACGCCATACCAACTCAACATAGGATGGGAAAAGACAACGGTATTGATTTTCCCTTCCCCGGTGCAAAGTGCCGACAGGGGAAGTCGTCACATACTGGCACAGAAAGACGAAAAAGCCCAAAATGTGCTGAAGGTAAAAGCGGCGGCAAAGGGTTTCTCTGAAAGCAACCTCAACGTGATCACCGCTGATGGTAAGCTTTATCACTTTACCGTCAATTACAGTGACCAGATTCCAAACCCTGTTATTGATATGGGCTTGCAGAACCATCATGAGACCACAGCCATGTTGTTTGACCAAATCTCTCTCAACGAAGCGCAGGTTGAGCAGATGGCTGAAAAAGTAGCTGAAAAAAACCCTTTCATGAGAAAACGGGACAAAAACAGCCGCATGAAGCTCACCCTTCAGGGGATATATATCCACGAAGATGTTATGTTTTTTCAGCTTTTCATTTCCAACAGTTCAGGCATAGACTTCAATACCGAACAGTGGCGCTTCTTTATTCGGGATGCAAAACAAACCAAAAGAACAGCGGTAAGGGAATTGGAGATGGTGCCGGTATTCGGTTATCCCGGACTTACAAAAGGTGTATCCGGTAAGGACAACAATACCATCGTCCTTGCATTCGAAAAGTTCACCATTGCAGACAGCAAAAGATTCATAATGCAGGTATTTGAACGGAACGGGGACAGGAACCTGACCCTGTCCGTCAAAGGCAAGCACCTGTTAAAAGCCTTGCCCGTAAGTGAGTATCAATCAAAATCCCAATAATCATGGAACAAAAGAATCTCGAATTTCTCAAAGACAAGCTCAAATATTCAGGCTTTGACCCCGAACTAATACAGGAAATGGAAAAGCAGATAGAAAAGGGGCTTAAAGAATTCCAGTTGCAGCGGACAATGGAAATTGAAGGCAGCAAAGTGGATTTCAACCTTCATTTCAACAAGTCCGATACGTCCGAAATGTACTTCTTCAACAAAACGGATGTGACGTTGAATCCCACAATGGAAAACGGGGCTGCCGTAAACCACACGTTTTACCAAAACCAGAATATTTCCGCTAAGGAAGCATTCAACCTCCTGCAAGGGCGGGCGGTCAACAAAACCTTGTTCAATAAAGAGGGGCATTCCTATCAGGCATGGCTCCAACTCGACCTGAAGGAAAAGGACAAGAATAATAACTACACCGTCAATCAGTACCATGAAAATTATGGTTACAACCTAAAAGACCTGATCGGACAGCTTCCTGTCAAGCTTGACGAAAGGCAAGGTGAGTGGCTGGAAAAATCCCTTCAAAAAGGCAACAGACATGGTGTGGCCATGGAGATGGATGGGAAAAAGGAAAGGATTTATGTGGAGGCGAATCCACAATATAAAACCCTGAACTTCTATGACCAGGCAGGCAAGAGAATTTCCAAAGACGACCTGAAAGTCAAAATGGAACATCCGGGGACAAAGCAGTCAACAGGACAGAAGCAGGAACCTGCAAAGCAGGAAAAGAAAAACGATGAGGGCTCAAAAAAAAAGACTGCCCCGAAGGTTAACCAACGGTCTTCTGTCAAAAAGAAGCCTTCAAAGAAGAAAGGGGTAGGCATATAGTCCTGATTGATTGTCAATAATGATTCTTAAACCTTTGATTAATGGAAAATCAGTTTGAACATTACTGGGAGGAAGAGAACCGGATGGATCCTGACCTAAACCCCTTGCTTTATCATACCCAAAGGGATGAGGATATTGCGGATGCGCTGTTTGAAGGAATAAAGAAAAAGGATCAGTCCAATCAAGCGAAATCCCAAACCGAGAAAGAAAGCAAGAAAGTTCCCGGAAAAATATGGAACAAACCATCCGTGAAAAAGAAAAAGTCCTCGAAAAAAGGGCAGAGCATATAATCCTCTTTTCATTTTATTAATCAACAAAAAGTCCCTTCTGGGGCTTTTTTTTTGGCCGTTACCTGCCTCGGCAGGTCAGGCTTTCCGTTCCAATCTTCTCACGAAGGATTTCCACTGCAATCCTTAACGGTGTCAGTTATAGATATGCAAATGGAAAGAACTGTAAAAACAACTTTTTTTGAGCCTACTGCCAACCGTTGCAGCAAAGGTATGCCCCCACCGCCTGCGGCAAGGCCAAGCCCTGTGGGTGCCAGAGAAAATCTCCACACCCTTACGGGGTAGTATTTTCTCTGGCAGCCTTGCCCACTTTCCCACCGCACCGCATTTTGGCTGCTTAACGGTTAGCAGAAGGCGAAGCCGTGTAGCAGTTTTTTAATTTTTTATTAACAAAAACCGCAGTATCAGGTCTGCGGCATACAAGCGAAAATCCTGTTTGCTTATGTCACATAACATCAATTTCAACAGCAAAACCGGAAAACACAGTTTCTTTAGTGTCCGTGAAAGGGCGTGGCACGGGTTGGGACGAATTGTAAAAGATTGCCCCACAAGTGCGGATGCCATCCGGTTTGCAGGACTGGACTATGAAGTCGAAAAAAGACACTTGTTCACCTATGACAACGAAAACCAAATTGCAGATGAAGACATTACCATCAAAATTCCCGAACTGGAGGTTCCGGGGTATTATGCCACGGTACGTACCGACACAGAGCAGGTGTTGGGAGTGGTAGGGAGAGGGTACGAGGTCGTACAAAACTGGGATATCTTCTCCTTTTTTGATGCCATTGTTGGTGGTGGTGAGGGAATCCATTACGAAACCGCAGGTGCTTTGGGGAAGGGCGAAAGGGTATTTATCACCGCCAAACTTCCCGGTTATATTAGGGTCGGCAATGATGACCTGATCGAGAAGTACCTTTTGCTA
Source organism: Fontibacter flavus (assembly GCF_042432905.1). Classification (NCBI taxonomy): domain Bacteria; kingdom Pseudomonadati; phylum Bacteroidota; class Cytophagia; order Cytophagales; family Cyclobacteriaceae; genus Fontibacter; species Fontibacter flavus. The sequence goes on along the minus strand of NZ_JBHLWI010000037.1, from coordinate 102,411 downwards.
ACCGCCTCCCACGACGGATTTGGCAGCATCAAAGCTTGTTTTACGCCTATTCGTGTGGTATGCAACAACACCCTCAATGCTGCATTAAAAAACATGCAGAATTGCGTGAAAATCCGTCATACCGCCACGGCAAAGGAGCGACTGGAGCAGGCTCACAAACTGATGGGTATATCCAACCAATTCGCCAATGGCATGGATGCGATTTTTAATCATTGGGCAAAAGTTCGCATCACAGACTACGAAGTAAAGAAGCTCATCCAAATGGCATTGGTACCTTCCAAAGAAGTCTTGCAAAAACTGGAAAAGGGAAAATGGGACGAATTGTCCACCCGTTTCAAAAATACCTGTGAAAGCGCTTTTGAATACGCTATGGCAGATGATACCCAACAGTTGGATACAACCAAAGGAACTTTGTTTGGAGCCTTTAACGCTGTAAGTGGGTATTTCCAGAACGTGGCCAACTTCAAAGACGGGGAAGCAAAGTTTGTTTCCATCATGGAAGGAACGGCAAAACTGCGTACCCAAGAGGCCTTCAGGCTTTGCAACGGGTTTGCCAAATCAGGCTCAGATGTATTTCACATGAACTAACCCAACAGCCAAAGGGGGAGAAATCCCCCTTTGGCTTTAAAACAAACGAATATGAAATCAATTGAAAATATGACAAACGTGGATAAGGCCAAACTGCTTCACAAGCTGTTTCCAAACGAAATACCAGGCCTTTTAACCTTTATAAATGATACATGCCAAATCTTCAAAGAACAGGAGCAAGAGATCAGTGAAAGCTGGGATCACCCCGTGTTTACCTTCGCCTTTTGGAGGCATAAGTCAAAATCCATAGAACAGGCAATCCTACAGTTTGGAGACAGACTGGCAAGCGAAAGCGAGCTGTTCTCCATACACCTGTTTGAAGGATACAGGGCATTTTTTTCGGTCGATTGCACGGTAAAATATGCAGAACGAAAAAGCAAAAATCCAAAATTCAAACAAGCGGTAGACCTGCTTTTCAACTTTACCTAACCTGAAGATACAATCTGCAACATTTAGTTTTAAGATGGTCTCAAGTTCCTGATTCCTACAAAATGACCTTTTCTTTTTCTTCTCATTAATTCCAGTACAAATATCGGCTTAGGGGTGCTGAGCGCTCCAAAAGACTACGGCATAATGGCCATGCCTCGTTCCTCAGCCTGTCCACCCTCCGGGACTTATTCCGTTTCCTTTTGGGCTCTATTCCCCTAAGCCAGAGGAGGTACCATAATTAATTTCTAATCTTTAAAACGAATTGTTATGGAAACTTCAAAAAACCTTATTGTCTCAAATGTTGCTGAAATAGAATTGGTATACAAAACCAATGTAAAAGCATCTGAACGACCCAAAATCGCTTCATCAAAAGATGCAAACACTATCCTTTTGGAAAATTGGAATAGTGATAAAATTGAATTTGTGGAACAGTTCAAAGTGATGTATCTCAACCGGGGGAATCATGTCATTGGGATTGTTGATATTTCTACCGGTGGGATTGCAGGAACGTATGTGGATATCAGAGTTGTCTATGCGGGAGCCCTCAAGGCCAATGCGTGCGCCATCATTGTAGCCCATAACCATCCTTCGGGAGTACTTAAGGCAAGTGAACAGGACAAGACTCTTACCCGTGAATTAAAAAAAGCAGGTGAGATTCTTAAAATTCAACTTTTAGACCACCTGATCGTTACCAGCGAAGGGTATTTCTCCTTTAGAGATGAAGGGCTATTATAGCCCTTTTTTTGGTCGAATAAAAAAACTAGATTGGATCATGGATACTACATTTGTCTTTTGCATATTCAAATATGGGAGACTTACACTTTCACATCTAGTCAAAATTGAACGATAAATATCTTTAAAATGGAAATAAAAATATTTTACTCATGGCAAACTTCAACAAAAACGAAGTACAATAAAAATTTTATTCTTAATTGCCTTGAGAAAGCAACAAAAAAACTTAATAGAAAACCAGATTATAAAGGTATCAATTTTAAAGTACTTGAGGGAGTTCGGGATGAACCAGGATCTCCTTCAGTTGCTTCAACAATAACTGACCTGAGAATACCAAACTGTGATATTTTTGTTGCAGATCTTTCTGTAGTAAACCATATTCCTAATTGGAAAAAAGGTATTAGAAAGTGGATGGGAGATCCATTTAAGCCTTTTCAGAACAATAACGTACTCAATGAGCATGGTGTAGCAAAAAATGCGCTAGGAAATGAAAGGATCATTGGTGTTTTGAATAATATCTATGGCTCTCCAAATAATAATCCTGAGAATATTCCTTTTGATTTACGCCATCTCCGTTTTCCAATAGAGTACAGTTATTCAAAGCGAACAAAAGATATTGAGAAGGTTAAAAACCAACTCATTAACACATTTTGCAGCGCAGTAGAGGAAGTTGTTCTGCACGTTCTAAGACATCAGAAAGAAAAGTATTTGCCCTTCATAACATGGAATGGTTGGCTAGATTACAATGCTCCCTCCAAAGCGTTTTGTACCAATGATAAAATCGTTGATACTATATCTCAAATTAAATCAGGCATAAATGAACATACTAAGAGCATTAGACTACTTGGCCTTTCTGGCTTAGGTAAAACTCGAATCGTACTTGAAGCATTCAGAGAGACAGAAGAACAAAATGTGGATGGTGTGCCGATGAAAAACAAAGTTTTATATATAGATTGTAATGTAAATGAGGGAGTTAATTATCACTCAATACTTTCAAAACTGTCCGAGGATAAAGAGGATAAAGTCATCATTATTGATAATTGTTCAAAATCACTGCATCGTCGACTCCTACCTTTAATAAACAATGATAACAACTCACTTTCTCTGATTACAATAGATTCAAACCCTGAAGAATTTGAATTGGATAGGATTAACGGGGTAAGTTATATTCTCTTCAAGAAGGAAGATTTATCCTCAGTTGTTAATGATATCCTACAAGAGGACTTAGCAATATTAGGTGAAGATACTATTTCCAAAATAAAAGAGTTTTCACAAGGGATTCCTTTAATGGCCGTCCTAATTAGTGAAAGCATGAAAGAGGGAGAAAAGTATGTCGGACGGTTAGATGATAAAGATTTGTTAGATAAGTTACTTGGAAAAAAAGGAGAGGAAGAGACTTGGAGAACTATTCTTCGATCATGTTCGATTTTCAACTATTTCGGATATGAAGACGAACTAAAAAGCCAACTTGAGTTTATTGCAAAAAACAATAATATAACAAGTTTAGAGATTGGTGATCAGATTGTTGTTAATAAGTTTTATGAAGTATGTAGTCATTATTTAAAGCGAGAAATTTTTGAAAGAAAAGGGAGGCTTATTGGGATGAGACCTTTCCCTTTGGCAATGTACTTAGCTCAAGAATGGCTAGAACCATGTACCCCAGAAAGATTGGTGCAGGTTATCAATAGTATCTCTGAACTTGATAATCCTGATAGAAAAAATCTTTCTGAAGCAATGGCAGAACAAATGAAATATTTAGGATATAATGAAAAAGCCAAAGAAATAATTGAGAAAATAGCGGGGCCTAATGGCCCTTTCGATAATGCGGAAGTTTTAAATACCGAATTGGGTTCACGCTTCTTCCGCTCATTTGTTGAAGTGAATCCAATTGCTGTGGCTAAAAATTTCACAAGAATTTTTTCTTTACCACCTGAAGAATTGTATAAAATTGATGAAGGTAGACGTAACATCGTATGGGTGCTTGAAAAATTGTGTTTTGATAGAAGAACCTTTTTAGCGGGTGCTAAAACCCTGTTTTCATTTGCAGTCGCTGAAAATGAAACATGGGCAAATAACGCTACTGGACAATTTATACAGTTATTCAAAATATTGCTCCCGGGGACTGAAGCAAATTTAGATGAAAGATGGGCAATCATAGAGTGGGGGTTGGACAAAAACGAACCCAAGTATTATGAATTGGCAATCAAAGCAATGGCATCCGGTTTGAGTTATGGTCATTTCTCAAGAACCGGAGGAGCTGAGCAACAGGGTACCATGAAATTATTAGATTATCAACCATCATGGGAAGAAGTAAGCACATATTGGAATAGGATCCTGCTCAAACTTGTTTCTATAATTAAGTCTAAAGAACACTTCAAAGACGAGGTATGTGACATAATCGCTAACAGTATTCGCTCCATTTCCAATGCAGGATTTGCGAGAATTATTTTAAAGTATATAGTTGAAGTTGCAGAAATCAAGAACTATGACTGGGATGAGGGATTAAAAGGCTTAAAAGAAGCATTTAAATATGAAAAAACAAATCTAAATGTCGAGGAACTCGGACAAATTGAATTACTGATTGACAAAATGACTAAAAAAGATTTTCAGTCAAAGTATGTCAATATTTCAAATTCGTACTATTTAGAAACTGAGGATTATTCAAGTGAAGGCATCAAAGATGCTGTTATTAATCTTGCAGACGAATTCATTAGTCAAGAATTGTCATGGGAAGAGAATTTACCCCTAATATTCTCACGACAAGTGATATTCTCTTTTTATTTTGGGCGGAGGGTCTATGAGTTGATTGAAGGAGATAAATTAAAAGTAATGAGCTTTCTGGAAGATTCGGTAAGCGTAATAAAAGAAATCAATATTAAAGATAGAAACATTACGGCATTTATAGGTTTTGCAACTCAATTAAATGATGAGGAAAAGAGTCAGTTTTATCATACCTTGAAAGAGGATGAAGATTTAAATTATCTCTTGTTTTCTTTTTTGGCTTCTGATCCTGAAGGATGGAAATATTTTGAATTGCTATTTGAATTGATAGATAAAGGAAAATGTGAGTTATCAGGATTTCAATATTTCACACATGCCAATTCACTTAGTCAGTTTGACTATTCGGAATTGGAAAAATTTAGCAAAAAACTTTTTTCTTACGGGAAAGAGGGATACGAATTAGTATTTGATATGTTTTTTAGTCTTGGCTTTCATAATGAAGAAATTAAAAATAAATTGATCCCGATTTTTAAAGAATGTATTTATACTATTGGAATCAACAAAGAAGCAAAACACCAGCTTGATGGATACAGGTGGTCACAAACTATATGTGATATACTAAACCATAAAGATGAAACAGAGTTTGCTGTTTTTATAAACAAATTAATCATTGATTCATTTTCAAGGGATAACATGGTATTCTCATCAGATAGTGATTTCCAAAGAATCTATGAAGTACTTATGAAAATTCATTTCCAATCAGTTTGGACTGATTTATCAAATGCACTACTTTATATTGAAGATGATTTCGTTAAATTTTATGGATTGAAAAGTATACTGGGATCCCGTATTGGAGGTGTCGGCAGGAGAAGTGTAGGTATATTGTTCGATGGCGATATAGAAAAGATATTTAATTGGTGTAGTACTAAAAAGCCATTAGCCCCTGCAAGGCTTGCAGAGTTGGTTCCAATATATGCTGAAAATAATAACCAGTATACCGAATGGCATCCTTACGCTAAAAGACTTATTGATGACTTTGGACATATAAAAGAGGTGCTAATAAGCCTAAATTCAAATATGGGAACATTTTCATGGACCGGATCACTGGTTCCACTACTAGAGGCTCAGAAGGAATTATTTTTAAGTATAAAAAATCATGAAATTCAATTAGTTTCAGAGTGGGTTATGGGAAACTTGGATAATATTGATGAACAAATAAAACGTGAAAGGAATAGAGATCAAGAAACATATTTATAATGGCTGCTAAGAACTCAGTTTTGATATCAAATTAGTGATTGATTCCTCTGGATGAAAGGGAGTATTTGTTCATTTTTGATGCCAGTTTAATAAGTGTTTTTCGTATATTTGTCTAAGAAGTTATCAAGTTCATCGGCACTCAAACCAGTTCAAAAAAAATGAGAACTGAACGGTGAACTACTTGGAACTTGTTTTGTTAAGTAGTTGATAAAAAGAGATTTACAGGATAGGGTGGTCGTCCTGTCACCCCGACTTTTAACAATGAATTATGATAAAACTCCTGTAAAAAGATGGTTTACAGGAGTTTTTGTTTTTAGATTCCTAAATTCGAAATAATGGACAATAAATAGTCCATCAAAAATAAAACCTTTTTATTGCCCTCATTAAAAACCTCCCAATCCATTCGTCAAAACATTGATATTGAATTAAAATCAGGACATGTTTCACTTTCCAACTATCACGATTGTTTAGTCCCACTTTATTTGAATTACGGGAATGAGTAAACCTGCCAGGTTTAAATGGCAAAATTGTGTTTCATAACAACTAAATATAAAGAAACCTGGCGGTTTTTCAGTTCTCAATCATCAAAGCTGAGAAACTAGGCTTAGTAAAAAATATTTTTCTAAAACTCTTCTACTTTGAGGCCCAGGATTCTGATTGAAAGCAAGATGGTATTTGGATTTTGAATGAAATGCCCTTGATTTCCTGAAATAATCCTTACCTCTGCCCACATATAATCCCTGTAAATAATCTGAATAGGAGGCTAGCAAATCACTTTCTTCTATAGTAACTCCCCTCAGCATCATATCACTTATCTTAATATTTTCATTCAAAATCAAATGAGGGAACAACATAGTCTCAGATGAGGGCTGCACCATGAAAACCAACCAGTCTGTACCTTCATCGGCTCGCCCATCCCAAACCGAAAAAGTCAGATCAAAATCTCCATAGGACTCTATTTCAAAAACATCCAATCCCTTTTCCTGTACACTGAAACCTGCATTGAAAATGGATACTTCTTGTGAAAACTGTTTTGCTCTAAACCGGGAAAAAACCTGAGTAGATTCTTCCTGATAGTTCAACTGAAATTCAACAAAAGGGAAAAACTCAGCATAATCCCCTATTTTGATGGAATGCTGATCCTCAAGAAAACCCACTTCAAGAGGATATTGGGAGTAAAGATCCAAAGGATTTTCAAAACCAAAAATTGAATAGGTGCCAAAAACAGGTTTAGACAACTTTACATCAAGCATACTTAATTCCTTCATCATCCCCAAATCCAATTCCACCTGTCCACCAGCCTCCTTCACTTCATCAGTGAAAAATTTCCCCAATTTTCTTGAACCTTGGTTCAAGCATATGAAAAATTTTGAAGGAATATTGTCAAGAAAAAGAAAATAGTTGGAAGAAAGGGTCTGACCATGCGAAAACACTCCCCTGCTGCCAATCCAATATTCCTGATGGGACGGAAGATTCTTTAATTTTAAACTGGCAGATCCAAATTGTGACTCAGGACTTGTTTCAATAGCCAATGGCCATTTTTTACCTAAAGGCAGTTGCCTGAATACCTGCCCAAGTCCCTGTCCTGCACTTTCTAAAGAGGAAAAAATACCCATCGTAAATTCATTTCCTGAAAAAGCACCAAGAGGCACCATGAGGTTACCTGAAACATTAATCTTATCTACTTGATATAGGCTCCCTCCATCATCCCAAATAACCAGAAAATGCTCAATTGTTGAAGCCAAATAACTTTCATCCACCAAGAGTTCAACCAAAAATTGAGCTTTTTCAAATGTCTTGACTATAACATTCGCTGGATTACTTTTCTGATTGACCTTTAATTGATGAACTCCATGCTCAAAATCTGATAAGGAAACCTGCCAAGCGCCGCTTTCCAGTTTTAGAGGCAAAACCAGTTGTTCCCCAATAAAAAACTCCAACTCATCTGCATCTAAAGCTGGAGAAGAATAAACCTCAAACTGGAGAAAATTCCCAAAGGGTCCTTCTCCGATGATACCTATGTCAAAATTAATTCTAGGGTTTTCATCCTCATGATGACATGCTGTCCAACAGATTGAAATCAACAAGATCACTAAAGGCAATAATTTATAATGCTTCATGTGATTTTGGCTTAGTTAGTCAATTATTTAAAATTTTCATTAACTGTTAGATGGGATAAAAATCTTCGTAGTTGCACGTCTTAATAAAGAATCACTTTCTAATCACAACAATTTCATCATCCTTTCCCTTAATTTAAGGCTATCAATCACACAAAGGGAGTAATTGAAAAAGGAAGAAGGGAAAAAAATAAGCACCATTTTTTCACAAACTGGAGCCAATACCTAAAAATCAACACATAAGGTGACTTTTGTCAGGGTTTAATCCATGTATTTGAAATAGATTAGAGGTAATGAATCAAAAGCCCAGAAGCCATGAAAAAGCGAGAACCTATAAGCAGCATTATGACCACAAAAGTTGTGGCCGTACAAGAACAGGACAAGCTGCAAGATGTAATGGAGATATTTAGAAAACATAAAATCAGACATCTCCCCGTCCTTTCCGGAAAAAAAATTGCTGGAATTATCAGCCGTACAGATATAAACAGACTAACCTTTGGTGCCCTATTTGAAAATCAGGAAGGAGCAGATGAGGCTGTACTGGAAATACTCAGTATTCCACAGGTAATGACCTCTAAACTAAAAATGGTGAATCCCAATGATTCCATCAGGGATGTTGCTGAAATCTTTGCAAATGAAGAATTCCATGCCCTACCGGTAGTGGAAGGTGAAGAACTAAAGGGAATCGTCACCACAACAGACATTATTAAATATATGCTTGAGCAATATTAAGGGAAATATGGAAGCTTATTTTTCCACCTTGGGTTTCTTACTGTTTTCAGTATTCAAATTAATTAGGGATTTATTACACATTGGACAAAGAGAAGCATTGGGATTGAAATTGATAGCCTTTTTCAATGCTTCCTTTCCGTTATCATAAGGACCTATATATTCCCTGTGGCTTACTGGAGGCAGATGCACACAATCTCTATGATGAAGTTCATAGATACCTTTATCAGAAGCTTGGGTTGAGAGGTAAAAGAATTTCATTGGCCGATTAATTTACTCTCAAATTTAACCTAAGTAATTCATTACAAAAATACCCAGAACAGGGTATTTTTTACCTAAGAACCTCAATAAAAGTATGTAACAACTAAAAATAATCACATTATTTCTTTCTCCTGATTTCTGATTGCCTCATAGGCATGGAATCAATAGTCCTAAAAATTAAATCCCAGTCCAAGTCACCTTCCTGATTCAGTTTTGCCATGCCGTCCAGCCCTATCAACACCCATTTACTTTTCCCTGCGCTGATTTGATATTTCATTTTCAATTGCTCTTGGTAATTTTCACTGAATTCCATTTCAGCATTGCTGAGCAAAGGATCGTTGAAAATAATATAGACAATCTTGCGCTTGGCCAAGGCTTCTTGCAGATTATCCGCAACAAGTAGGCTCTCAACCTTATCTTTGGGAAAATACAAAACAACCCTATTTTCCCACCTGAAATCCTCCAGCTTTTTGGGCTTTTCCCATGAAGCAAAAAGCAAGAAAAATAGGATGATATAAATAAAATTCATATCTATTAAACAGGATTCAAAACCATTTGTTTATCAACCAATTTCCGAAAACTAACTTGTGTTATTTTTTCCGTAGTTCAATCACTGTAATCTCAGGCCAAATACCGACCCTTCCAGAAAAGGCGTGGAACCCAAATCCCCTGTTGACATAGAGGTACTTCCCATCTTGTTCTGCAAGTCCGGCCCAATTTGGATAGCGGTATTGTACAGGACTCCATTTAATGATTGGCGTTTCTATACCAAATTGCATACCATGAGTATGCCCCGATAAGGTAAGTTGAACAGGGTTTTCATGTTTTTTCACCTCCTCATCCCAGTGAGATGGGTCATGGGAAAGTAAAATTTTGAATTCAGGCTTCTCCGTTCCTTCCAGAGCTTTTTCCAAATTCCCTTTTGACTTGAAGCCAACGCCCCAGTTTTCCACACCGATCAATTGTAGCATTTGACCATCTTTTTCAATAGTAACATGCTCATCAAGCAGTAACTGGAAACCCATTCTTCCATGCTGCTGCTTTAATTTCTCAAAATTCTTCTCTTTGGCATCTTTATTTGGCCAGGGTATATAATCCCCATAATCGTGATTCCCCAATATGGAAAATTTTCCATAAGGGGCTTTGATGGCCTCAAATTGGTCTAAAAATGGTTCTATTTCTTCAGCTTTATGGTTTACCAAATCTCCCGTAAAAACCAGCAAATCTGAGCCCTGTGCTTTTGCAAGATCTACTCCTTTCTGAATGATGGCCCTGTCTTTGAAACTCCCGGAATGGATATCAGAAATCTGCGTGATGGTAAAGCCATCAAATGCCTCAGGAAGATCTTCAAAATAGATCGTTTCTTTGTGGACTTTAAAATTATGCTTGCCAACTGTGATGCCATAAACAAAGCTGAAAAATGGAATTGCAGCTACCAGAATGGCCAGTGTACTTACCCATGTTTTTCTTGTAGGAAAAGCAAAATCCTTGGCCCCACCAACTAAATAGGAAATGCCTGCCTGAATATTTCTCACTATATCTTCACCAAACAAAAACACTACGCAAACCAGCTGAGTAACCACTACTGTCAAGAAGACATTTAGCATCGTTTGGGTCGAGGTACTGATCTCCCCCTCTAAAAAGATCCTCAGGAAAGTGACCAAGTACCAAATGGTAATCCCTCCGAAAATAATCCAATAAGCGACATAGATGCCCTGTCTAAGTTTTTCCGAAGTCAAACCTAGGCTCAAGGTCTTGATGGCTTGAAATACATACCAGTTGAGAAATGTGGAGAATAATAATATTGCCAGTAAGAAAACTGCGCTACCTAATAGGTTCATGAAGATTATTTTTTTACCATTCTAATACAGCAAATCTGTCAGAAATGTTCACTATTCTAAATAAAATAACACTTCCCCAAGCATAATGCTTCTCTTGAAAATATAGGAAAGGGATAACCCTGCTTTCACAAAAAATCCCACTAGGCAGTTCCTTGGATAAGCAAAACTTCATAGTGGGATAAAAAGAGATGTAGGCACGTTCTCCATGGAATGACCTACATGATTTTCGTCAATTGTCAATTAAGAAATGGTAGAACCATCTGCTGTTGGCCTATCAGGATTCAGCAACCTCAAACTGCCATCCCTATCTTCCGCCATCAGGATCATCCCCTCAGAATCTACCCCCATCATTTTACGGGGAGCTAGATTGATCAGCATGGTTACCTGTTTTCCAATCAGGTCTTCAGGTTTGAAATGTTCTGCCACGCCACTCAAAACGGTTCGGACACCCAACCCGGTATCAACTGTCAGCTTTAGCAGCTTTTTGGACTTAGGCATAGGTTCAGCCGTCAATACCTTCACTAGCCGCATATCCAGTTTTGCGAAATCATCATAGGTGATGATATCCTTCATTGGAGCCGCTTTGGCATTGGCCAGTTCATTTTGCTTTTTTGATTCCATCAATTTGTTCACTTGGGCTTCTACCACATTGTCCTCAATTTTTTCGAATAACAGGGAAGCTGCGTTGATTTTTTGCCCAGCCTGCAGCAAATCCTGACGACCGGTATCCTGCCATTTCAAACCTTTCAGATTAAACATGTCAAACATTTTAGCTGCAGTAAAAGGAAGGAAGGGTTCAGCCAATACTGCAAGATTAGCAGCAATGTTCAGGGCAATATTCAGGATTGTCCCAGTACGTTCTTGATCTTCCTTGATGGTTTTCCAAGGTTCTGTATCTGCCAGGTATTTATTCCCTACTCTTGCAAAGTCCATTACAAAAGACAAAGCCTCTCTGAAACGGTACCTTTCGATAGAGGCCGCAATTTTCTCAGGATACTCTTGAAGCGCAGCTAAGGCGTCTCTGTCAAAATCATTCAACTCCGCCAATGCAGGTATCTGACCATCGAAAAATTTATGGGTAAGCACTACTGCCCTATTGACGAAATTACCGAAAACTGCAACCAGTTCGGAATTATTCCTGGATTGAAAATCCTTCCAGGTAAAGTCATTGTCTTTTGTCTCAGGTGCATTTGCCGTCAATACATAACGCAACACATCCTGTTTGCCGGGAAACTCCTCCAAATACTCATGTAACCATACGGCCCAGTTTCTTGAAGTGGAAATCTTATCTCCCTCCAGATTCAAAAACTCATTGGCTGGTACATTTTCCGGAAGGACATAGCCTCCATGGGTTTTCAAAATGGCAGGAAAAATGATGCAATGGAATACGATATTGTCTTTCCCTATAAAATGAACCAATTTGGTTTCCTCATCTTTCCAATAAGGTTCCCAATCGATTCCTTTTTGAGCAGCCCACTCCTTGGTGGATGAGATATATCCTATCGGCGCATCAAACCAGACATAAAGCACTTTACCTTCTGCCCCTTCTACTGGAACTGGAATTCCCCAATCCATATCCCTGGTCATTGACCTGGCCTGAAGACCTTCTCCTGCCTCCAGCCACGAGCGACATTGACCCAGCACATTGTTTTTCCAGTCGTTTGCATGCTCAACAAGTATCCAGTTTTTCAAAAAATCTGTATATCTCGCCAAATCCAGAAACCAATGTTTGGTCTCTCTCAAAACCGGTGTACTCCCACTTAACTTTGATTTGGGATTAATCAGATCTGTAGGATTGAGCGAACTGCCACATTTCTCACACTGATCTCCATAGGCACCATCATGGCCACATTTCGGACAGGTACCTTCTATATATCTATCTGCCAAAAACTGTCCTGCTTCCTCATCATAATATTGCTCGGTAACCTGTTCCAGAAATTCTCCTTTTTCATATAGATCTTTAAAGAATCCTGCAGCTGTTTCATGATGGATTTTAGCAGAAGTACGGGAATAGTGATCAAAGCTGATTCCAAACTCTTCAAAGCTTTTTTTCATGATCTCATGGTACCTGTCCACCACTTCCTGAGGGGTAATCCCCTCTTTTTTGGCTTTGATGGTAATGGCTACACCATGTTCATCTGAACCACAGACATAGGCAACATCCCTGTCATTGGATCTCAGGTACCTGACATAGATATCTGAAGGAATATAGCATCCCGCCAAGTGACCAATGTGAAGAGGTCCGTTGGCATAGGGCAAAGCTGAAGTAACTGTATATCGTTTAAAATTTTTATTTTTCATCGGCTGCAAAGATAGTCAATTGAACGGGATTGGTACAATCAAACCCCTTTTGGAAACATTTCAATTTAGATTGTCTTATAAGGTTTATCCTAATCCATGAAAATCTTTTTTGGCATCTTCAGTCAGGATTCCGTGATAGATGATCTGAATAACCTGATCATATATTTCGGAAGTTTTCAATCCCATTTTATCTTTGATTTGTCCTGGAAACTGTGCTAAAAATTTAGAATCAATCAGATTTTGGATGGCGGAGGCATATATCAACACTACCAAACTTACATTTACATGAGAAGCTACAAATCCCTTTTCCTTTCCCTCCTGAATAAGTTTATGAAACCGGAGATATGCTGATTCCCGAATATACTCCTGCAGATTTTTCCAGATTTCAGGTGCATGTTCCCTTAAATCCTCCAAAAGCTCAGGATTGATTGGCGCAAGGTCGGTAGCCACTACCGTCAGCAAGGATTTCAATTTAGCAGTGTAGGGAATGTATTGGTTTTCCAATAGCGTTGATACTTTCAAAGAAAGTCGGTTTTTTAGAATCTCAAATGAAGCTGCCAACAGTTCCATTTTACCCGGGAAATACTTGTAAAGCGTCTTTTTACTCATCGTCAAACGCTGGGCAATATCGTCCATGGTGGTATTTTTATAACCCTGTTCCAAAAAAAGTTTGTAGGAAACATCAAGGATACGGGATTCGATATCTGCTTTTTTACTCATATTGTGCTGAATTGAGAACAAATATAGTCAATCCCGATCATTAACGTCATCCATCAAATAAAAACCATTGTTGCCCATGTATTGCTTGTTCATTCTTTGGACAAAGCTTAATTTTGAATGATTACACCACAGAAAGTTTTGAACTAATATCTATGACTCCACAACAGGCCAAGGCTAGGATCGAAGAACTTACCAAGCAGATCAATTATCATAACCATATCTATTACCAGGAACACCGAATCGAAATCTCTGATTTTGAGTTTGATAAACTCTTGGAAGAACTCATCAGTCTGGAATCTGCCTTTCCGGAATTTTTAGCATCTGATAGCCCCAGTCAAAGGGTAGGCGGCACCATTACCAAAGAATTTGAGACTGCACTCCACGAGTACCGCATGCTATCCTTGGGTAACACCTACTCAGAGGAAGAGCTTTTGGCTTTTGATGAGAGGGTTGCCAAAGGGCTTGGCCATAGAGAGTATGAATATTTTTGTGAGTTGAAGTTTGATGGGGTAGCGATAAGTTTGGTGTATGAAAACGGCAGATTGGTAAGAGCTGTCACCCGGGGAGATGGTACACGAGGAGATGTGGTGACTGAAAACATCAAAACAATCAGAAATATCCCTTTACACATCAAGGGTGACAATATTCCTGAAAAATTTGAAGTACGGGGCGAGATTTTTCTTCCGAAAAAAGAATTCGAAAAAATCAATGAGGAGCGAGAAGCAAACGGTGAAGCTTTGCTGGCCAATCCGCGAAATGCGGCTTCCGGAACTGTCAAAATGCAGGACAGCAGCATAGTTGCCAAAAGGAGGCTAAATTGTTACTTCTACCAATTGTTAGGCGATGAGATTGGGGTAGACAAACATGACGAGGCTATCCATCTCATTGAAAAGTGGGGATTCAACGTCTCTCCTACTTATACCAAATGCAAAGACATCAGAGAGGTATTGGGATATATAGAATCCTGGAAAGAAGACCGTTTTACTTTGCCTTTAGATACCGATGGCGTAGTACTCAAAATCAACGACTACGAACAGAGAGAAGAACTTGGCTTTACTGCCAAAATACCAAGATGGGCAATTGCTTATAAATACCAAGCCGAGAGTGCTGAATCTGAATTGCTATCCATTACCTATCAGGTGGGAAGAACAGGTGCCATTACTCCTGTGGCCAATCTTGCTCCTGTGCATTTGGCAGGAACCACAGTGAAGCGTGCATCACTACACAATGCCAATGAAATTGAAAGATTGGGACTGCATGAAGGGGATACTGTTTTTGTGGAAAAAGGAGGTGAAATCATCCCAAAAATCACCGGCGTAGCGCTGGAAAAAAGAAAAAATGGGGCAAAACCAATTGCCTACATCGACCTTTGTCCGGAGTGCGGTACTCTCTTAGAAAGAAAAGAAGGCGAAGCCAAACACTTCTGCCCCAACACCAAAAGCTGCCCTCCACAATTGCTGGGTAGAATTGAACATTTTGTTCATAAAAGAGCCATGGACATTGATTCTTTAGGGACCGAAAGAATCAAAACCCTTATAGATCAGCATTATATTCGAAACTTTGCAGATCTCTACGAATTGGAAGGTAAGGCTGACCAGCTACTTGGTCTTGAAATGAGTCAAGACCAATATCAAAAATCAGATGACGGCTATCTATTTATTTCCCTCACCAAAGCATTTTTTGCATTAACCGATGGTCTGTCCCTGTCAGCAATCCAAAAATTCACAGAGAGACACACTGATCAACCTTTGAAACGGGTTATCAAAGCCTTTGAACTTTTCATCAGAGCCTCCAACAAAAAAGTAGCCCAGAATGTGGGCACACTGATGAAACTGGAAGAAATTCTGGAAAACAGTCCCTTGCCACAAATGGAAGACCATCTACCTGTACCGGTTGTGCTGAATGTGCTGATCGGTAACTGGATATCCTTGAGCAAACTAGTAGAAGCTTCAATGCACGAAAACACAGTACATGGCATCCTTCTGAAGCTGAATCTGCCATTGAGCAGGGAACAGGAAGATAGGGTCAAAAAACTCAAAGCCAATACTTTTCAGGAAGGTGTCATTTCCAATATGCTGGAAGGGATAAGAGCATCGAAATCCCAACCTTTTGAAAAACTCCTTTTTGCTTTGGGAATCAGAAATATCGGTGAAAATACAGCCCAGATTTTGGCCAAGCATTTCAAAAATATTGATGCTTTGAAAAACGCAGGTGCAGAGGAACTTTTGAACATCAATGGTGTGGGAGAAACATTGGTCAGCAGTATCCATGAGTATTTCAAAGACCCGGAAAATCTGGAATTAATTGAAAGATTGAAAACCCATGGGCTGAACTTTGTGTTGGTAGAGGAGGAAAGGAAATTAGAAAGCACGAGTCTGGAAGGATTAAAGATCTTGGCTTCAGGAAAACTTAACCATTTCAAAAGGGACGAAATCATAGACTTCGTAGAGGCAAATGGGGGGCAATATCTCAAATCCGTTTCGAAAGCACTGGACTTTATCATTGAGGGAGAAGACATGGGACCGAGTAAAAAAGAAAAAGCCGAAAAATTGGGTGTTAAAATGATTTCTGAAGATGAATTCCTTCAGATGGTCGGCAAAAAGGCTTAACAGATGAAGTGGATCAAAGACATCATGGTGCAGAAGCAGAACCAATCAAGGATGCGACTGCAGTCAAAAAAAGAAATTATCGTTCCAACTCAAATCAAACAGATCGGCATCCTCGCAGGTGCTGAGGAGGAATTTGAACTTACCAAAGAAGTAATCAGAAACCTTTGGGGCTATAAGGTGAGGATAATTGGCCTGTTTTACAATGAAGGAAAATCAACAAAAGTAGAAGCCTTTTCTCATAAGCATTTCAATATCTGGGGACAGCATTCTGACTACCTAAATGAGTTTCTGCTGGAAAAAATGGATTTTATTTTAGTCCTTCCTTTACAGCTTAATCCATATTTGCGTTATTTGCTGCTCGCTAATAAGAGTTCCCTTAATCTTGGCTTTTATTCTAAGGAAAATGAAGCCTATTTAGATCTCATGCTTCAAACTGAAGGCGATGATCTACATGAAAACATCCAACATTTGATTAATTACTTAAATAAAATAAAAGAAGCATGTTAAAATTTCACGGAACAGGTGTTGCATTGATTACCCCTTTTCATGAAGATATGTCCATAGATTATGATGGCCTAAAGCGCGTCATCGAACATGTCATACAAGGAGGAGTAGATTATCTTGTGGTTCAAGGTACCACTGGCGAATCTTCCACCATGACCAAAGAGGAAAAAAAATCTGTCCTAAAAGCTTCTTTGGAATACAATGCAGGAAGATTACCCATCGTATATGGCATCGGAGGAAATAACACGCAGGCTATTTTAGAAGAAATCAAGCATACAGATTTCTCAGGTATTGATGCCATTTTATCAGTAAGTCCATATTATAACAAACCTACTCAAGCTGGCATCATTGCCCATTATCAGGCTATAGCTGATGCATGCCCTGTTCCTGTAATCCTATACAACGTGCCGGGTAGGACCATGTCCAATCTAACTTATCAGACTACTTTGGAACTGGCCAAACATCCCAATATCATCGGCATCAAAGAGGCCAGTGGGGATCTGTCCCAATGTATGCGTATAGCAGCAAAAATGCCTGAGGATTTTCTATTGATCTCTGGTGATGATATCCTGACACCATCTATGAAAGTCATAGGTGGACATGGTGTTATTTCAGTTTTGGCAAATGCCTATCCGGCAATTTTCCGGGATATTTGCCATGCAGATCTAGAAACTTCAAGAATGGCTGCTTTCAAACTATTGGACATCAATCCAATGATGTACGAAGAAGCTAATCCTGTTGGACTGAAATATTTGATGAGTGTATTGGGAATTTGCGGAGATACAGTAAGACTTCCTTTACTCAAAGCCAGCGAAAACTTAAAATCAAGAATTAATAAAAATCTTGTAAAATAAATACCTGATTTCCCAGCTATTTATGCCCTATCCATAAAACGATAGGGCATTTTCTTTTCCATAATTCAGTTTTCCTGATTAATTTTCCGAATGCAGCAAGCCATTTCACTTTTAGCGCTCAACCAGCTCATCAAGGAGACCCTGGATATCCAATTGGAACCTGCCTACTGGGTAATAGCAGAAATCGCTGAACTCAATCAAGCTAGACAAGGCCATGCCTATTTGGATCTGGTGGAAAAACAGGGAAATCAAATTGTCGCAAAAATCAGGGCCAATATCTGGGCATATACTTTTAGAGGAATTGCCTCCAAGTTCAAAACCATCACAGGGCAGGATCTGAAGACAGGCATGAAAGTACTTGCACAGGTCAATGTGACTTTTCATGAAATATATGGAATAAGCCTAAACGTAAAGGATATAGATCCGAATTTCACTTTAGGAGAGAGGGCCCGTATTCGTCAAGAAATAATAGATAAACTTACTGCAGAGGGTATGATGGAGCTGAATAAAAGGCTGGCACTTCCTGAAGTTCCTCAGAAAATCGCTGTAATCAGCTCTGCAACCGCTGCTGGGTATGGTGATTTTATCAACCAAATCGATAACAACCGTTTTGGATACAGGATCCACTATAAGCTTTACCAGGCGACCTTACAGGGTATAGACGCCCCTGCAACCATGATCAGGGCCTTAGACGAAGTTATACAGGACAATCTTACAAAAGCCTTTGATGCTATTGTGCTGATCCGGGGTGGTGGGTCACAATTGGACCTGGACTGTTTTGATGATTACCAATTGGCAGTTAAGATCGCCTCTTGTCCAATCCCTGTCATTACTGGTATCGGGCATGAAAGGGATGAGACCATTGCAGATTTGGTAGCACATACCAAAATGAAAACGCCTACGGCCACAGCTGAATTCCTGCTTTCAGGATTTCATGCCTTTGAGGAAAAAATAAAAGGTTTGATGAAAATTTTGGAAAGAAACGCTTCTCAAATTTGGTTTTGGGAAGAAAAAATGCTGAGAGAACTTGAAAGAAGGCTTCACCAGCAAGCTAAATTCACTTTACACCAAACCACTGATAATCTTTCCTTTAGAACAAAACAAATCAGGTCACTTGCTGTGCAACAACTTTCCATTAAAGCCCTGAATTTGGACAACTTCAATCAAAACCTGAGAAAGGCGAGTACGCTCCTTATTCAAAAATCAGAGCAAAAGATCAGGCAATTGGAGAAAGACATCGCCAGAATGGACCCCAACACATTCTTTGAGAAAGGTTATACCCGCTCTGAAATAAATGGTGTCCCACTGCATTTGGGAACCATCAAAACGGGAGACAAAATGACTACTTATTCCGTGAAAAACATCATTGAAAGTACAATCATAACTATTGAGAAAAAAAAATCATGACAATATGAGCTACGATAAATCACTTAAAAGATTGGAAGAAATTGTCACCTTGTTGGAAAAAGGTGAAACTGGCATGGATGATCTTTCTAATTTGGTTAAAGAGGCATCAGCACTGGTCAAAGAATGTAAATCAAAATTAAGGATGACTGAGGAGGAAATAGGCAGAGCCTTAAGCGACGAACCTGAAGCTTAATATATTTATTGACGCAATCAAACCATTCTTTTAATCCCTTAAACTTTAAGTCCCTTTGATGTCATTTTCAGCTACCTTTAAACCACTTGTTGTAGGAATTATGTTCTCTTGCTTAACTTTTCCTGCAATTGGTCAGAGTTTTTATAAAGAAAAAACACCCAAAAACAATATTTGGGCTTTGGGAGCGGGACCTTCCTTTATTTATGGAGACAATGCAGGGCCTTATGGAACATGGGATTTTCTATGGAAGCCTGCTATTACTGGTTCTTATACCAAAAAATTCTCTCGGCACTTTGGATACCAAATCAGTACCGGCATACAATGGATTTCTAGTAGTCCAGATGGCTTATATGGGCCAAGAATAGAAGAAATCTGGAGATCAAGAGGAAGTGCTTTTACATTTAGAGGACAAGCATTTTACTTGGATCTGATGCCTGTTTTTTGGCTTTTCCCTTATGAAAACCATATGAACAGGGGTATCTTCAACCTTTATGGAGGAATGGGATTAGGTGCCCTGTTTGTTAATCGCAAAGAATCCTACTCCTATAATGCAACAGAAACCAGGGCCAATACCTTTACTGCCCATGTACCTATACGGGCCGGAATTAACTACAAGCTGGACAATTGGTCAGATCTGGCGCTAGAAGGTACCCTCTTGATTTCTTTTTCTGATGAATTGGATGGAAATGCCGGGTTTAACCGATTTGGAGATCATATGGCCCAAATACAAGTGGTTTACAAAAAACACTTTAACTGGAAATCCAAAGCACAATAAAGATTGCTCAGGTTTAAGAAATCACCTCCAAAAATTTCCTTGGGATATTTACCATCATGTTCTGATTGATTCCAGGGATTCTAATAATAAAGTAATCCTTATTACCTTTATTGACGCACTCCCCTTGCATTCCTTCCAGCGGCCCGCCCAGAATCCTGACCTGTTGGCCTTCTTCGATGTCAGAGCCATCAGTCTCTACAGCCACCCCAGTTTCCAGAATTCTTTTAATCGTATTTATTTCCTCTTCCCGAACAGTGGCATGTTCTCCAGCAAAATGAACAAATTTGACAGCACCCGGTACCTGTAAAGCTTCCCAAAGGTTGGCTTTGGCTGTTTTTACAAACAAATATCCATTGAAAAGTGCTTTCTGTACTTTCTTTTTTCTATCCGACCACTGTCGGAGCTCCTCTACCATTGGCAGGAAAACTTCCAATCCATTCTCTCTTAATCTTTGGGCAACTTTCTTCTCTGCTCTTGAAGTTGTATACAAAACAAACCATTGTAAATCGCTCATAAAATCAATTCAATCTAAAACCCAAATTTAAACATTCTTACTGGCTTATCTGGTTGAAAAAGCTTTTTATTTCATAGTTAAAAAAATAAACCCCTGGAATATTATCCCAAGGGTTTAATCATTTAAAAACCACCAACCTTTATTTAATCATGCTATTTCAGTCTACGAATCAACATGTTTAATTTATCTGCCAGTAAATACATGACAGGTACGATTACTAACGTTAGAAAGGTCGCAAAGGTTAGACCAAATATTACAGTCCAAGCCATTGGCCCCCAAAAATCTGCATTGTCACCTCCCACATAGAATTGAGGATCGAAAGAACTTAACAACGTAGCAAAGTTGATATTCATTCCTATGGCCAAAGGCACCAAACCCAAAACTGTAGTAACCGCAGTCAACAGTACTGGTCTCAACCTGGTTTTACCGCCCACAATAATACTTTTCAACAACTCATCATAAGGAAGGTATTCATCTTCCGGAACATCTAGTTCTTTTCTTCTCCTTTCCCTTACAAGGTTGGTATAATCAATCAATACGATGGCATTGTTCACCACAACCCCTGCAAGGGAAATAATCCCGATACCTGTCATGATGACCACAAAATCCATATTGAAGATCACCAATCCCAAAAACACACCAATTGTACTCAGCACCACCGATGCCATAATAATAAATGGCGTAGTGACTGAATTAAACTGGGCAACAATAATCAGAAATATTACAGAAACTGCTATAAATAAAGCTCTCATCAAAAAGGCTGTGGATTTTGCCTGCTCTTCCTGCTCACCTGTAAATTTGACTGTAATACCGTCTGGGATTTCAAAATTGGCTACCATATCCTTCAACTGATTATTGATTTCAGTGGGGTTATACCCATCCGTAACGTTGGAGAAAATGGAAATCACTTTATTGAGGTCTTTTCTTTTTACCGAACCATAAGTAGATCCATATTCCAGTTCAGCTACGGCAGAAATCGGAACTTCCTTCTTGTTGCCAAATTTGTCCCTGAAATTTATTTTTTTATTGATCAGTGAAGAAAGGTCGTATCGATACTCATCTTTCAATCTCAACTGAATAGGAAAATCATCTTCTCCTTCCTTGAATTTGGAAACTTCCAACCCAAACAAGGCTGTTCTCAGCTCATTGGCGATCGTAGAAGTAGACAATCCAAATCTTCTTGCCTTTTCTCTGTCAATTTTCAAAATCACTTCAGGGCTTCCCAATTCCAAGTCGGATTTCAATTCCTCTATACCTGGAATATTGGCAGACCCGAGATATTCTTTAAACTGATCTTCAAAAGCAATCAATTTTTGAAAATCTTCTCCACTTACCTCAATGTTTACAGCCTTACCAACTGGAGGGCCATTTCTCTGCTTATCTACTGTGATCAGTACACCCGGATATTTTTCCACCAAATCACGTATTTCTTCCATGATCTTATTGGTATTAACCCCTTGGCGATACTGATACTCCACAAAGCTCATCGTAATCTTTGCCTTATGTGGGGTATTGGCCATACTTGGTCCTTCAGATTGATCACCTGTACCTTGTCCCACTTGCGTAATGATAGATTCTACTACACTACTATATGGTTCCATTAATTCCAACATCTCGTCTTCCAACTCTATTAAAAACGTATTGGTCGCTTCAATGTCAGTTCCTATTGGATTTTCAATAAAGATATTGACAAGAGAAGGCTGATTGTCTGGAAAGAATAGCACTTTTGGAGCCTTGATTCCCAGCAACACGATGGATAAAACCAACAACAAATTCACACCTCCAAAGAAGTAATAAGGATTTCTACCTCTTAGCGCAAAGTGAAGCGTGTTTTCATACAAATCTTCCATTCTTACCAGGAAGACATTCTGAAACCATCTGATCGCAGATCTTAAGAAAAAAACATTGAAAACGGTCAGCACAGCAGCAATCATAAAGAGGTTTCCGAAAGTCATGGAACCAGCTAAATAACTGATAATTGCCATTGTTGCGAAGACTAATGCTACAATCAGACTCTTCTTTTTCGGCTTGATCACATCCACATCCTGAATCTTCATATACAAGGAAGTCAGTACAGGATTGACCACCAAGGCCACAAACAAAGATGAAGAAAGTACAATAATAAGCGTAATCGGCAGGTATTTCATAAACTCACCGATAATATCATCCCAGAATGCCAGTGGCAAGAAAGCCGCCAAAGTAGTAGCTGTTGAAGTAATGATCGGCCAAGCAACCTCTCCTACTCCTTCTTTTGCTGCCTGTACAGGCTTCATACCTTCCTGCATCAATCGGTAAATATTCTCTACCACCACGATACCGTTGTCCACCAACATCCCCAATGCCAGAATCAAGGCAAAAAGCACCATAAGGTTAAGGGTAATGCCAAAAGAGTTCAAAACTAGAAATGAAATAAACATGGACAGTGGAATCGCAATACCTACAAAAAGGGCATTTCGGAAGCCAAGGAAAAACATCAATACCAACACAACTAAAATTACCCCGAAAATAATGGAGTTCTCAAGGTCGTTAACCTGGGCACGTGTTGTCTTGGACTGGTCATTGGTGATGCTGACCTCCAAATCACTAGGAAAACGCTCCGCTTGCGCTTTTTGTAAAATGTCTTTTATTTTATCGGAGGCATCCAATAGGTTCTCACCACTTCTTTTCACAACATTGACCGTGACCACCGGAAGCTTGTTACTCCTGGCATAGGATTCCCTTTCCTTGTAAGTATCCGTCACTTCGGCCACATCAGACAGGTATACGATTCGGTTGTTCTCTGTTTTGATAATGATGCCATTGAGCTCATCGGGTGACTTGAATTCCCCAGTGATCCTTAGAGAACGTCTAAATTCACCGGCAAGAATATTACCGCCGGAAATAGTGACGTTTTCTTGGGAAATTGCTTCAGAAATATCTCCAAAAGAAACCCCCATAGCTTCCATCTTATAGATGTCAGCATCAATTCGGATCTCACGTTCAATTGTACCTCTAAGCTCTGCTTTGGAAACTTCAGGGAGTTTTTCGATTTCATCTTCCAGAAATTCCCCGAATTTTTTCAACTCTTCCTCAGTGTAATTACCGGAAAGATTAACGTTCATGATAGGAAAATCAGAAGTATTGACTTCAATCACATCCGGTTCCTGATCTAAGTCCGTAGGCAGTTCACTCTTGGACTTATCAACTGCATCCTTCACGTCCTGAATAGCCTTGGAAATCTCAACACCTGGATTGAATTCCACCACTATGGAAGAGAAATCCTGGACTGAAGTGGACTTGATACTTTTGACATTATTGATGGATTTAAGCTCCTTCTCAATAGGTCTGGTAATCAGGTTTTCCATATCCACAGGAGAGTTGCCCGGATAGGCTGTACCTACATAGACTGTAGGAATGACAATCTCTGGAAAACTTTCCTTGGGCATGGTCTTGTAGCCCAAAATCCCCAATACTGTAATAATGACCGCCAATATCACGACGGAAGTCTGATTATCTACCGAGAGGGAGCTCAATCCAAACTCTCTGGTAACCTTGTTTTTTTGTTCTTCTCCTTTGGACATGACCGATTATTGGGCAACGTTTACCATAAAATTATCACCAACTTCCCTGAACCCTTTATCTACCAAAGTTTCCTGTCCGGTAAGACCTTCCAACACTTCGGTGATTTCCCTATAAGTTTTACCTCTTTTGATGTATTGCTTCTTACTGGTATTGTCTTCCACTTTGAAGATATAATCTCCTTTATTGTCCTGAAGTACCAGGTAATTAGGCACCATGACGGCCTCCTTGCTTTCATAGTCCTTGATTCTCAATACTGAGATCATGTTGGGTTTCACCAATGGCATATTCTGCAGAAAGACTTCAACCTTGAAAGTTCTGTTATTTTGATTGATAATAGAACCTACAGCCGAAACTTTGGTGCTCATAGTCTGATTGATGGATGGGAAAGTAATTTCCACTGAATCGCCTTTGTTGACGATTCCCACATACCTTTCAGAGACATCTGCTTCGATAAACAAATCGCTTTCGCCTACAAATTGGAACATCGGTGTACCTGGCTGCACCAATTCTCCTGTCCTCACCAATACCGACTCCACTGTACCGGTAAAAGGTGCTTTTACCAATGTTCTTGATTCCTGAGTTTTCAATGTCGCCAGACTTTTTTCAAGAGACTCTTTTCTGTTTTTAGCCTCTAAATATTGAATCTCTGTGCCGATCTGCTGATTCCAAAGTCTTTCCTGTTTTTCAAATATGATTACTGCAAGTTCTAGTTGCTTTTGAACCTCATCGATATTTCGAAGAATGGCCTCTGCATCCACTCTCGCTAAAACCTGACCTTTGGATACACGCATGCCTTCAACAGCGGAAATTTCCTGGATTCTTCCTGAAACTTCTCCGGAAATGGAAACATTTTTCTTGGATAAAACAGATCCTGTAACTTCTACAAAGTGATCAAACTGTCCCACTGTTGGTTTTATAGTAGAAATAAGCACTGCTTTTCGGTTGGCCAGTGCAAATTCAGGATCAAGCTGCGCGATTTCCTTTTCCAAAGCCTCAATTGAACTTCTTAATTCAGATGCTTCTTTTTTCATTTTGGCCAAATCATCCTTCTTGGCAGTCAGTTCATCTTTCTCCCCACAGGAAGCCACCAATAGAAGTAGGGCAATGATTAAAAATTGAAAATTCGTTTTCATATGTGTTTTTAAGATTTTGCTTAATAATTGGTTATAGTATTCCTAATGCTTTTTCTAGATCCACTTTGGCTATTAAAGCATCGTAAAGTGCAGAGAAGTAATTGGTTTCTGCCTCTTTAAGCGCAGAATCTGCTTCCACTACTTCAAGGTTGGAACCCACTCCTTCACTATATTTTATTTTGGTCATATTGAAAACTTCCATAGCCAATTCCCTGTTTTCTTTCTGAACTTCTAAAGTCCTAATCGAATTGACGAGGTTTGTTCTGGATTGAAATTTTTCCAATTCAACATTTTCTTCAACAAAAAATCTTTGATTTTCCAGTTGTCTTAGCTGAACTCTATTCTGCTGTATTCTATAGCTTTTTCTTAAACCATCAAAGATTGGTATTGACATCCTCAATCCCACAAAAGAAGAAGAAAACCACCTTTGGGAATCAAAAATAGTATTGAGGGCCTGTGCACCGGTTACCCTCTGGAATGTTCCAAAAGCTGAAATATTTGGGATATACTGAACTTGGTTATTTTTCAAATCCAATCTGACCAAATCAAGATTCGTGGTGATTTGGTCTATTTCAACTCTTTTTGAGCCATTTTCTGCTAGCAATGAGTTCATATCTCCTAAAGCTTCAAGGTCTGAAAGACGAGAGGATATTTGAATATCGACTGATAAAGGCATACCCATTTGGATCTTTAGGATCTCCTTGCTGATATCCAAAGCTGCTTTAATTTTTTCCTGTTCAGAAATCAGGTTATTAGTTTGGACTTTGACTCTACTAACATCCAATTTTTCCACAAATCCGACATTATAGAGCTCTTCTGTTTCCTTCAACAATGCTTTGACCCTTTCTAAATTAGCTTCGACCAATAATTTTCTTTCCTCATTGATCAAGACTGTGTAATAAGCTTTCTTCACCGCTTCTTTTACTTCAATCTCGGTTTTCAACCTATCAAATTCAGTAAGTGATTTTAAGGTCTTAGCTGCTTTAAGTCCAACAAAATATGAACCATTGAAAATCATCTGCTCCAAATTGAAAGCAAGCGATGACTGATAATTAACAGCAAAAGGTATTACTGTAATGTCAGAAGGGCCACTTCCCTGATCAGGATCCCCATTGCCTCCACCAATGACACTCCCTGCCTCGGCCGGTAAAATAAGTAAGGGAGGTTGGAGGTTTTTTGTCATTTCAAATGAACCGGTGATCTGTGGCAATCCAGCAGCTCTGTTTTCTCCAATAATACCTTTGGAAATCAACACCTCCAATTGGGCATTTTTCGCATCCACATTATTTTCCAAAGCATATCTTAAACTTTCCTCCAAGGACAATTCAACCACCTTCTGGGCGATGAGATGAAAAGGAGATAAAATAGCAATCAGGAAAACCGAAATCCTGAAAAGCATTTTAATTGTGGTTTTCATTAACTGTGTTTTTTTGGTTTAGGTAAGCTTCTCTTCCTTTTTCTGTAAAAATTCCATAAAGGAAATGTTCAAATACTTCAATCTGTAAATCCACCGGATTGTACTTAGATGGTGGGAACTTTATCGGATCAAATATGGCCATCATCTGCTCAAGACGCATCGTTGCTATTATTTCAGTGTTGATCTCAGGTCGGAAATAGCCTTCTTCCTTGCCTTTTTCCAATAATTCCTTAATACCCTTGATGACATGCTCTTGCTTAAAATCCTCGAACAATTTCCAGGATTGCGGAAAATAACGCTGTACTTCATTCAATACATAGGGATTGAGTGAAGCAAATCTTTTCCTGATGTAATTAGTAAGACCGACCAAATGCTCAATCACACCATCTTTGACCTTGGGCAAAGTTTCCATTTTCTCGATATCCTGCTTCAGTGCTGAAGAAAAAGTATCGAAAACCAGTTGGTTCTTATCCGAAAACTCCTGATAAATCGTTTTCTTCGAAACCCCCGCTAATCTGGCTAAGTCATCCATTGTCACAGACCTTACGCCATACTGCATAAACTGCTCTTTGGCAGCCTCAATAATTTTCTCTCTTGTCTCCAAAGTTATTTCAAATTCTGATGCAAAACTCAGGAAACTATTGGAAAGTTCAAAGTTTCTTAGGTTTTTTAAAGAAATTTTATTTCGGCAAAACATGAAATCAGAACTAAAAACATTATAAAAAAACAATTTAATTCACAAAATCAAAATATTAAACTTTAAAATAGATATCTAAAGAATTTTGACTCATTAATTTTAACTTTAGCAGACAATAATTTTATTTGATTATGGTATTTCTGGAAACCAGCTTTGGCCACTTGGCTTACGAAAAACATGGATCCGGTAAAAACATCTATTTACTTTTTCATGGCTTCGGACAAAATATGAAAGCCTATGAACCATACTTACCTTTGAGAGGTAAAGATGACTGCTTTATAGTTTTTGATATGTTTTATCATGGTCAAAGCAGTTGGAAATCAGTTCACCAAAAACTGACTAAAGAGATTTGGCGTGAAATCATTCTCCAATTAATGACAAAAGAAAATTTTGAAAAATTCCATTTGATAGGATACAGTATGGGAGGCAAATTTTGCCTGATTACCTATGAAATTTTTCCTAACCTTACCCAGTCACTCCTCTTAATGGCCCCTGATGGGATCAAGACCGGGTTCTGGTACAATATGGCCACCTTTCCAGGAATCCTAAACAGGCTTTTTAAACATGTGGTATTCCATCCTGAACGTTTTTTTAAAACCATGGACGTTCTTCACAGTATTGGCCTTTTACAAAATTCACTGATCAAGTTTGTAAAGTCACAAATGCACTCCCGGACGATGAGGGCACAGGTGTATTTTACATGGAATGTCTTCAAACCTTTAAAACCTAACCTTGGTCAAATCATCAATCATTTGAGGTTAAATAAAACACCGGTAACCTTGGTGACAGGCACTTATGACGCTATGATCACAACCAAAAACCTAAATAGATTTAGTTCTAAAATCCCACAAATTGTCACGATTGAACTTCCCTGTGGGCATAATACCCTGATCGAAGAAACTTTTCATCATTTGGTGAAAAACAAAAAAGAGGTGAACTAAGCCACCTCTTTTTTGTTTTCCACTCTCCACTGACAATTACGGGAAAATACCCAAATCAGTATAGCTGATCACAATTCGCTCAAGCGCTAGAATAAAAGCTGCTGTTCTCAAACTCTGTATGTTTTTCTCTTTTCTTTTTTGATTAAGTGCCTGATAAGAGGTCACCATGGTTTCTTCCAATCCTGACAACACCAAATCCCGCTCAGATGCACCACGGATCAAAGCATCCCTTTCAATATCAGTAAATTCCTCACCAGTGGCATTTTCTATGGTGCTCAGCAACTTCCTGTATTTCTCCATATCATAGCGCTTTTCCAACTTTCCAAATGAAACCCTGGAAAGGTTTTTGAGCCACTCAAAATAAGAAACAGTCACCCCTCCCGCATTGAGGTACATATCAGGAATGACCAATTTGCCTTTTTTCAAAAGGATTTTTTCAGCTTCCTGGGTAACTGGACCGTTGGCTGCTTCACCTATAATTTTTGCCTGAATTTTATCCGCATTTTCCATGGTAATCTGGTTTTCCAGTGCAGCAGGCACCAAAATATCACAAGGATAAGTCAATAACTCTTTACTTTCCTTGATAAATTCTCCCTTGGGATAACCTTTAAAACCTTTGTTCTTGACTTGGTACTGCTTAAGCGCCTCGATATCTATTCCATGCTCATCCCAGATACCCCCATTCCACTCTGCTACTCCAACAACCTTGGCTCCTGCTTCACTGATATATTTGGCGGAATAATACCCTACATTACCCAAGCCCTGAACAATCACTGTTTTATCTTTCAGACCCGGCTTCAGTCCCAAAGCTGCCATATCCTCCTCTACATTGACTGCTTCCCTGATTCCGAAGAATACACCTTGTCCAGTCGCTTCAGTTCTGCCATCAATTCCATGCTGCGACAAAGGCTTTCCTGTAACACAACCTTTTGCATTGATCAATTCGGGGTTAAAAGCTTCGAAAGTATCCACAATCCAGGCCATTTCCCTCGCTCCTGTACCATAATCCGGCGCAGGTACATCTATGGCAGGACCTATAAACTTCTTTTTGATCAGCTCAGCAGTATACCTTCTTGTAATTCTTTCCAGTTGGTGCTCATTGTAATTCAATGGATCTATAGACACGCCGCCTTTCGCTCCACCGAACGGGACATTCACCAAGGCACATTTATAAGTCATCAATGCAGCCAGACCTTTCACCTCTTCCTCATTGACATGGGTACTATACCTAATCCCTCCCTTAGCTGGGAGCTTATGCTGTGAGTGCTGAATCCTGTAACCAGTAATGACTTCATAACTCCCGTCATCATTCCTCAAAGGGAAGTTAAACTTATAGATGCTATTACATTGCTTAATCTGTTCGAGAAGTCCTGGATGTACATCCATATACTTAGCAGCTTCATCCACGAAACCACATACATCATCAAACAAGCTGTATTCTTTCTTTTTGCTCATGGAACTTGTTATTTTGGTATTACGACTAAGATACAAATCATTTTAAAGAAAACTTAGTAAACAATGATGATATTGATCATTCCAAAACATGAGCACTTACAGTAAGAAATTGTTTCTTTTAAAAAATTCAGAATCGCAGGATAAAAGACTTCATTATCTCTTTTGAACCAAAATTAAGTCCAAAAGCCAAGAATAGTACAGAATGAAAATTTTTACATTTTAGGCAAAACTTTATTCAATTGTTGCCAGATTTCATCGAGGAACATAAAAGGGACCAAAGATTGATCAGGGCTTTCCCCCAGCCTGACCATTACAAGTTCCATAGAAGGTATAATGCATACGTACTGGCCATCCCTGCCAAGACCACAGAACATATCACCTGGGGCATTGGGAGCCCAAGAACCCTGAAACACATTCTGAATCGTAGGCAGCATAAATGAATTTTTTCCATTTAACCACCAAAGGTAGCCGTAACTGTTATTTAGCTGCTGGGAAGTATTAACCATTTGCTCGAGGTACCTTTTATCCTGTATCACTTTTTGACCATCCCATTCTCCATTGGCCAATATCAACAGTCCAAACCTGGCCATGGACCGGGAATTGCTGAAAAAGACATTATTGAAGCCAACCTTTTGCCAAGAACCCGTCATTCCAATCTTCGATGCTAACTTCTGATTAAAATAATCCGAAAATGACATATCTGTAGCTCTTTCAACCACCTTATCCAATAAGGTGTAGGGAGCATTGTGATAAGCCCATCTGCTTCCGGGTTTTGCTAAAAACTTCAGGTTGTCAGAACTGAAATCATCCCTATCACCCACTCTGTCATCCAAGCCTGTGGTCATGGTCAATTGGTGCCAAATGGTTATTTCACGCTCTTGGGTCATGGTCAAAGAAGTCCAGCCCTGGCCTAAATATGTTGAAGACGGCTCATTTAAATCCAATTTGCCTTCTTCTTGGGCAAGACAAACCAAAGTAGCGGTCAATGCTTTCCCCGCTGACGCCCAATACCAAAGGGAGTTTTGATCATATGGTTGATTGCTTGCCAGTCGGGAACCGAAATAAACCTCTCTGACAATTTTCCCTTTTTTCAATAGAATGAAAGCCCTTGTACCATTAGCTTCAAGCAAATCATCCAATCTGTTCAGTTCCTGAAGGTTCCAATTGAGACCTTGGGTATCCAAAGTCTCCCAGGTATTCCCTGATAAAGGGGGGAAATATAAATTAGAAGGGCCATTATCCGGTTCTTCCTTTTCTGAACAGGAGAAAAAAACCATAATAAGGGGAATAAACAGAGAAAGAAGTCTTCTAAACATTGATTTATTCAATTGATATGACCTGATAAACTCAGAAATTATTTAATAGGAAAATGTTTTCTCACAAAAACATGACCAAATTAAATTATTAAAATCTAACCCAATAAGATAAAATGAAAGGATGAATCCTCCAGCTTGCTTCTATCCATGGGAAATGATCATGCCGTCTTCCATGACAATGGTCCTGTCAGTTTTTGAGGCCATATCAAAATCATGGGTAACCATCAGCATGGTCTGATGAAATTCCTGGACAAGCTCTTTAAATATTCCTAATACCAAATCTGAATTCTTTTTATCCAGATTTCCGGTCGGCTCATCACTCATAATAATTAGGGGATTATTCATCAAGGCTCTTGCAATGGAAACCCTTTGTTTTTGCCCTCCTGACAATTGATTGGCCTTTTTGAGTGCATGGTCCTGCATGTCGAAAACCTTTAGCTTTTCCATAGCGATTTGCTCCAACTCTTCCCTTGATTTCTGATTGAGTTTAAGCCCAGGAATCATCACATTCTCCAGCACCGAAAACTCATGGATCAAGTAGTGAAACTGAAAAACAAACCCGATTTTTTCATTTCTCAAATGGGACAGGTAATTGGATGATTGACCAGTAATCAGATTGCCATCTAAATATAACTCTCCTTCGTAATCTGTATCCATGGTAGAAAGGATGTAGAGCAAGGTAGACTTGCCGCATCCGGACTTTCCCATGACAGACACAAATTCACCTTTTTTAACCGAAAAGGTAACCTCTTTGAGCACTTGGGTCTTCCCAGGACTGTAGAAGAATTTATTAATCTTTCTGGCTTCAATTACCTTTTGACCATCCATATTACTTTCCTCTGATGATTTCTACAGGATCTACTTTACTTGCCTTACGTGAAGGGAAAAACCCGGCCATATAGGTGGTTACCAAACTAAAAATCCCTCCGATTAAATAATATTTGGGATTGAAATTCACAGGATAAGTTTTGATGGTGGGCAAGGCCTCGGTTTCAAAAGGGATTCTTTCAATGCCCAAACAGGCCAAAAAACCAAAAAGCAATCCCAAAAGCCCGCCTACAAACCCTATAGAAACCGCTATGCTGATGAAAATATTCCTTACATCTGCACCGGAAAACCCAATGGCCTTTAAAATAGCGATGGTATCCATTTTTTCATAGATCATCATATTCAGGATATTGTAAATCCCAAAACCCGACACCACCAACAAGGTGATTCCCACTGCATAACTGATCAAGGACCGTACATTTGAACCTGTCTCAAACAGAGCGTTTACGGTCTGAATATCATCAGCATCAATCCCAAAGGTAGATCGGTATTCTTTGGCCAAGGCCGGAGACTGATTTAAATCATGCAATTTGACCTGAATGTCTGTGATATAGGAAGAAGTTTCTCCCAACATTTTTTGGGCGGTGGCCAAAGACACATAAGATTGTAGATTGTCCAATTCCCCAATTCCTGACTGATAATAACCTACTACCTTTAACAGCAGCCTATTCCCTTGGGCGGTGGTAATCTGTACATAATCTCCAATTTCCGCCATCATCTTATCTGCCGCACCCTTTCCCAGAATGATACTATTGGTAGTATATTGAAGGTCCATAAAATTTCCTGCCACCACATAATCACTGAAGGCGAATAGGCGATTTTCCTCTTCCACTTCTATACCATTTAACACCCCCGGGATATCCACATTGCCCACATTGAAAAAAACCTGAACAGAAATTTTTGAAGCCACCCCCAAAATCCTTTTGTCCTCTTTAAGGGTCCGGATGATAGCATCATTGTTGTAAATACTTACCCTGCTCACGGAAGGCTTCACGGAACGGATGATATTGTGAAAATCTTTAAAATCTTCCGAAAGCGTTACCGGCTGCTCCTCATTAGGTTTGATATCATTATAAAAACGGACATGGGCGGTACGGTTCAAAATAAGACCATCCAATAAATCATTCAAACCGTTCATAAAGCCTAACAAAGCAATAAACATGGTGATGCTGAAAGTGACACCCACAGCTGCCACCATGGTCTGCTTGATCCTAGCCATCATCAGTGCTTGCGCTATTTCTGCAATCAGGGCAAACCGCATGATTATGGCTTTTTGAGTTGTGTGGCTTCATCAATCCCGCTCTGGATTTCTACTTTCTGTAAGTCTTTGATACCCGTTTGTACAAGAACAGAATCCCCCTGGGTATCAATCACAAACTTCTCTTTCAGAAGGAATGCCCTCGGTATGGTCAATGCATTTTCCTTGGATTGGATGATGATATTGGCTTCAAAATTAAGGTTGGGATAAAGTGTTTCCGGTCTTTTGACAAATTCCCCTTCTACGGTAAAGCTTTTGTTACGTTCATCCATTATAGGGTTGATTTTACTCACCTTTGCTTCAAACACTTCCCCACGGTAGCTGTCCATGGTGACCAGTATTCTTTGCCCTGTTTTGATTTTGGCGATATCATACTCATCTACCTGCATTTCCAAAATAAACACCTCTGCACTTCCAATAATGGCCAAGGGTGTTTGTGGATTGACCATCTCCCCAACTTCTACCAAAAGCGCATAAACCTTACCATCTATTTTACTTTTCAAGAGAAGATCACTTTCCAATGACCTGGAAAGGGCCAAGCTTTTACCTGCATTTTTTTCGTTAAAATCAATTTCCCTCTTCAAATCCTCATAGCGGAGCTTGAAGGACCTGAACAATGTCTTGGAATTTTCAAAATTTAACTCTCTCTGCTCCAGATCGATTGCTTTTCCAATTCCCTGAGCCCATA
This sequence comes from Fontibacter flavus, assembly GCF_042432905.1. Lineage (NCBI taxonomy): Bacteria > Pseudomonadati > Bacteroidota > Cytophagia > Cytophagales > Cyclobacteriaceae > Fontibacter > Fontibacter flavus. The sequence goes on along the minus strand of NZ_JBHLWI010000037.1, from coordinate 68,565 downwards.
GTTTTTTTTGCCTTTCCAGCAAAATGGAATCATTTTCATACTTATTCTTGGCCAGTTCTATGTTGATTTCGAGATCTTTCAACTTGGCCATATTTTCCCTGCGGTCGGTATAAGCCCTAACCAATTCCGCAGTTTCCCTATTAAGCCGGGTAGTTTCATTGGTGATTTCCAAAATAACTTCGCCTGCGTTAACTCCTTCTCCTTCTTGAACATAGAGGGCTTTCAAAATCCCTGAAGTATTGGCAAAAGCCCGGTACTGATCTTTGGCTTTGACAAGTCCGGAGGCAAAAACCGATTCAGAAATATTTTCTCTTTGAGGATATACTGTTTCTTCTTTTTGCCCACAGGAATAATGGATCAGGATCAAAAAAAATAAGGTATAAACCCGGAGTCTCATGGTGCTTGGTTTGGTTTAGGCTAATTTAACCTGTCTTGGAGAAAAAAAATAGTTTTGGCTTACTTTAATTGGCAGGACAGATCAGGTAAAAAATTGGCTTAGGAATGCTTGGGCTAATTCTGATTAAAATCAATATGATTATCCGCAATTATACCACTAACTTAATTGCATAAAATTTACCTGTATATTAGAATCAATATCCATGAATAACTTGTCCGCCGAGACGGATCCAATATCAATAAATATCAGTATGGTTAAAAACCGCATTTATAATGATTAATGGTATCATTGCGGATTTACATAAAAATCAAAAAGCCGGCTTATACCGGCTTTTTCAATTCATTAAAAAGGTAAGATCACTTTATCAATTACATGGATCACACCATTGGTAGCTTGGATATCTGTAGCAACAATTCCAGCTTCTCTTTCTCTAAAATCTATCAATTTTGGTCCGCTGATATCAATACCTAAATCATCCCCTGAAAACATCTCGATGGTCGTATTGGAAAGGTCGCTAGAAAATACCCTTCCCGCAAATACGTGATAAGCCAAAACACGCTGCAAACCAGCAATTCCTATTCCTGTATCCTCGTCGATCAATGCCTCCAAACTTGGAAAACCCAATTCATCCAAAAGGTCCCCAAAAGCTGCATTGGTTGGAGCAAAGACAGTCAGATTATTGGTTGTTGCCAACAAATTTCCAAAACCTGCAGCTTGAACAGCAGCAACAAGAATTGTAAATTCTGGGTCTGCTCCCAATGCAATTTCAACAATGTTTTGGGTAGGAGGCAAGAGCACCTGGTCTATTCCGTGAATCACACCATTTCTGGCTCTTTTGTTTACCATCACGATATTTGCATTGTTGACTATTGCACCATCGTTCAAATTGATTTCGACTGCTGCTCCATTCACTGTAGGAACAAAACCGTTTCTCAAATCAGTAGAAAGCACAGTTCCACCCACCACATGGTAAAGTAAAATCTCCTTCAAATTAGGTTGCCTTCTGATATTGCCCGGATTTAATCCTAATGCAGCGAATGCAGCATCTGTAGGTGCAAATACTGTCAGCTCATTTCTGGCGAATACAGAGGCCAGACCTGAACTTCCCAAGGCAGCATTGAAGGTAGCATAGGTAGCGCCAGCATTCTTTCTGGCATTTTCTACTCCATCTTCCTCTACACCGTTTTCTATTGATTTCAAAACTTCAACAAGCGTCATTGCACCTTCAGTGTCCTGAGACAATTGGGTTTCCTGCTCCAGATCAGAGCAACTCCAGCTAATAGCAGCAACCATAATCAACAGCGCTGCTAAAATTGATTTTATTGGTTTCACATTCATTTTCTTGTGGTTTATGGTTATGTATTTGTAATAAAACAACCACAGAACTTTATGTGCCAAAAAAAGTTTTGTCAAAATGAAAAATAATTGGGGTAAATTAAATTGAATTTCAGATGGTTAATAAAAAATGACATAGAATTAAATCTCAATTTGAGACTCAGGTCAAATGTCCACTAATGAGCCAAAGTAGCCTTGCTTCACGATAACCTTGTAGAGTCACCTTATTTTAAAAACTCCCAATCTAAATGGACGCCATTAGGATTTAAAATTTTACTTTTTAAATACATCTGTAAAACATGAAAACTAGAAACATTGGAAGAATCGATCACACTATCAATACATTGAATTGATAACCAATCACTTAAATACATTTCAAGACATACTCTCCAAAGAAGAAGCTGCATAGTTTAAGCAAAAAAAAATATTTTATTATAAAAATCTTTTCTTAAATTTTCGAGAAAGTTAAATCACCCAAAACAATATTTCATAAAACCCAAAATCACAATGACTCAACAAAAACCTTTAGGAGTTCCTTTACAGGATAGGTATTTAGCACTTGATGTACTAAGGGGTCTCACTATCTCACTGATGGTAATCGTGAATACCCCTGGAAGCTGGTCAAATATCTACGCCCCTTTCTTGCACGCTGATTGGCATGGATTTACCATTACTGACCTGGTATTTCCTACATTCCTTTTTGTGGTAGGCAATGCCATGAGTTTCAGCATGAAAAAAATGGAAAAACTTCCCCAAAGTGCTTTTCTGAAAAAAGTATTTAAAAGAACTGCTTTGATCTTTCTTTTTGGCTGGCTGCTCAACGCCTTCCCTTTTTATGATTACAGTAGTGAAACAGGGTATACAATGATCAATTGGGGAGAAGTCAGGCTTCTGGGAGTTCTTCAAAGGATTGCGCTTTGCTACATGGTGGCTTCACTTGTCCTATACTACCTGGGCAACAAAGGGGCCGTGGTATTCAGTGCTGTTTCTCTAATTGGATATTGGGCTGCCATGTATTTTTTTGGTGATGCACAAGATCCTTATTCGTTAAATGGCAATGCAGCCCTCAAATTGGATCTGTGGTTAATTGATGTCAAAAATCTTTATACAGGGGAAGGTGTACCTTTTGAACCTGAAGGTATACTAAGCACCTTTCCATCTGTTGTCAATGTTATTGCAGGTTTTTGGGCAGGAAAATTCATCCAAAATAATGGCAATAATGCCGACACTGTCAAAAAAATATTGTTATACACATTGGGCCTGATTGTCCTTAGCCTTATTTGGGATATGGCTTTCCCAATCAACAAGAAGATTTGGACAAGTTCCTATGTCTTATTGACCGTTGGCCTTGACCTTATTGTACTTGGTTTCCTAATAATGGTAATTGAAGTATGGCAAAAAAGAGACTGGACCTATCCTTTGGAAGTATTTGGACGTAATCCATTAATTCTCTACATACTTTCAGGCGTAATCATCACCCTATTCAATGAGATCAGAATCGGAGATCAGAGTATAAAAGGCATTCTTTATCAAAACCTTTTCACAAGTTGGTTGGGACCCAAAGATGCCTCACTTCTATTTTCCATTGCCTACATGCTACTGATTTGGGCAATCGGACTTTGGATGGACAAAAGAAAAATCTACATCAAAGTCTGATCAGGCAGATCAACGGTCAAAGAATGACCTTCTTCTGGAAACTTTCAAATCCTGCAGGATAGATGATTTCACTCTGATATCCACATTGTAAGAAGTAAATCTTCCAAAAGGAATCCAGTTGACATTCATCTGCCAACAATGCAGGTCACGTGCTATGCCTATCATAGTCTGCGTGATCTGCGCTGTTCTGAAATCATAACCACCATTGAAGTTGATTTTCCATTTGTCTGAAATACTCAGATCTCCATTGATATTAATGGCAGAAGTGACTGTGGCCTGGCCATTTTGACTCTTGGTGTAGGCGATGTTATAACCAAAGCCAAGATTCCATGGAATATTCCAATCAATATACTGTGAAGGATCACTGACAATTCGGTTGATCTCATTTTCGACAAACTCGTTCATAATCCCCCCCTGTTGTAAAAAGTCATTGGTAATATCTTCCCTGACCTCTCCGGGCGTTCTGCCGGAACGGTTTGGGTTGACGTTACCATTGATATTCATCTGCAATGACCTCAGGGTTCCTATTCCCTGACCTCTAGACCAAGCAAACTCATTGATTCTACGGGTAGTAGAAACACCGGTCTCTGCATTAGTGATTGTCCTAGTAGCATATGGATCTATATTACCGGAAAGGTTTACCGATAATTTGTCTTCAAAAAAGGAAGTACGGGTATTGAAATTTAATGGTGCCAGATTAAAAGAATCTGCCGCAAAATTATAACTGGAAGACAAGTTAAGCGACTGCAACAAAGGAACCTTTTTGGTACTGCCATCACCTGTTTCCTGGTCTGTTTTCACCTTTGCCTCCAGTACATTCCTCAAGTTCATGCTCAAAGACCTGGATTCACCCAAAGGCGCCCCGCCAAATAGAAAACCCTGATGTCTTGAAAACAATTGTGCTCGTCCTTCTGCATCTACCTGAACCTCTTGGTAATAGCCAAGAGCCGGATTTGAGAAATCAGGAGTATAATTAAAGCCGAAAGAAGGCTGCATGTGATGTCTGATTGCCTCTATTCTTTTCTTGTTTTTAAAATTATAGAACCCATAGATATTGGTATTCAGCGCAAATGAGGAGTTATAATAAGTCACCCTGTTAAAACCATTCTCCAAAATCCTGTCAACCCTATTCTCTACGGGATTGTAATAAAAATTGATTCTTTCCAAATACCATAATTCCGTCAAATTCACTGAGGCTGTACCCGTGAAATATTTAAATAAGGTAAAGTTAGAAGTAACCGGAATCGTGTTTCTGGCACCGTTATCAGCATCTCTCAGTAATTGGGGCAAATTGGCCAAGGTAAAATCAACAACATTTGGCCTGTTGACCAAGGTTTCTCCCTGTGCACGTTGCAACACTTCGTTTTGAACTCCAAATGTTGGTGTAATCCTATTGTTGATAGAGTTCTGCAAACTGAAATTCCAGGCAATATTCAATGTTTTCAAAGGTTCAAATTTGACATTTTGAAACGGATTCTGCCTGTTCATATTGATGGCGATATCAGGTAGAATGATATTCACCTCATCTGTCTGCATGTTTTGGGAGTGTCTCAAATTGGCGGACAAACTAAAAGGTGTGCCCTGAAAAGTTTTGCTATAGGAAACATTGGATGAGAATTCTGACCTGACGTTATTGACAAAACTATTAGGGTTAACGACCACGTTATTATAGTTAGTGGTACCTGCGTTAACGGATGCTGAAAACCTGGAATTCCCTCTTGATTCCGGCTGATGGCTCCACCTAACCCAGAAAGTATCATAATCAAGTGGATTGAGTTCTGTTTCAGGACTTTTGAACTTTTGATAGTCAAAATCAAAAGAGCCGTTATACCGATATCTCTTTTTGTAAATGGTGGCAGCTTTGGCCCCATAACCTCCCTGCGTGTAAATATCGCCTGTTATCCGGGTGTGGATGTAATCATTGAAGGCGAAATAGTAGCCAAAGTTCCTAAGGAAAAAACCCCTGATCCTCTCTTGGCCATAGGAAGGGAAAACAATCCCCGATGCTTTCTCATCAGGTGTGTCCGGAATAATCCCAAATGGCAAACCCGCTGGTGTTGGAATATTATTGAAATAGAGGTTGAAAGGTCCTGTAACCACCTGTTTGCCTCTTATGGATTTGATTTTTGCGGCACTGATATGCCAGTGGGGTGTGGCCAAATTACAGGTAGTATAATAACCATGATCGAGGTAAATGCTCCCGTCCTGATCCTTTTTGATGGTTTGTCCTCTCAGTAAACCATCTTGCTGCTCGGTCACCACATCTTTGATAATGGCCTTTTGGGTTTTGAAATTATACCGCATTTCCTTGCGGATTTCGTAAGTGGAATTCCCCTCTTTAAAAATCGGATTACCCTGAATATTTCCCAAGCTATCGGTTATCCCTGATGCAAAAAGTTCACTTTTGTCCCAATCAATGATAATAAGATCCGCATCTAAGCGAATATTTCCATATTCAAACCAAGCTTCATTATAAAGGTAAACCCTGTTTTGGGTAAAATCCGTAATGATACTATCTTCAGCATAATAATTGATAGTAGTTTGAATATCACCTTTAGGCACTACATTTGTAGTGTCTGATTTGGGTAAGGTGTCTGAAGGTATCAGCTGTAAGGAATCTAGCTGGGGAAAGCTAAGTGCAGCCGGATTAAGTACAGAATCAGGAGCGACAACAGCCCTTTCAGGAACAGTTCTGGACCTTTGTTGAGAAAAGCCAACCTGGGGCAAAGCCCAAAGAAGAGTAATGACAAGCAAACAGATCCAAGTATTACGCACTTATTAATTTCTATTTGTTTAAAAATTTATAAATTTTACGCGGGCAAAGTTAATAGTATTCACACGCATGAAACGATTCAAAGTTAAAAATATTCTTATATTTTCGTTAGTAACCTTCTTTTTCCTTTTTTCCGGATTTTCAGCAGACGGCCCAAAAGCACCTGATCGACTCAGACGTATAGTTATAGACGCGGGTCATGGCGGTAAAGATCCCGGTGCACTCGGATCCTATTCTAAGGAAAAAGACATCACCTTAGCAGTAGCCTTGCAGGTAGGAAAATATATTGAAGAATACCTTCCTGGAGTGGAAGTCATCTACACCCGTAAATCAGATGTCTTCCTGGAACTGAAAGAAAGATCCAATATTGCAAATAGAAACAGGGCAGATTTGTTCATCTCCATACATTGCAATGCGGCTGCAAATAAGGGCGTCTATGGTACCGAAACCTTCGTCATGGGTACGAAAAACTTTGAGGCCAACTTTGATATCGTGAAAAGGGAAAACTCAGTGATTACCCTTGAAGAAAATTATCAGGAAAATTATGAAGGCTTTGATCCTTCCTCCCCTGAATCCTACATGATGTTCAACCTGACGCACAAAGCATATATTTCCAACAGCATTTCTTTGGCCGCAAAAATTGAAGATGATTTTACATCAAGAGTCAACAGATCGAGTCGTGGTGTTAAACAAGCTCCTTTTTATGTGCTTTGGACGACAAGCATGCCATCTGTTTTGATCGAACTTGGTTTTATCTCTAATACCAATGAGGAAAGATTCCTCAATAATAAAGACAACCAGGCTTATTTGGCTTCAGCCATTTACAGATCCATTAAAGCTTATAAAGAAGAGCTGGAAGAGATATAGAATTACCAATGACAAATGACAAATTTCAAATTTCAAAGGCAAAAACTCAAAAACCAAAATCCAAATCACAATATCCAAATTACAAAACTCAAGGATTAAACTCCCAACTGAAAATCACAAACGCCAGAATGATGAGATTTCAGTTTAAGGTCAAAATTTTTGGAGCAGGTTTTTGATTCGGATGGACTATTAGCATTATCAACAAGAAGTCTGACGGTGCATATAAATAATTTTTTACGTTTGGGAGAATACCTTATTTTAGCATCAGAGAAAACTAAACCCAAAATAATTTTATGGATATTGAGTTCAATAAAAACGAAGACCAGAACAAACAATTACTTTTCCAACTCCATAAAAAGCTGGAAGCTGTCAAACTAGGAGGCGGCAAATCCAGAATTGCCAAAGAACATGAAAAAGGTAAATTGACCGCTAGAGAGCGGATCAGTTACCTTACTGACGAAGGCTCTGACTTCCTTGAAGTTGGCGCATTGGCTGCTGACGGCATGTATGAGGAAGAAGGCGGCTGTCCTTCTGCAGGTGTGGTGACCGGCATCGGTTATGTGTCAGGCAGAATGTGTATGATTGTGGCCAACGATGCCACCGTTAAAGCAGGAGCTTGGTTTCCGATGACTGCCAAAAAGAACCTTCGCGCTCAGGAAATAGCCATGGAAAACCGCCTACCCATCATTTATTTGGTCGACAGTGCGGGTGTATTCCTTCCTATGCAAAATGAAATCTTTCCTGATAAGGAGCATTTTGGCCGTCAATTCAGAAACAACGCCAAAATGTCTTCAATGGGCATTATTCAGGTGGCCGCCATCATGGGAAGCTGTGTGGCAGGAGGTGCGTACCTCCCCATCATGTCAGATGAAGCCATGATTGTGGACAAAACAGGCTCCATATTTCTGGCTGGCTCTTACTTAGTCAAAGCAGCAATTGGTGAAACTGTGGACAATGAAACACTGGGCGGAGCTACCACACATTGTGAAATCTCCGGTGTCACAGACAACAAATATGACAGCGATCAGGAATGTCTGGACGCTATCAGGAAAATCTTTGACAAAATAGGAGACTATGAAAAAGCAGGCTTTGACAGGGCTGAAGCCAAAAAACCTGCAAAAAACATGGATGAACTTTATGGTATTTTCCCTTCTGACAGGGTTAAACCTTATGATATGCATGATGTCATTTCCCGATTGGTTGACGACTCAGAATTTGACGAATACAAAAAAGACTATGGCAAGACACTCTTATGTGGTACTGCCAGAATAGACGGATGGGCTATCGGTATTATTGCCAACCAAAGAAAGATCGTCAAGAATAAAAAAGGTGAGATGCAGATGGGCGGTGTCATCTATTCTGATTCGGCAGATAAGGCTGCACGATTCATTATGAACTGTAACCAACGAAAAATCCCATTGCTATTCTTGCAAGATGTCTCTGGTTTTATGGTAGGAAGCAAGGCAGAACATGGCGGAATCATCAAGGATGGCGCAAAAATGGTCAATGCCATGGCCAATTCAGTTGTCCCAAAGTTTACCATCATTGTCGGTAACTCTTATGGGGCAGGAAATTACGCCATGTGCGGCAAAGCATATGACCCGAGATTGATCTACAGTTGGCCAACCGCCCAAATGGCAGTAATGAGTGGGGCATCGGCTGCTAAAACTTTGTTACAGATCAAAGTGGCTTCTCTAAAAAAATCCGGAAAGGAAATATCTCCAGAAGACGAAAAACAACTTCTAAGGGAAATAACCGATAAGTACAATGAGGAATTGAGTCCTTATTACGCAGCCGCCAGACTTTGGGTGGATGGCGTAATCGATCCACTGGAAACAAGAAAAGTGATCAGCATGGGCATCGAAGCCGCCAACCATGCCCCTATCACAGAAAGATTCAATGTGGGTGTAATCCAGACCTAAACAAAATCTAAATGATATGACATTAATGACAGGCATTTTTTCAATGGCCTGTCATTTTTTTTAGACAAGTTCTCTGAAATGCAAACAATTACACCTAATTATAATTCTGATACCTGATTTTTTCTTGACTTTCAAGGAAACTTCATTCCCTTTCCACCTGTTATTTTGTAAATTGAAGTCCTTGGAATAACGATGGAAAATTTATCAGAAAAGGAATTGGATGCATTGGTTTCATTGTTGGATGATACTGACAGAGAAGTGAAAAACCATGTTCGTGATAAAATCATTTCTTTGGGAAGTGAGATTATCCCTTTTTTGGAAAAAAAATGGGAAACAAGTTTCAATCCTGATATCCAAAAAGAAATTGAAGAGTTGGTTCACGATCTTCAGTTTTCCCAACTGAAAGAAAGGTTATCAGATTGGAAAAAGAGTCCCGATCAGGACTTGCTTACCGGACTTTGGATTCTCAACACCTATCAATATCCAGATCTTGAATTTGACAAACTCAATGCCGATATGCATCAGATTTATTTTGATGTATGGACAGCATTCAAAAATGACCTTCTCCCCTATGAGCAGATCAGGATTATCAACGGTATACTATTCGGTCAACTGAGATTTTCGGCCAACACCAAGAACTTTCATTCTCCAGGCAATAGTATGCTTAGCAATGTTCTGGAAACAAAAAAAGGTAACCCAATCAGTCTTTGCGCCATCTATTTATTGGTGGCTCAAAAGCTTGGATTACCTGTTTATGGTGTCAATCTCCCTAATCTATTTGTTCTGACTTATAAGTCAAAAGATATTTCGTTTTACATCAACGCTTTCAATAAAGGCTTGATATTTAGTAAACAGGATATCATCAATTATCTGGACCACTTGAAAATTGAACACAGACCTGAATTTTTCGAACCATGTACCAATATCGACATTATTGCCAGATCACTTCGGAATCTGATGGTGGCTTTTGAGAAACTCGGAGAACTTCAGAAGGTTGAAGAGGTCAAGCAGCTTCTGGAAATTATCATTGAATCAAATCCTGAAACCTAATAGTTCAATAACTTCAGGTTACAGCCCACTGCCCTACTTGAGGATGGACTTGGATTTCTTCTGTTCTGTATGGCGTGAAGAGCACTTTCCAAATATTTGATATTTGCGCTTGCTGCTACTTGAGGATTGTTATCTATTGCTCCTCTATAAGCCACTGAAAAACCAGTTGGACTTGGCGTAATTACCAAAACTTCCGGAAGTTTGGTAATCCCCAACTGCTTGGCCACTCCTTGATCAGCATCAGCAAGAAATGGAAAATTAATGTTTTTTTCTGCAGCTCTGCCTTTCATATCTTCAGGCTTTTCTCCCTCATCGACATTGATATGCGGGTTGATCAAAGCAAAAACAAACCCATCAGAGGAAAACGTCTGATGAAGTTGCACTATTCTGTCTTCATATAACTTTGAAAATGGGCAATTGAGACTGGTAAAGATCAGTACCACCCCTTTTGCTTCACTATGAGCGTTCAATGTAAATTCATTCCCTGACAGAACGTCGTTCAACTGGAAATTTTCAACCCTCTGTGCATTGGCCTGAAAACCCACGAACAAAAAGAGGGACAAGGTTACAAATGCTTTTTTCATGAATGCTTAGTTTTTATGCTTATCAAATATACACACAAAGACTTTACCAAATTGTATAAGTCAGTACAATATCCTTCTCCCTATCAACCCTGACTTGGTAATGGTGATCTGAAAAATCTGACTGATAGACCTTCCCGATGATCACTGAGTCATTCAGGGTAAAAGGCTCCAAAAGGATGTTGTTTTTAAGGCTGATACCCCTTTTTCCCTGACATTTAAAAATTGATTCTTTTGCAGACCAAGCTATGGTGTGTAGAACCGGATCATTGTCAAGAAATGCTATTTCAGATGGGTCTAGAAATTTAGGTCCCAAACGCACTACTTTTTCACGGACAAAATCAAGATCGATTCCGACAGGCATATCTTTATGAAAAATAGCCGCAGCTATTCCTTTGGTATGGGTGAGGGAAACATATCCATACCCATCCATAGGATGGGATTTGCCGTGCTCATCCTTGAAAAAACCAGGATATGGCAAGGAGATACACTCTAAAGCAGATTTAATGGCAATTCTTGCCCCTTTCCATTCTACTCTTTTATCAACTCTGGAAATATTGGCGAAAGATAATTTCTCACGAAAACTTAAAAAATCAACCCCATTCTGTGAAACTTCTTCAATATTATTGACAGCCAAAGCTGATAAAGGACTAATTTTTTCTATTTTTGTTTGCATAGGCCCGATTGGGGTTATAGTGCTAATCAATGCAATTTATGTCAAATATACAAGTTAACAAACTTCATACGCTTACTGGTCACAACGATTGTATCTATGCCTTGGTAGAAGGTCCTGATCCTCGTTTTTTTTATACTGCATCTGGCGATGGAATGGTTGTAGAATGGGATCTTGACAATCCAAAGGATGGTAGACTTATGGCAAAGGTTGCACACTCTGTCTATGCTTTGGAAGTAGATAAGGAAAGAAACCTCTTGTTTATAGGTCATAACTTTGAAGGAATTCATGTCATCGATCTTGAAAAATCCAAGGAAATCTGGTCTATTAAGATCACTGAGCAATCCATATTTGACCTTAAGGCAATAGGAAACGAGCTCTATGTAGGAACAGGTGACGGTATCATCATTATCATAGATATTGAACAGCGTTCGGTAAAAAAACACCTTAAAATCAGTAAAAAAAGTGTGCGGGTTTTTGCCATCGATCCTACAAAAAGGCAATTGGCAGCAGGAATGAGTGACCATTCCATTAAAATTTTCAACCTGGCAGACCATAGTCCTATCCATAACTTGGAAGCCCATAATAATTCAGTATTTGCCCTTAATTACGCTCCAAACAAACCAGTTTTAATCAGCGGGGGAAGAGATGCCCACTTGAATTTCTGGGAAACAAAAAATTACTCACTACAGGAATCCATAGTGGCACACATGTTTGCCATCAATTACCTCTCCTTCCGGGAAGATGGGAATTACTTTGTTACCTGTAGTATGGACAAGTCTATAAAAGTTTGGGACAGCAATAATCTAAAGCTCTTGAAAGTTATAGATAAAGCTAGACATGCCGGACACGGTACTTCTATCAACAAAGTGCTTTGGAGCACTTATAACCATCAGATAATTTCGGTCAGTGACGATAGAAATATATCTATCTGGCACATTAACCTTTAACCAATAACACACATGACTGCTGCAGAAATCCGCCAAAAATCCTTTGAGAAAAATTTCAGAGGTTATGATAAAGATGAAGTTACTGCCTACTTACAATCAGTAGCCGAAGCATGGGACAAGCTGGTTCTGGAAAAAAATGAACTGGAAAGAAGGGTTGAAAACAGCGAAAGGGAGGCTAAAAAACTCAAGGATGTTGAAGAATCTCTTTTCAGAACACTGAAAACTGCCGAAGATACTGGCGCCAGTATCATCGAGGAAGCCAATAAAGCATCTGAGGAAATTCTGGCCGAAGCACACCAAAATGCAAACAGCATGCTGCAGGATGCCAAAAATCAGTCACAATACCTTGTGGAATCTGCTGAAGCAAAAGCTAAGGAAATTTTGAATAACCTCAGAGCGGATGTCAATGGGACATTGGAAAATTATGAGAAGCTTATTCAGCAAAGGGTATTGATTCTTAAAAATCTTGAAAAACTATCTGCTGACCTTGAACAAAGTATATCGGATTCAAATGAAACCTTTAAAAAAGTGAATATTCAGGTTCATGCAGATTTGGTAGAAGAACTCCAAAATAATGATTCATTCACGATTGCAAAAATCGCTGAAATACATCAAAAGGAGGAGTTGATCTACAACACTTCCAATAAATTAGAAGCAGTTAGCGAACAGACTGCTCATTCTGATTTAGAAGACGTGCCAGCAACGATGGAAACTGAGGAAACAGTAACTTCTGAAGAAGTATCTAGTAAAGAAGCCCCAATTGAAGAACCTAGATTAGAGGTAGAGGAATCCAAAACTGAAGCGGAGGAAAATAAACACAAGCAAAACAAAGAAGGATCATTTTTTGACAACTTAGACTGATGGGGAAAATTTCATTAGAAGGAATTGAATTTCACGCATACCACGGTGTCTTTTCCGAAGAAACCAAACTAGGAAACCGGTTTACCGTGGATATTCATGTGGAAACAGACTTTCAAAAGGCCATGCTTGATGATGACCTGAGCCATACCGTGGACTATGTGGGGCTCTATAAGATTGCGCAATCCCACATGCAGGAACCGGTAAAATTGTTGGAGCATTTGGCCCATCTGATGATTAAAGATATCTTGGTAGCCTATCCCAGCCTCAAATCTGTCATCATCACGATCAAAAAGCATAATCCTGCACTGGGAGGTGTAGTCAATTACTCAGTTGTAACAGTTAATTATCCTGAAGATTATGAATAAAACCCTTTTGACATTATTGGCGTTTTTATGCGGTTTACAATTAAGTTTTGCACAAACTACTTCCTATAGAATTTTTACAAAAGAAGGAGAGGAAGTTCATTTCGAGACCCTTGCACAAGCAGTAGCTAAACATGAGGTAGTCTTCTTTGGAGAACTGCACAATAACGGCATGGCCCATTGGCTTCAGTTACAATTATTGAAAAACTTACATGCAGAAAAAAAGGATCTTATCCTCTCAGGTGAATTTTTTGAGAGAGACGACCAATTGAACATCGATGAATGGTTTGCCGGGAAAATGACAGACAAAAACTTTGAAGCAGAAGCCAAATTGTGGAACAATTATGCCTTGGATTACAAACCGTTGATGCTTTTTGCAAAAAAGAACAATATTCCGTTTATAGGTTCCAATATCCCTAGAAAATATGCTTCATTGGTCAGCCGAGAGGGATTAGATGCTTTGGCAGAATTGAGTGAAGAAGCTAAAAAATATTTCGCGCCTCTTCCTATTGAAGTTGATAAAACACTTTCGGGATATGTAGGCATGAAAGATATGATGCACGGTTCGGGCATGAATGCGGATTTTATGGTAGAAGCACAGGCAGTGAAAGATGCCACTATGGCGAATTCTCTTTATCCATTCCTCGAAAAAGGAAAAACCATCCTTCACATCAATGGTTCCTACCATTCCAATCATTATGAAGGGATTGTCTGGTATCTGAAAAGAGATTACCCTACTACCAAAATCCTGACTATCAATACTGTGGAACAGGAAAACCTCTCTAGTTTGGATGAGAAGTCCAAACCCACCGCAGATTTTATTATAGTAACTCCAATTGACGGTCCAAAAAGTTATTGAAGTAGATGTATAGTAAAGCTGAAACGGCAAAAATCCGAAAAGATTTCTGGACTGCTTTTGGCCTATACATGAAGCCTGTGCCAAATGCAGAAGGCTACAGGACCAATTGGCAGAATTACAAAACAGGTATCAAAGATATCTATTTCAGAATGAAAGCTGAAAGAGGTTATGCATCCATAGGAGTAGAAATCACGCATAATGACACTGAACTTCAACAATTGTATTTTGAACAATTTGAGGAATTCAAAAAAATACTGGAAAGCGAATTAGGAGAAGATTGGGTTTGGGAAATGCATGTTCAAGATGAAACAGGCAAGATTATTTCCAGAATCCAAAAAATCTTACCTAAAGTCAACATCATGCAAAAGGAAGATTGGCCACAGATCATTTCATTTTTAAAACCCAGGATCATCGGGTTGGATGCTTTTTGGTGCAATATGAAACCAGCTTTTGAAGAATTGTAAAAAAATACAAACTTCAACTCTCAAATTTCAAGCTCCAACTTTCGAATTCCAAGCAACAAGCTTCAAATTCAAAAATTCAAAACCCTTGAGGTCTTTCACGCCGAGACGCTTGGACCTCAAAGGTTTTCTTATCAGCAAAACCTGTTACAAAATTTTTAGGGAAAGCAAAGTCTTACCTGTTAAAACTTCGAGGTTTTACAAAAACCCTCAATGGTCACTTTTACACAATCACTTTGGTCGTCCCTCCACCTTTAAGAGTAATTTCAACAGGTTTGTTGGATTTCCACGAACCGCCTGTGAAATCAGGAATATTGATGGAGTTGGACCTGTTGGCCACAGACCACTCGCTCAACGGGGAAATAGCTGACCACAAAGCAGCATCATACACATCTTGGTCTAAGGGAAGCCCATTGCGCAGACAATCGATCAGACGCCAGTCCATCATAAAGTCCATCCCTCCATGGCCTCCTATTTGCTTGGCCAATTCCCCTACTTTTTTGACGATTTCAGGCGTATATTTTTCTTCCAAGGCTTTTACTTCTTCTGCTTTCATCCAACTATGCCCTTTGGCGACTTTTGGATCGGGATATTTCTGTGCAAAGCCTTCAGTTCCGCTAACAGTATGCAACCTGGAATATGGCCTTGGGGAAGTGACATCATGTTGGATCATGATAGATCGGCCTTTTTTAGTTTTGATGATGGTGGTATTCATATTACCACCGTATTTTTTCTCGGCAAATGGTCCAAAGAAATTATCCTTTTCCGCTAAAGACCTGGCCATTTTGGCCATATGAAAATCATTGGAAGAAAGGGAAGTCAGGTAATCCATCTGATCTCCCCGGTTGATGTCCATAATCTGACATATTGGCCCCAATCCATGTGTGGCATATAGGTTGCCATCCCGGTAATTTTCCTTCAACCTCCACATGTCCTGATAGCCGCCTTCAGTATCTTTTTTGAAATTCAGCCACAACAAATCGTGGATATAGGCACCTTCTCCATGGATGATTTCACCAAAGAAACCATCCCTTTTCATACTCAAGGTCATCAATTCAAAAAAGTCATAGCAGCAGTTTTCCAACATCATGCAGTGCTTTTTAGTACGCTCAGAAGTTTCTACCAATTGCCAGCATTCTTCCAATGTCTTGGCTGCAGGGACTTCCACGGCTGCATGCTTGCCCGCTTCCATGGCATATACTGCCATCGGGGTATGCCAGTCCCAAGGTGTAGTGATGTAAATCAAATCCAGGTCATTCCTGTCCACCAATTTCTTCCAGGCATACACATTGCCAGAATAGCCCTCCGGATTGTGCTTGGTGCCCTCAAGCTTCGCCTTCATTTTATCAACCCTTTCAGGGATCAGGTCACAAAGCGCTTTGATTTCCACCCCCTCTATCTTACTTAATCTGTCCACAGCTCCCGGCCCGCGCTGACCAAGGCCGATCACGCCTACCCGTACGGTAGCCAACTTTGGTGCGGCATAGCCACTCATATTGAAATGCTGGAGGTGGTTTCTCTGACTAAGTTGTAAAAGTTGCTTCGGACTTTCTGCCTGTGCAAAATTTGGCATGGCGGATCCTACCAAACCAAGACCTGCTAATTTGAGGAAATCTCTACGGTTATTGCTCATGGGTGTATGAAAATATGAATGGATTGAACATTTAATAACTGACCTGAATTTAAGGCATAATCTTGGCTATGCCTTACACCTGATAATAATCTATTGAAAAATGATAAAAAAAGGCAAGTCTTCGCAGGCTTGCCTTTCCTTACACAATCTTATTGCTCAGTCTAACTTTTTTTAATAGGGCAAGTATTGATCCCGAAAATGGCATATAAAGGGCAAAAACTGATAACACTGGTTATCAGGAAAATGACAGTGGCTATTACCAAAACAAGGCCAAATGTACCGGTAACGGTTCCTGAATAATAAAGGTAAGCAGCAATAGCGGCCAGCACCAAGCGGACAACCCTATCGGGAGTTCCAAGATTTTTTTTCATGGGTGGATTTTGGTTAAAGGGTGAAACAACGAAAACCTGGATTTAATGATCAATTCGCTTTAATTTACAAACTTTTGATGAATTTGTGAAATAATATTCGGAATTGAATCAGTCGAAAAAATAAAGGGAATTATCAAATCAATTCTTTCAGGAAGTCGTTGTAGAAGACTTAGATACCTTGTACATTTTTAAGGCATAAAACACAGTCAAATAGACCATCAAGTATAGAGGTATTCCGAGCAGACCCCAAGCTCCAATTGCTATCGCCAAACGGTCTGCAAACTGGGAAATTGCTTTGAAATAACCTGCTTCAAATGAGGCTTGTAAACCCTCTAGACTTAGGTCTAAATTATCAAAACCAAAAATAAACTCCCCTGCCCTGATGAATGGAATGATCAACAAAAGCTGCAGTGGCGTTAACAAATAATTGACTGACAATATCAAAGGAAGGTTGAGCTTGAACCTGATCGCCAGAAATGTTAAGATTAGACTGGTCGTTCCATAAATTGGAAAAACACCAATTAAAAAAGCTAAAGCCATGGAATTAGCCAATTGTTTGGGAGACAATCCTTGCTTGAAAAGTAGGGTAAGTTTGGCCCATGGCTTTCTTAGATTGAAGGACATATAGTTATCAGGTAATTGTTTGGATCAAAACCCTGAGATAAACTTTCACCCTTGTCTGTTATTTTTCCATAAAGTATACTTTCACATTCTCCAAGAGGATTTCTGAAAGCAGTTCCAATTCACCTGCTTTATACAAAGTTTCCATGTCTTCCACAGGGGTGTTTTTATCTGCCGGTTTGTAGTTTTCATAATCCAACAAAATCAGCCCATCCACTTCATGTTGACGGATGGCCTTCCTGAAGCGTACTCCCCCACCATCAGTATGGTAAGAGTAGGCCATATATTCAATCAAGGAATTTTCTTTATTGAACCAATATAAAAACTCATCATCATGATCCTCTCCTCCGCCATCCTCGGAAAAAGTAACTTTCACCAGGTGATAATCCTTCCCATCAATATTGGTTTCCCCTAAATACTCCTTAAAAACCGCCGCATCATTCAGACCATAGGGCAAAAAAGCAAAATAAGCCACTGAATTGACCGAATTGCTGAATGCTTTTACCCTATCTTCAGGAAGTTCTACACTTTCCCCATTAACTGTCCTTTTAAAGCCTTCATTGTTTAACACATCCTTGATTATACCAGTTGAATCCGAAAATTGACGAACATATTCAAACCTGCTTGGGGATTTGAATATCTCATAGCTTCTTTCCCTGAAATCAAAGCTGATTTTGGCCTTTTCGAAAAGCTTTCCCCCGTGTGCAGCGATGGATTGATCCACTATTTTTTGGGCCTCAGATTTCGTTTCACAGGAAGAAAGAACAGAAAAGACTAGAAATAGATAAAGGATAGTGCGCATATTTTTATGATTTATAAAGCTTATTTTTCAACTGGCAATTTTAGACTTAGTGATTAGTTGATTGGTAATTAGTTTATTGGTAATTAGTAATTAGTAATTAGATTATCGGTCATTTCAACTGCCAATTTGATACATCCCATAACCATAAAGCGCTCTACGATACACATGGTTCCCCAAAGAATCCACCCTGAAGCTTTCTCTTCTGGCAGGAAGCAGGATACCTAAAGATTTATCCCAGCCTTGATTATAGACCAAGCTAAAATGATCACTTGTTTTAACTTTGTAAGCAAATATTTCAAAGGTCCTCGGCTCGAAGTAATACCACCATATATCCACATTTGGATCTTTTGGGTCCCCATCGATTACCCTGACAGTTTCCATCATTACCCCTCCGGGAAGCTCTGTTATACCTTCATAGGTCAGGTGTTTGTCTTCGCCCAAGAGATCAAATGGCTTAGTGAGCACATAGAAAGCCGCATCAATATCCTTTTTTTTAGCCGCCAAAAAACCTTCATTTTGGATTTCATTGGCACCCATCCAATATTGGGTTTTCAAGCCATCAAACACTACCCTATGTTGAATACTGTCCTTTTCCCAGCTCATTTTGGCTTCGAAGAAAGGTTTGATGCGAAACTCATTTTCCTGTCTGACATTGGATTCTGTATCACCTGATTCGTCAAACATCCAGATATCCCTGACCATCTTGATGGACTGAACCTCTTCCCAGGCCTTCATCCCTCCATGGGCTTCAATGGACTTTTCTATAATTGAAACTGCCTGCTTGTCACGGGTGGAACAGGAAAATAAACTTAAAACAACTATTATACTTAAAAGAACCTTTCTCATCTTCTAGAAATCATTGAAAGATCAAAAATAAAAGAAAAGAGGTTGATTTGTGATCAACCTCTAATAAAAAATGAATTCTTTGATCTTTAACGGATAATAATGACATCCTCTCCTTCAAAGTCCGATCCATCCAACATTTTACCCCTGATTTTCACCTTGATTACATCACCTGATGACACATCTCCAAAAGTCCCGATAATTTCCTGAGCATTAAAACGGAGGGTCAAATCCTCGTAGCCATCACTTCCTAGTGTATGGCATGCACTAGATTCTAGTGGCTTATCCATAATAGGATCGAATGGTGTAGCAACATCACTATACGCATACCCTACCGGAGATACCCCCTCCAATGTCACCGTTGAAACGTCTATATTCTGGATATCTAGGTCAGAAGATCCCAAAATCGCAGTTGGAATCACCCCGTTTCTTCTTAACTGTATCGGATTCGGACAGCTGCCGGGATGCACATCAAAAGCGACAGAAATATTCTGATCAGGAACGGTAATTGTCACAGAAGTCCTAGCATATTCCGCACCATCCCCTACCAAACAAAGGTCAAATGTATATTCCCCCGGCGCTGTACCTTCAGGAACAGTAATCGTGACATCAAAATTTTTCTCCAAAGGCTCATCCAGAACAAGGTCATTGTAAGAACTTGGCGAAACACCAGTCAACCAAGATGCATAAGTTGGGTCACAAGACGCAATACTTAAATCATCTATTTTATTCAGATTCTCTGCGATGATTCCAGCTATAAAATCTGCTACATCAGGACTGAAAGCGTTAAATGGGAAAGCATCACCTCCTGTGAGTTGAGAAGCGGCTTTCCACAATTGAAAAACTTCGCTAGATAAAGGCCATCCTCCAGAGACTAAAGTTATTAAGGTTATACCATTAGCTTTTAAATCGTCAAGAACTTTTACAAATTCCAAATCATCTAAAGTTCCCGCTACACCATCTCTTCCTGGGTCAGGACCAGTTGAGAAACCATTAATACCGATTAGACCAAATACGTTGCAATCATGGGGTATATAATCCAACCAAAATATGGCAATTTTTTTGGATCCAGTCCTCCAATTTAAACTTTCATCATTGTATAGTTCCCAAAGAGGCCTTGTATAATTCTCTGGCCCATCAGAGCCATTTCCTAATACCATGGCGTTAATTCCATTTGCGGTATTTGTTAAATCAGAACTAAGGTTAGCATCCAATCTATAAGGATAATCTCCACATGTAATACATCCATATTCGTTGGAATATCCACAGCCACTAAAGCTACCTGGATAATCCATATGAGAAATGGCACCAAAATTCGTATCTGGAATCAAACCCCGTAGAGCATTCATGATATTAATTGAATTTATTTTTGCAGTATTAAGGACCCCTCCCATGCTTCCTGTGAGGTCTAGGGTGAACATGACATCTCCTGTTGAGGGTGCTCCATTGATTTTTCCGGTTAGCGTTTGCGTATGACTTTCTTCCGGTCTTAAAGTTGCCACAATATCATCCTCTAAACTGGATTCAGAAGATGAAGTACTTGCCCTTTGATTGAATGAATAATCCTTTAAAGGGACCATCGAAGGTGGCAATTCTCCTTCAAACTTATTGCTTAACATGTCTACTACTGCTTGCCTATCAAGGCTTTCCAGGTCTTGCTGTATCTCTGTCAAATCCTGACAGGAATAAAAAGCAAAAATCAAGAAAACCAGACCGGCCTTCCTGAAGAAAATTTGATTCAAATTTTTCATAAATGTGAAAGTTGATTATTGATAAAATGGAAAGTGGTTAAATAAAAAACAGACCCTGCTGTACCTGACACTTGAGAAGTTCAAAAAAATCGGTTTATCCGAAATTGACTTCACTTCAACTATATTGAAAGCTAATCACAACAATTGCTGCAAAAAAGTATAAATATGCAGTTCAGGTAGTTTTGAGGACCATAGCGCCTTTTGGCTGTACAACTTTCAGTTACGAAATTATTTTTTATGTATACCAAATGATAATTTTTGACAATTAATAGCTTAAAAAGAGAATTTTTGTCTATATTAAACCTTTGGGAATTGAAATTTATCCTGAAACTGCATCTCTATAAAGATGATTTTGTTTTTTTAAACTAAGAATCATTATGATGGTACCTTTTGTATTTCTTTTCTCTGGGATTTTATACTTTCAGGATTTTACTCCACTTGAAGCGTCTGTCACTGCATATGAAAAAGGATTTGAACTAATTGACATTGACAAGTATGCAGGAACCCGGCCAGATACGCTGTGGCAGGAAACTGGTTTCCAACCTCTAATCAGTAATAAAGAAAAAAGGGGCAACCATGTCTGGTTCAGGTTAGCGCTATACAACTCTTCCGAATCAACAGATACAGCTTACCTATTCCTCAGCCCTACTCCCATATGGCTCTACACCTTCAAACTGGAACAGAATGGTAATATTAGCCCATTAGATACGGCTGGTACCTGGCAAGTACCAGAACGGGTCCAGTTCAGCCAATTTCCTGAAATTACAGCCCTGCCACTACTTCCAAAAGAAAAGGCAACTTTTATCATCAAAGCCAATGTCCTAAGGGTCAATCCAAACAGGGTCAACCTCGTGGTCAAAGATAAACTATCCACTTACCAGGAATTTTATGAAAAGGATTATCAGGCTGAATTTGTCCGTGTCATTCATACCATTTCGATGGGACTGATTACCTTTGCTGCGATTTTCTTTTTTGCCTATGCCCTGATCAACCGTCAAAGACTATATTTCATTTACCTGCTCTATATCCTTTCAAGCTGGTTTTTTTCCCTCCAATTCTGGGCCCATATCCCTTTTGTCAGTTATGGTTATTTCCATGGATTGGTCTATCTGAAACATTATACATTTGAAGCTTCCACCATTTGGATGTATATTTTTTATATTCTTTTCATCAAGGACTTGCTGGAAATCAAAAAACAAAACCCCAGACTATCAAAAACCTTAAACGGACTATGTTGGGCCCTACTCTTTTACAGCCTCTTATTCATGTTTTTCAATATTACAGGAATCAATGACAAATGGATTCCAATACTGTACAATTGGTTCAGAATCCTTGTCATGCCCTTTTATGTGGGATTATTGCTGTATATCATCGCAACAATTAAAAGTCCTGTCAAAAAATATTTTACAATGGCTGCAAGTGTCTTATTGATAGGAACATTTCTAGCTGTAATTGTGGCCATGTTTTTTGAAAGAAGCATTGAGATCGGTAAAACAGTCATCAATGATGGCGACATACTTGTCATCACCATATTTATAGAAATCACCTTAAATGCCATGATACTGGCCTATTATAATGCTGTAACAAAGCGTGAAAGCCTCCGAAACCAGGAATTATATATCAAACAACTCGAGGAAAACAGGAAGCTTGTCCAAGAGGAAAGTATTAGACTTGAAAAATTGGTAGATGAAGCAAAAGCCGCATTTAAAAAAGAGCAGGAGATCAAAGAAAGACAAAGAATGGCTCTGGTCCAGGCTGCATTTGAAAACAGGATCCAAAACCTTAAATTACAGACTTTAGAGTCTCAGATGGATCCACATTTCATCTTTAATGCCATGAGTGCATTCAGAGATCTCATTCTGAAAAATTCAGAAAAAAAAGCAATCAACTACATCAATGCTTTTGCTACTTTATTAAGAAAAACACTTTCCTACAACAAACTGCATGCAATTGACCTATTTGAAGAACTGAAGATAACAGAACTGTATTTGGAAATTGAAAAACTCAGGTTTCAGGATGATTTCAACTATCACATTTATGTGGACAAAGGCCTAAACCTCGACCCCATACAGGTACCTCCAAGAATCCTACAGCCTATAGTGGAAAATGCCATCAAACACGGATTACTACCTTCTCTCAAAAATGTCAAAACAATTGGCATCCACATTACACGGGAATCAGAAACCATCAAAATTATCATCAAAGACAATGGCATCGGGTACCTCAATGGGATGAAAATGAAATTAAAAAAAGAGCCAGCCCGTAAATCATTCGGACTGGATTTAATTCAGGAAAGACTGAATATCTTTAACCAACAATTCGAACATCAGATCAGCTTCAGAATTGAACAAATTGAATTATCCGAAGAGGATTTTGAAACAATCGCTATTTTTAGCATTAAAAACAGTTAAAAATACCCCGTTAAGGGTATTTTTAACTGTTTTATTTTTGTTAATTTCAACTTTACAAAATATATTTTTATGAAACCTATCAAAGATACAATAAAAATTATCTGCATCGATGATGAGATTCATGCGCTACATACATTTCAGTACATTCTTGAAAACAGTGGAATTGGTCCCCATATCGTAAAAACATATTCCAGACCTGATATATTTTTAAAAGAATGGAATATAGGCATGCTGGATTTTGATATTTTGTTTTTGGATATTGAAATGTTCCCCTTGAATGGCATGGAGCTGTTAAAAGAGATGAGAAAGATCAGCCCATCATTTCATTTTGATATTGTCTTTTTGACAGCATATGATGATTTTGCCCTTGAGGCATTCCGGCAAAATGCCATTGACTACTTACTTAAACCCTTAATGCTTGAAGACCTTCAATACTGCCTGGAAAAGTGGAAAAACAAAAGAATTCCTTTTATCAACCCATTACAATTGCAGTTGCTTGAACAATTCTTTGAAAAACCTAAAAAAGGAAGGGGACAATTAGCGGTACCTACACTAGATGGTTATGAGATAATAGATGTAGACCAGATTATTAGGTGTGAGGCAGAAAGAAACTACAGCCACATCTATCTAAGTGACCAAAAAAAATCACTACTGGTTTCAAAAAATTTAAAGGAATTAGAAAATGCCCTTCATTCCAATGGGCTCCTGAGAATACACCATTCCCACCTGATCAACCCCATTCACCTGAAAAAAATCCTCAAAACCGATGGAGGCATGGTCGAAATGGTTGATGGCACCAAAATCAGAATCACACGGAACAAAAACCTGATACTGGAAACCATTTTCAGCAATATTTCAAAGATCTGAGTTTCAATTGGCTAACCTAAGGTTTTTTTCTAAGCTCGAGGATAATTACCCCAATCAAAACTGCATATTCCAAGAAAATCAACATCCAATTTTCAGAAACCGGCGTGACCGAATATGCGCTATAAGACAAAAAAACCAGTCCAGTCCAAAACAAAAACACCCTATTCCCCACCAAAACACCGACTACAAAAGCTGGTAAAATATACCAGGGATGAACGACATTCTGTAAAAGCAGATAAACCAGATAAATCCATACAACCGCCGAAGCTACATGTTTTGGTTCCTTGATTTTATGGAAAAATGAGATCGCTAAAATACCCACCAAAGCAAAAAGGCTTAAAAAAGGTCCGACATAAACTAAGGGATTATAATCCATCCAAAACCCGGAAACCCATCGGATCAGGTACCAGACAGATGCATTGAATTCAAAATTGGATTGGTACAATCGGAAACTCTGCCAAAAATTGGAGAAATTCCCTGTGACAAACAATGGCAGCAAAAATATCCCCATCCATACCGCTGACCAAAGCAAGAAATGAAAGACCTTGGACTTCCCCCAAACTTTAATCAAAAATGGCCCTAACATCAATGGGCTGAGTTTGACACCCACTGCCCATACCCAGCCTAGAGTCGAATAACTTACTTTTGACAAACTCAATCCATAAAGCATTCCCAAAAGCCCTGTAATTACCAATGCCTCGAAATGAAGGTTGCCCGTCAGTTCCAATATAACCAAGGGGTTGAAGGCATAAAGCCACAACCGACTAAGAGGCAGACCCCATAATTTCAGAATCCTGTGAATCAACAGCAAGTTCAAACCCTCAAAGGCCAAAATCACTAACCTCAATATCAGAATATTCCCCAATAGGGAACTGCCCGCCCAAGCAGAAAAGAAAAAAAACAGTTGATGCAAAGGCGGGTACACCGAATAATATCCTAATGAGTTCATCCCTGTCAACAAGTCCTCCCAATACCTGGAATTTGGGACTTGAAGCTGTTGAAAAGCATCCTCCGGCAAAAACGCATAGGGATTGATGCCTGATTTCAGCAATTGCCCATCAAAAATAAAGCGGTAGAAGTCATCCGATAAAACAGGAATACTAAACAAGAGTACCAATCTGAGCCCTAAAGCTGTCATCACTCCTGCAAACACCCCAAAATGACCATTTCGGAAAAATCTATAAAGCTTCCAGTACGCCACAATAGCAAGTGAAAACAACAGGAGCTGTATAGCGAAGTTTTCCCTAGACACAGCATAGCCCATCATCACCAAAGCTATGGCAAAAATGGATAAAGCTACCCAATACTTAATGGTTTTCTTCCCGCTTATATGCAGCATCATAAAGTTTATATTCCATTTTTAGACAATTATAAATAAAAAGCCCGTCCCATCTTGAATTCCGCTCACAATCAATTTAATTTACCCCTTGAATTACGAATGAATATGAAGAATACGCTGCGTTGGGGAGCTGTTGTTGCTACAGCCATTTTGTTACTGGATTACTCACCTATACAGGCTCAAACATACGAGGTTTATGACCAAAACCTCAAACTCAAATCTAGGTTGGAATATGACCAAATCAGCATCCTAAGTGAATCTGTAAGGATCAGTACAGCCAATAATGGACTCAAACTTTTGAGCAAAGAATATAGGCCATTTATTGATCTGAAGGCCGAAAAGATACATTCTTATGATCAGCCTTGGATTATTGTGAAAGGTTCAAAAGGATTAGGAGCATTCCATGAATATGGTGAAGAAGTATTCCCTGCTGAATTTGAGAATATACAAACTTTTTTCACCAGATTATTGGCCCAAAAAGGACGACAATACTGGGTTTATGACCATTCAACCAGAGAAACCACTCCCATCGGTTCGTTTGATGAGGCCATGCTTGCTGTCAATGGGCAGGTAATCGGAAAAACAGTCCAAGGATATTTCCTTCCACTTTCCAAAAACCCCGATAAAATATACGAAGAGATCAGACAGGTCAATGAAAACTACCTTTTTGCCAAAGAATCCACGGGATATGGGCTGATCAATAGAGAGGGAGACTATGTTTTGCAACCTGTTATTGACCACTTGGTGCACTTAGAAGGGGACTACTTTTATGCTTTTGACGGTAATCAATACATGTTGATCAAAGGCCGGGAAGGCAAAGCAGATATCAGTTACTCTTCTTACCATAAAATCACTTTGGAAGATGGCATGATGCTGGAATTTATTCATGGCAAACTTCGTAGAGTAATGAAAAATGACGGCATTCTTCTGGATCAAGTGGGAATGGAAAAAGTGATTTCCGTTGGAGAAAAACACTATAACGTTTTCTTAAGAGAAAAGACTATCGGACTTTTAGGGCTCAAAGGATGGGAAGTAAATCCTGTTTCAGGTATTGAAAAAATCCTTCCAGGAAACGAAGGATTATACGGAGCACTAAAGGAAGGTGGCTTTGGATTTATTGATAAAAACGGAAACTGGGAAATCAAAACGCAGT
The DNA here is from genome assembly GCF_042432905.1 of Fontibacter flavus. Lineage (NCBI taxonomy): Bacteria > Pseudomonadati > Bacteroidota > Cytophagia > Cytophagales > Cyclobacteriaceae > Fontibacter > Fontibacter flavus. The sequence goes on along the minus strand of NZ_JBHLWI010000037.1, from coordinate 42,027 downwards.
TTGATGAAGTCAGAAAATTTCAAGGAGGGATTGCCGCTTATAGATTAAAGAATCTTTGGGGATTTGTAGATCGTAAGGGAAACTTGATTTCTCCAGCCCAGTTTGAATCTGTTTCCGACTTTTTCCGTGGCATTGCCATAGTCAAGCAAGGAGGGAAACAAAACTTATTGGATAAAAACGGCAATATGCTACTTAATCAAGGTTATGACAGGATATCCCTATCCGCAGACAATTTCTTTTTGGCTGAAGAAAATGGGCTGTTCGGCCTGATTGCTCCGGATGGCACCGAAATTGTTGAACCTAAATTTCATGAATTACGAAGGGAAGATGTCAATAGAATCTTGGTCAGATTGGACGACAAATATGGTATAATGGATGAAAATGGGGATTATTTACTTCCGATTTACTACAAAAGCATCACCTTTGATCAGGGAGCAAAGCAAATTTTAGCGGAAGACAGCTATCAGTTTGTACCTGAAGTGGAGGAAGTTAAATCAGGAAATAAAAAGAGGAAGACTGGAAAATAAATTGAAAATGACTAATTTATAATTCAGAATTATAGATATACGGAAATTTGTCAGTAATAAAACAAAAAAACCTAGATTAGCTTAAATCCGATATTTATTGATAATAGACACTAATAGATATTGATTCAAAACAACCCATAATCCTAAGAATTGAAGCTACTGGCAAAGAAGCGCATAACCAAATTTCAGAATAAACAAGTAGAATCATTCAAACCCATGAAAAAAGCGGCAATACTCCTGATTTTCACACTTTCCTGTTTGCCGGTTTTTGGTCAAACAGAATCTGTTTATGATGCTGAACTCGCACAAAAATTAGGTGCAGATGATTATGGTATGAAAACCTACGTCATGGCTTTTTTGCTTGCCGGAGATAGGGTCAGCGAATATACTCAGGAAGAAAGGGTTGAAATCCAGAAAGGGCATATGGCCAACATTAATAGATTGGCAGAAATGGGAAAACTGATCCTTGCAGGACCATTTATCAACGGTGGTGAGAAAAGAGGTATTTTTCTGTTTGATGTCCCTACTAAGGCCGAAGCCGAAGAACTGACCAATACCGATCCGGCAGTCAAAGCCGGTGTGCTCAAAATGGAATTGGTAGAGTGGTACGGATCAGCCGCTTTGATGATGGTACCGGAGGTGCATGGGAAAGTGCAGAAGAAAAACTTTTAAAGTTCCAAAATCCAAGATTAAAATCACAAACTCCAAATTACCAATTCATTCAGAAGTTTCTTTTAAATTTTCAGGACAAATATCAAAGCAGAGAAATAAACATATTTCTTCTATTTACTTTCTATAATTGTGAACGGGAATTATTGATCATCTTGCCAAAAATTTTAATGAGTTCAATACATTCACTCAATAGTTCTTCTCTTTGAAATTTATGCCCATAATTGATTTCTGTAAGTATTAGAAGGCAATTCCTTGCTTCTTTTAATTCCTTGATGCCTACGCCCGTTTTATGGATAAAATCCTTTCTGGATTCCGCCCCTGATGCTTCCCCATATTGAAGGCAAGGATTGCAGGAAGCACGGATCAATTGGCCCTTAAGGTGATTCCCTGCAAAATTATTAGGAATGCTATTTGAGAAGGTTATTGCCCTTGCGGCAAATCTGACCAACCTTTTTTCTAAATCAAAAATCTTTTCCATTGCTTTTTGATTTAAAATTCATGAAAAAGAAAAAAACATACAATTCCGAGTTGAATCTTATCCGTTTATTTATCCGGAAAAATCATCTCTTACAATTGGTTTTTGAAACTTGAATTTCGGCTTTGGATTTTGAAGTTTGAATTTTGGAATTTGGATTTTGGAATTTGGAATTTGGATTTTGGAATTTGGATTTTGGAGTTTTTTACCTGCCACAAATCTCCTTATACGCACAATACTTACACTTTTCCAAATCATCGGTCTGATCAAAAGGGACTTCTGGATGGTACATTTCTTCTAAAAGATTCTTTAAGCCATTTTCATATCCCTTCTGATAATCCCGATAATCATTAACTTCAATAGCGGAAGATCTTCCGGATTTTTCCTGCAAATAGGGATTGAAGTCGTCCTGGAATATTTCCTTGAAATTGAAAAGTGCAGGCTTTAATGCCATGGTATTGGATGGAAACATGGACTGATATAATAGACCGTAAAACATGGTCTGCATCGCAGCCTTGTTCCGCTGCTTATTTTCCCTGTCAAAAAGGCTCTCCACATTAGAGAAATTCTTTTTATCACCGCCTGATTTATAATCGATTAATCTTACTATTTGTCCTTGTTGATCTACCCTGTCGATTAATCCTCTTAAACCCAACTTTATAGGACCAGTAGTGGTATCTATCTCAAATGTAGCTTCATGGGCAAATTCCATAGACAAAATCGTAAATGGTGCTGCATCCTCATCTATCTCCAAAAGCCTGACAATATACTTTTTCAAAACATCTCTGACAATGGCCATCTGTCCACTGAGTTTGGTGTCTGCTTCTTCCTCCAGATGATAAAATTTCCTCACGGCTTTTTCAATCGCCGGATAAACCCAGTTTTTTTTCAAATCCTCAAAATCATTCTTGTACAACCAATCCCTCTTTTTTCTGTCCTGAAAGCCTTTGTACAAAAACTCCATACTGTAATGGGCAATGTTCCCAAATACAGAGGCATCCACTTCTTCTTTGACTTCCTCTTTTTCCTGAATTCCGGCAAGATACCGGAGATAAAACTTCAATCTGCAATCCAGGTACAAACTCAATGCAGAAGGTGAAAAGGTCTTCATTGAAGTACCGTCTTCTTTAACCCTATATCTATCTAATAAATTGAATATTTCCTGATTTTTCGTAATCGTAATCTCCCCGTGACTTTGAAGGTCTACCGGCACATAAATGACCTCTTCCTTGTTATTGATTCCCATTTCCACCATCATTTGCTGGATATAGCGGCTCTTTTCACCTGCCTTCCCTTGATCAGAAGCAGTAGTATAAATCATATGCACCTCTTCCGCACTGTGCAGCAAACGGTAAAAAGTATAGGCATAAATTGCATCGTTCTGCTCCTGAACAGGCAATCCAAAAGCCCTCCTAATATTAAATGGGATCATGGAATTCATACCCGCTGAAGGAGGGAAACTGTCTTCATTCATATTACAGATGATTACCCTTTTAAAATCGAGGTTCCTCGATTCCAAAACCCCCATAATCTGCAATCCCTGTAACGGTTCCCCTTCAAAGGGCAATTTGACTTCACGGAAAACCTGTCTGAACAAGCGGATAAAAAACTCTCGGTCTACGGTTACTTTTTCCTGCTTTTCAAAAATATCCCGAAGCCTGTTCAGCTGTTTAAAGCACTGAAACAAATAAGACCGCTGCAAGGGCTCTTCATCCAGCCTTTCTGCCAGCTCTTCCATTAATGTAGTCAAATAAGGAAAGAGCTGATCGGCACGCAATGCTTGGAAAATCAATTCAAAAAACTTACCCCCAGCATGCAGTTTGCTTTGTGGAACATGTATCATGTTATGCTCTTGGATTTCGGCCAAAAGCTTCTGAACAAATATGAGATTGACAGATTTAAGATAGGTGGATGAAAGCAGATTCTTAACCGCCTGATGGTAAAAAAGTACCTTTCCTTCTTCTATTTTTACATAGCGCTGCATTTCCAATACCGCTTCCAAAAAAGCATACACAGGTGCATTTTTTACCGGATACCCCATCGTGACATTGACCTTGTCAATCTGCTCAGGCAAAGTATGAAGGATAGGAAATAGCATCTGCTCGTCCGGAAGTATCAGAACAGTTTCCTCCCATTTTTCGGCTCCTTTGACATTTTCAAGAATCGCTCCCACCAAGTTGGCCTGATTACTCTTTAATGGTGTGGCATACACCTTAATCTTGGCATCATTGTTCTGAATTTGCTGCGGCAGTTCATTGGGAAAGGTGGGACCAAAAATCTTGTCCTGTCTATATTCTCTAAAGAACAGACCAGCTTCCTGATACTTATCCTCCAAATAATAACTGTCTATATCCCAAAAAATCTTGGCTCCAAACGCTGCAATGTAATGCTTGATCAGGCGTTCTTCAGTCGCTGTAAAAGCATTGAAACCTATAAATACAAATTGCTTTTCCGGTTGCGGGATTTGGTCCAATGATGCGGCTACCTGACGGTACAGCATTCCTGAATAGGCCATTCCTGATACTTCTAGTGCAGATTTAAACCCTGTATACAGTGGGCTTAGCATTTGCCAGAACTTGAGGAATTTCTCCTGATGGCTTCTGTCCTGACGTTCAAAAGATTTCCAAAATTCCTTAATCAGTGCAATTTGAGTTTCACTCAGAAAACCAAGGTCTGACTCCAATTCCTTGATTTCTGAAAGATAATGGTACAATTTGTCGGCATCAGCCATAAACTGGTCCACATCATTGAAATCCTTGAGAATCATCTCACCCCAAAAATAAAACCTATCAAAGGCCTCCGGATCAGGATGAAGCAATTGATAAACTTTATAAAGTTCAAAAATAAGGCTCAGTTGATCGACCGGTCGCTGTCCAGCGTGTTTGTAAAAGATGTCTTCTATGGTCATTACCTCGGGCATCCAAGTGGGGTTTTCGATCAAAGCCCCCAAATGCTGCGTAAAGAAAAGACCCGCACGGCGGTTGGGCAGTACAATAGCCAGTTTTTGCAAATCCGGGTATTCCTGTAAAATCTGTGCTGCTGTATTTCTTAAAAAACTATGCATATCAATTGGATCTCATTCATTGGTTAATTTAAAATTTCAAGGATCTTCCCGCTTTCTAGGTAGCACAAATAGCCTTTTGTAGTTTTGCCACTTAGTCCTTTTACCAAGTTCATATAACCCCTGACCTGCTTTTCATATTTGGAATATTCCTCACCTGTTTTGAAATCTACCACCAATGCCTCATGCTCTTTCAGAATAATCTTATCCGGTCGCTTTTGCTTACCTCCAGGTAGCAGGATTCCCTGCTCCGTCAACAGGGTATTATTTGGATCAAACCAAGAAGCAAAAAGTTCCTGTTTGAAAAGCGCTTCTATTTGTTCTTCGACCACTGAACTTTCCTCCTGTGTTAGCCTGCCTTCGAAATACAGGTTTTTCAATAGAAGCTTGGCTTCTTGCAGACTCCCTGATTTTTCAAGGATTTCATGCACGAGCAATCCAAAATTTCTTTTCTTTCGCTGCTCTATTCCCTCCTTGGAAAAATCAACTGCATATTTTCGGATCTGAAGCAAATTCGTCCAATTTTGATAGCCCCAGCGAAGATGAGGGGCTGACCCTTCTTTTGATTGTACCTTTGGCTTGTCGTGCCAATCTCCCAATTCAAAAACTTTGCTTTCTGGATCAAAATTTTCAGAAAGGCTGAGTTCACCTAAAGTATCCATGCTGGAACTGAGCAGCAACTGTAAATGTGCCTGAAGATAATTCAGATTTTTGATCTCTGCCTTATACGGTACCATACCCCAAAATACCTCCTCTGCTCTCGTAAGCGCTACATAAATCATATTCAAGGAATCCAAATAAGCCATTACAGCTTCCTCTGCATAAGTGCTGTTGAAATCAGATTTTGCCAGGTTGCTGTTCAGCGTCAAAGGAATAATGGCTGAAAAGTGTTTTTCTTTGTCCTCAAATGGGGACCAGACCACATTTCCTTTGCCGGTATCGAATATCGTCCACTTCAAAAAAGGCATCAATACCACCTTAAACTGCAATCCCTTGGATTTGTGGATGGTCAGAATCCGCATGGCATTATGGCCATCTGGGATTTTGACAGTCCTTTTGTTTTGGTTTTCTTCCCACCAATCCAGAAAGCCTGCCAAATCAGCCCTGTTGTTGGTAGTAAAATCGTAAACCGCTTCTTTGAAACCTGAGATATAAGCTTTTTCAATTCCTTGCTCCTCAAGCCCTAATTCAGCGATCAGCTCCTCCAACAATTCCATCAATGGCAATTGAAGAAGGATATTTTCCTTTTCCAGAAAAGATTTCACCCTTTCTTTTAAATGCTCTGGAACCTGGTCCAAGGCGAAGAGGCTATGGTCAACCGGCTCTTGCTTTAAGACTGAGCGGTAATACCACATGGTTTTAAACTGTATTTTTTCATCTGGACTGTGCAGGTACTTCAAACCAGCTACTAAGGCTTTTACCGTAGCAGATTTATGCAGGTACATGGATTCATCTGAAAGAACATCAAAGCGATATTCCGATTGGGGATGCACTGCATTGTAGGCCATTAAGGTATCTGCTATTAATTCTCCCTCTTTTTTGGTCCTGACTAGAAAAGCAATGTCTTTCAATTCATAACCCCTATCTTGAAGTAATGCCACTATCTGGGGAAGCTTGGCGAGTACCTGTTCATCAAATTTGCCTTCGTCTTCATCTTTCAGTTCTTCCAAAAACTCGATTTTGACTTTGCCCTGAAAGGGAGATGTCGCCTTTCTTGCTGATACTTTTTGTTGGACATCCTCATAAGCCCTAGAAATAATCCCCGCATCCTTTGCCAAATAAGCTTCGCTTACTGAGTCCTCAAATGCCTGAGGTAATTTTTTAAAAAGGGCATTGTTAAAAGCAATAATATTGGGTAAGCTCCTGAAGTTGGTATCCAACTTCTCATTCCTGATCGATTTCTCGCCGATTTGCCTTTCCACTTCTTCCAACAACAGCCGCATTTCCCCTCCACGCCAGCGGTAGATGGATTGCTTGACATCCCCCACCAAAAGGTTGGTTTGCCCCTGCGCCAATGAATTCTCCAATAATGGCTTAAAACTTGCCCATTGGAAGCCTGATGTATCCTGAAACTCATCAATCAGATAATGTTGGTATTGATTGCCTACCTTTTCATAAATAAAAGGCGCATCATTTTCCCTGGTTATTTCTTTCAGAAACTCATTCGCATCAGATATGAGCAAAATATTCTCTTCGTCCTTCAACAAAGTCAGTTCTTCCAAAAGATTCCTGAAAATCCCAAAAACAAAGATATTTTTCGAAATGGCTTCAAGTGTGTTCCATTTGAGCATCAGAGGTTCAAATTGTGACAAAATCTGCCCCAAACCCTGATGATAAGCGGCTATGATCGCGTCCTTATTTTTACTGGTTTTGGCATACCAACCTTCCTCTGATTCCGATAACTGCGCCTGCTTTTCTGTCAATTCAGGAATCGGATTTAACCTATCTCCGAGCTTATCAAATTTTTTTGCAAATGAGGTACTACTGCCTGAAAAATCCGTCCAATCCAGGCCATTGGAAATCCGGATCCTATTGGCTTCTTCTTTCATTTGCCTTGTAATTCGGATTATTTCTGCCTTCCGCTCCCTGGAAAAAGTCTGGAGTTCTTTGATATGCTCTTCTTCTTTCAAAAATTCCTTGATTTCAGCTGCATATTTTTTGAAGTCTTCCTGAAAAATCTGTCTGCCCAATTCCTTGATATTCCTCCGAATATCCCAAGATTTACCGTTTTGAATCTGCTCGATGGCATAATCCACCAACCAACGGTGCAAAAACTCATCCTCCATCACTTTGGCAACTACCCGATCAACTACCCTGTCCAGCACTCCATCCTGATCCAATTCCACGTCAAATTTGGCATTCAGGTCAATCTCCCGTGCAAATGCCCTAACCACTTTCTGAAAAAAACTATCGATGGTACTGACTGAAAAACGACCATAATCATGCAAAATGCTGGTAAGCGATTGCGCTGCTCTGAGCTTCAACCCTTCTTCATCCACCCCTAATGCCGACATGATTTCCGCATCCATTTTTTCATCATGCCTGACCGTAGTCCTGAGTCTTGTCAATTCCTTGAGAATCCTCTCTTTCATCTCCTGCGTTGCCTTATTGGTAAAAGTCACCGCAAGAATACCCCGGAAAGCCGTGGGATGTTGCAAGGCCAATTTCAGGTATTCCATGGTCAGGGTGTAGGTTTTTCCTGAACCTGCAGAAGATTTATAGATAATAAAAGGTTTGTGCTCCATGGTCAAAAAAGAATTTAAACAAATCAAGGATTTTTTACTTGGAATAAAAAACCAATGACAGAAGATGTCGCAAAAATCAAAGGATTAAAAAATCAAGTGAACAAATTCTTGAATTGTTCATCAGGATGGAGTAATGCAAGCGTATCCCTTCCAAACTTCCTCAGCGTATAACCATTCTTTTTCAGCATATGCTCACACTCATCAAGCTCATCTTGAGAATGATTGATATTTTCAAAAATAATGGCTTTTGGTTTTGTCGTAGGAATATCAAAAAGCCTGATCACTTCAAGATCAAAACCTTCGGCATCAATCTGCAATAGATCAATTGATTGAATCTTATATTTTGTCAAAAGGGTCTGCGGGCTGATTACCTCGACCTGCTCATAGGTAATTCTTTCTTCTGGTTTTTGAGGAATCTCAATTCCAAACTTCTGGCAGTTCTTTTCGACCACCCCATTTTCAAATGCCTCTTCCAACTTTTCTTTAGAAAATGAGGCCAATCCTGTGGCCCAGCGCATATCGCTAAAAGCTATTTTGTAAAGATTTTGAAATCCGTCCTTTGGCCCTATAGCTGCACAAATTGGATGTAGGTCTTCGTTTTTCCGGTAAATCTTTTTGAGGTATTGGTTGAAAACATCTGGCTGCGGTTCCAGCAAAACTCCTTTCCATCGGTCTCTTTTGATGAATTTATGAATAGGGTCATTGGTAATCCCATCATTTGCACCTATTTGGATCACAGTGAAGTTTCCTTTTTTGGAAAGAGAGTAATCAGATAAAAATTCTGAAAGCGAGCCTTTTTTAGGCTTGTACAAATATTTATAGAATGCCATGAAAAACAAGTTTTCCTCAGCACTCAAATTGATTCTAAAATCTTTATAGAAATTTTTCCAAAAGGAAGTTATAGCCATATGATTAAGTCTAATTTCAGAAAGGTGAAATTAATTGATATGATGCAATATCAAAGTTTTCCAAGAAATCTAAGAATCTTGTTGTATGGTTTCGACCATGTTCTTTGAAAACGTAACGGACCTGAAAGCTCTCTTTCAAAGAAATCACCATGTTTTTTGTTGAGATAGTCGATACGTGCCCTTTTATTTTTACTTGTTCGGGTTTTTTTTCGCTTACTCATTAAAGTTAATCTGTAGAAAAACCCAATAAAAGACAGCTTCACAACTTCCCCTCCATTCTTCAACATTTTAATCCAAAACTCCCAATCTTCCCTTCCCATGACCATATCCTCCGAAAATCCACCAACTGCGACGGCATCTTTTTTCCAAAAAAGAGCTGCCGAAAAAATCATGTTGTCTTTTGCCAATTTAGACAAACTGAAACTTTTCAATTTCCATTTCTTCTGGCCTTCTTCATCAAATTTCACCGCATCACAAAAGACGACTTTCACTTCAGGTCTTTTGGACAGAATGTTTACAGCCTCTTCTATATAGTTAGGTGAAATCAGATCATCCCCGTCCAATGGTAAAATGATTTCCCCCTCTGCTTTTGTAATCCCATGATTTCTGGCTACTGATACGCCACTGTTGGGTTGGTCGATGACTCTAATTTCTTTAAATTCTCTTGCCAACTCCTGTGCGATTTCCAGAGAATTATCGGTAGAGCCATCATTGACAATAATCATCTCAATAGGTCTGTAAGAAGACTTCATGACAGACTCAACCGTTTCTCTCAGATAATCAGCTTGGTTAAAACAAGGCGTAACAATAGATACCAGTGGTTTTTGCATTTTCAAATTTAATGTATTTTTTCCGACAGTAGTTGCCCGAATTTCAAAAGAAAAAAGATCAATGATTCACAAAAAACCTTAGATTTGTTTATACGAGTTTTTTAAACCTTTATGCAAAAATGAAAACTGTTTTTACTCCGCTCGGGCAATTTGAAGAATTCCTTCAAGGTGATATGGGTAAAAAATCCATATTCGGACTGTCTTATTATATCAAGGAAATGGAAAAAGAATTTGAAAGAGTTCGCAAAGCCATTCCATTTGAGTTGACTGAGGAGGCAAAGCAGAAATATATAGATTTTGATCATATCAATATCGATTTTAAAAAATTCATCAGTGAATCTGGATTACTTGTTTCCTTTGATTGGGAAAACTGGCTGGAAGGAAATGAGGTTTTAGAAGGTGTACGCCCCATGTCCAAGCTTAATCAGGTCAAGGTGTTCAAAATGCTGACTTTGATATTCAAAAAGGATCTTGACGATCATGGCTATTTTGACCATCATCTCAAAAACGGCAATATTCTCCTCATGTTCAAGAACCTTCCTGAATACTCTGAACAACAATCATAAACTAAACCTTCACGAAAAAAATGAAATACAGAAAATTCGGAAATACCGATCTTTTGGTGAGTGAAGTAGGTTTTGGAGCATGGGGAATAGGTGGACCTGTCATGGCTGGGGATGTCCCTATTGGCTGGGGTGATGTAGATGACAGTACTTCAAAAAGGGCTTTAAACCATTCTTTGGATTTAGGCATCAACTTTTATGACACTGCGGACTTTTATGGTTTGGGACATTCCGAAGAATTAATCGGTGAGGTCTTTGGAAACCGCCCAGATATATTAATTGCCACAAAAGTAGGTCACAGGCTTTCCAGTGACGGAAAAATATTTACAGATTATTCAAAAGCTCATATCATCGACTCATGCGAAGAAAGCCTTAGAAGGTTAAAGAGAGACAGCATTGATTTTTATCAACTGCATACCGCAAAAGTCGAAGATTTTGAAAATGGAGAGTGCATAGAAGCTTTGGAGCTGTTGAAGCAGAAAGGTAAAATCAGGTATTGGGGGGTCTCTTTGAACACCTTCAATCCACATCCGGAGGCTCAATATCTTTTTGAAAAGAAAATCGGGGATGGACTACAGGTCGTCCTGAACATTATCAATCAGGAAGCTTTGGAAATCATCCAAAATGCCCAAGAGTCAGGATATGGTATCATTGCGAGGATGCCACTGCAATTTGGACTGCTCACAGGAAAATTCACCAAGTCAACCCGCTTCTCTGAAGATGATCACAGAGTCTTCCGATTACCGCCTGACATACTGGAAGAATCTCTGGACCTGTTGGAAGAAGTCTGGATATTGGCTGATAAGTACCAGATCAGCAAAACTTCCCTGGCCATGAGTTTTATCTTGAGTTTCGAAGGGGTATCCACTGTCATTCCAGGCATCAAAACTTCTGAGCAAGCAACTCTGAATACCACTGGAATCACCAAAATTTCCGATGAAGACAGAGATAAAATTGTCAACATGTACTATCCGAAATTCAGAGACTTGCTGATGAGAATGAAATAAAGTTAGAAAGCAAAAAATTAGCTTTCAATAGGTAAATCTGTCTGAAAGCCATTTTAAGGAAAATTCTAAACCCTACACTACTTGTCTTTACTAGATAAATTTAAATTTTACAGACGGAACCTTAGCCGTATCCTGACACCCGAAAGGTTTGCCTTGTCCCCTATTTGGGTACAATTGGTTGCTATATTTTTTGTAAGCGCGATTCTGATCATTGGTCTTTCCCCTTTTTTGGGAGACCTACCCACCAGCTACAAACTGTTTGCTGATCCAGCGAACTATGCTAATACTTCAGGTCCATTACAGTTGTTTGTAGGGCTGATCCAGGTTTTGATGGGGCTGGTTTTGTTTTCCTTCATCATTTCAGTGCTTTCTGCTGCATTGGTCACCTTAATTGAAAACATCAAAAGCGGATCCCTTCCGTACAGAAAGAAAGGCCATATTCTTTTTGTCAATTTCAATATCAAATTACCCTTGATCTTGGATCAGGTAAACCTTAGGGCAAAGGAAAAAGGCATTTTAGAAGATGTGGTTCTGCTTTTTCCTGAAGCAGAAACAGTGACATTTTTCAGAAACCAATTTGACAAAGACAGATGGAAAAACCTTGAAGTATTTATTCGGCAAGGTGATGTCCTCTTTTTTCAGACATTTGACAGACTCTCTGTACAGCATGCTATGGCCTTGGTAATACTTCAGCCGGATCACTTGGCTGACACCTTCTCTGCAGATAATTTTAATTTAAAAATACTGACTACCCTTACCAATAACCATGGATTCTTCTCCCATCTGACTAGCAAGCAGGAAGCTGGAAATCCGGTAAAATGCTCGATAGAACTGTCCAAAAAAACAGATGTAAGAAAAATAGCTCTGGAAATCACCAAAAATAAAGCTGGACACCTCTTTTCTGTCATCACTCCCGGAGATGTTATTGGCAGTATCCTGGCAAGAGCAAAAGTGGATGTGGTGTATTATAAAGTATTTTTTGAGGTTATGGCATTTGATGGATCTACTATCCATTTTGTGAACCCAAGGCAGTTTGGGACAGTCAATTTTGAAAATAAAGATTTCAATCATCTTCTTTTCAGTTTTAAGGGGGGAACATTAATTGGATTCTCCGCTTCTGATCATGAAGGTAAATTTGAAATCAATCTCTGTCCCTTTCACAAAGAATTCAAAAAGGGAGATTGGCTGATTTTCCTTACCCCAAATGTGAAACACCTCAAATATTCACCACCAAAAGAACCTTTAAATCTGAACACCCATATCCCTGTCATACCGCCAACAGAAGAAGTCAGTAAGAAAATCTGTGTCATCGGCAATGCATGGACAATGGAAAACATCGAAGATTTTATGGATGGGAAAAGCTTGGCAGCAATGCAGGAGTCGCAGGTCATCTTTGACAATCCAGAAGGGTATTTCACAGATAAATTCCTGAACAAATTACATCAAGGAGAATTTGACAATATTATCATCAACCTGGATGATGAACTTGGTTTTAGACTGACGATGATGCTGGTTTCTTCCAACAAGCATAATCCTGAATTTTTAAATAAAATTGTCACCATCCTTGGAGATCCTGTCACAGAGCAATTACTGAATACCAATATCCTCAAAAGCAATACGGTACTCTCCCATAAACTTTCTGCCCGATATATTGCCCAATTGGCTTTCCAGAAAAACCTTGAAAGAGTCTTTACTGAACTAGCCTTTACCGAAGGGGCAGAATTCCACCTTTTAGATGTGGGCAAGCATATCAGGACTGAAGTTCTAAAGGATGTAAACCATGTCAGGAAAATTTTAGCCGCACATGATATGATCTATTTGGGAACTGTAGATGCAGACAAAAACGTCAATCTAGAAGCGGTTAATTTTGAGGGCACTAATCAGATTTTGGTCTTGGCGGAAGGAAAAATTACCGAAAAAAGCCATTTAGGATAATTCAAAAGTTTAATATTGCATAAGCCTAAAGGCTGAATGATTTAATTTCCAAAATGAGACGATCTTATGAATGAGCCTTTGGACAAGAAAAACAGCCAACCTAACAATCCTCTCCATGGAATTCGCCTAGTCGACATTTTGGATTATCTTGTTGAAAAATACGGATGGAAAAAGCTCGGTGAAAAAATCAGTATACGATGCTTCACCCATGACCCATCTATTAATTCCAGTTTGAAATTTTTAAGAAAATCAGACTGGGCCAGAAAAAAAGTGGAAGACCTTTACCTCTACTCGCTCCAAAAAGACCAAAAAAGAAAAGCTGAAGAATAAACATCCCTCAGCTTTCTCTGAATCAGTCTGTCACGTTTTCCATCAGGAAATCTAACAAAAGTAAATATCAATAGTCTCCTGGGATCAATTGTATTTTCCTAAACTCAACAGGTCCATGGTCTCCTTGCAGCATGATAGGGCCAGGTAAAGCTTCATGGCTATCCAAGGCTCCTCCGGTGATACCCGGGATTATCTGATCGCAAATAATGGTCTTTCCATTTGCCACCACTGTCAACCTCCTTCCTACAAGGGTGATTTCATAAGTCTGCCACTCACCTGCCTTTTTTGCAGCCATTTCATTTGGAGTTAAAAACCCATAGATACCGCCAAAAAGTACATTTGACGGGGCTTTACCATAATCATCCTGAATCTGAACTTCATATCTGCCCCTTAAAAAGATCCCACTGTTGCTTCCCTCAGGATACCTGAATTCAACTAATAGCTTAAAATCCTCATATTTGGCATCAGTGATCAGGTTGGCTCCAGATTTTGGACTTTTCAAGATCCCTTCGTTGACAAACCATTGGTTTTCTGGTTTATCTGTATGCCAGCCTTTTAGGTCTTTTCCGTTGAAAATATTAATTACATTACCCCATACAGGTGTCTTTTCTCTTACCAAACTCGGCGCCCTCTCTCCTACAAAAGAATACTCACCTCCATTTGGATGGCTAATGGAACCGAAAATTTTACCATCGTCAACCCGACCTTCAAACATAAGATCTTTATCTGTATCCTGCCACTGCGGTGGTATAGTAAAGGACACTCTACCATTGTCAAAATGTACTTTAGAAATCGGTCGAGCACTGCCATCATCTCCAACAAAATGACCAACCAAAACCCTGATACCGGACTGCTTGACTTCCAGCCAGGATGGGGCCTGTTTACCATTGCCCATCTCCATGGTAATATTCCATGTCCCAATAATATCAGAAGCATTACTTTGTGCCTGGGCGAAATTGGTTATTGAAAATAAAATGAATAAAGCCAAAGATCCTTTCAGCTGATTAAATAAGATTTTCATGATTTTGTTGATTTTTGAATTCAAAATTTATGGATTTTATGGCATAAGATAAAGTAAGAAACTAGATTCATTTCTTAAGCAGGAATTTGCATTTATTTTCTTGGAATGAATTATTAGAAAAATGAATAAAAAACGCTGCTCAACCCCTAATTCAAATCGTCTGAAAAAAAAATTTCAATTTTTTTTCATTTTTTTTTCACCACACTTTTTAGGGTGAAATACATATTCTTTTTGGTGATTTACATTAATTAGTTCATATACCTAAAACAGGACTAAAACACCAATTTAAACACAGTTAACACTGATTTTCAAGAGTTTGGAAATTAAATTTTATGTATCATATTAGTAAAAAATTAGCAGGGTTTAGCAGGTTAAACTCTGTTGATTTCAGGGTAAAAAAGTTCTTTAAACAGTTTTATTAACACTAACGACGATATGACAAACAAAACAAAATTAATCGTGGCAAATGTTTTTGCTCTCTTGGCTGTAGTAGCTATACTAGCCAGCACAAAGTTGATGGGATTAGATGTTTCCGCAACTTCATTGGCCACCAAAGCATTGTTGTTTTTGATCCCTCAAGTGGGCTTCATCTATTTTTATGTGAAGTCCACAAGTGAAGAAAACAAAAAGGTTTTAGCTTAATCTACCCCCCCTTTTCCTAGGACATCATCGCATGATGATGTCCTAAGGGAAAAAACGTAAAAATTTCTTTTATGATGTTGGATGGTGTTGTGTGTGCGTATTTTTTTTAAAGGTTAATGTTATGCAATTGGTCTAGAAATGTCCGCAGTCTTTGACTTCGGACATTTTTGGTTTTAAGACTTTTCATTAAATACACTTCCCTTTATCTATTATTTCCATAAACCTCTGGATTACATACACTTATTTATTTTTGTAAACCCAAAATTTATTTAGCATTGCTGACCTAATTGTGGGATCTAAAGACCCAGTTTATCCATTTTCTTCTTCAAGTACCCTTCATTTTCAGAGGGAAACCTAAACAGTTTGCCATATATCCCCTTTTCCTTGGACAAAGCCCTAAGCAAATTGCCCCCTGCTGGGATGGTTTGCGGTCTATTCAAATAAATAGAATCCTGAAGGGCCACATCTATATCGACCAGCTCCCATCCTTCCACTTTTAACGCTTCCAATAAATCTCCCAGAAAAAGCCCCGCAGCCAAGTTGTGGTGCAACAAAAGAACATGGTCAATTTTTCTGCCTGTCAGCACCATAGCCAAGCTGTCATTGAATCTTGCCCTGTCTACATGGTGTTGGACATATAGGTTTCTGAACCCCTTCAGGTCTGCGTTTGGATTTTGCCTAAGCATGTTAACCAACCTATTGTTGATATACCAATCTTCCCCATCTACCGTAACATGGGCGGTTTGAACTCCCTCATCATCCAAAAATTGCCTGAAACCATCCCGCTTGGCTTCTGTCTCACCCTCCCGGAGATAAGGGAACCTGAAATAAGGAAGGAGATTATCATATTGATCGAGGAATCTTTTGTTTTTTGAAAAATCCAACTTGTAATCTTCCAAGCTTACGTTTTCGCTGCTGAAATTGGGATGGGAATAGGTATGGTTACCCAAATAATGCCCTGCTTCTTTCCAAGTTTCGAGTACATACCTCCCCTTCTCATGATTAAGCTGCCCGCCAACAGCAAAAAGCATCCCCTTGACCTGATGATTCTCCAAATGTTTCAGGATTTTGGAATGCCATTCTTTCCAGGAATAACCAGGCATATTGATCGTGCTACCATCATCAAATGAGACGGCAATACGGGGGTTGGGGTTCTTGGATTGATCGCCCGAATCAACTGACCCACTCTCAAAAGTAGAAATCGGGTATGATAATATCCAGAAGAGGATGATATAAATCAATCTGAAAGTCAGCATCAAATGGAATAAAGGAAAATGGAGGAAAAAGGTAATCAAGACAGGCTTATGATGCAAAAGAAATTGGGGAAAATATAGAGAAACAGATCCATACGAATTAATTTAACTAAGGGTCAAAAAAATAAAAAATCAGAAAATCAATGCATTAGACTCCGTACTACACATTTTTGGTGGATTGGGGTTTGCAAATTCAAACATAAGACCTACATTTGCATTCCGTAATAACGGAGACTATTTAACGGCAAAGTTAAATTAGCGACAATTAGAGGAGTGGCAGAGTGGTCGATCGCGGCGGTCTTGAAAACCGTTGTACCGAGAGGTACCGGGGGTTCGAATCCCTCCTCCTCTGCGAAAATGCATGTAAAACCTTCAATTTTGACAAAATTGAAGGTTTTTTTTTACCCAAAAACCAGCATTTTCAATACATAAATCACTGTTTTTCAGCTATTTGAAAATTTAACACGCTAAAATCCACTCACTTAGTGAAAATCCTGAAAAGGGTCAGAAAATTCAAAAAAAAGCAAATTTTCAATGCGTCATTCGTGTAGTGGATATTCCGGAGCTTGCTGACCTCTTAGAAACAGAATGTTTTTAATATCAGAATGTAACCTGAATCGCTGGATTCGACTGACATTCCGGCGGATGCTGCCCCCCTTCAACAAAAAAATCAATGAGCTTATTAACATTAATTAATCAAGGTTAACGAAATTAAAATGATTTAATCCTTGAAAATGGTTCCTAAAAACATGTTGGAACTCAGAAACAATTACAACTAATTTTACTGTTTTTAGAGAAACTCCTGCTAAGCGGGACAAGTAGTAAAAGGTTTGAACCAAAACCAGAAGAGACTTATTTCACTGCTACTCCCGCAAATCGGGAGCCTGACGTTATATGTAATTGCCCCGCCCCTTGAGGGCATAAGAAAAATATGAAATAAGAGAATTAAATGATTGTAGCATAAAGGATTGACTCCAATTATGTGTTATTTTTATTTGCAAGAAGCTTAATGAGTGACTGAAACTTGTGCGAAGATTTAGTTTGTAAAAGAGGAAATCATGAATCTGCTAAAAAAGACACCAGTCTTATGCTACTTCGCAATAACTTTCCTTATCTCATGGGGAGGCGTTTTCATTTTGGGATATCCTTACGAAATGCCATCAACCAAGGAGCAGTTTCAAGCTCTATGGACCGCTGTTGTTGTTCCCTATTTCTTGGGACCAGCAATAGCAGGATTACTGATGACTGCAATAATTGGCGGCCGGAAAGGATTACGTGATCTCCGCGATCGCTTGTTTAAGTGGCGAATAAGCCTTAAATGGTATGCAATTGCGCTACTGACCGCGCCAATCATTGTTACACCCTTACTATTCATTTTTTCGCTTTATTCCCCGGTTTTTCTGCCCGGTATTGTCACATCCGCTGACAAGGTCTCCGCAATATTGACTGGCATTGTAACTGGAGTTCTATTTGGCGGATTAATGGAAGAATTAGGCTGGACCGGATTTGCTGTGCATGTTTTGTTAAAACGCTTTAGCACCTTCAAGACTGGATTGATTATCGGAACACTCCATGGTGTATGGCATTTCCCAGTGAAGATCTTGATAAGTGGTCCTCTGGGACTTTCTCCTTTTCTGGTTATAGACCTCATTACGGCGGTAGTAAATCTCACAGCATGGAGAATCCTCATGGTGTGGATCTATAACTGTACCGGTGGCAGTCTGCTCACAACGATGCTGATGCACGCAAGCCTTACTGCCAGCACCCTCTTTATCCTTGCTCCGACAGCAACAGGAAGTTCGCTTGTCGTCTATAACCTTGCGGCCGCGGCGGCAGTTTGGATTGTCGTTGCCGCGATCTTCCTTATTCACCATAAATCAAAGGAAGAATAAATATGAAATTGCTAAAAAAAACTGATTGGAAGAGGAGACAAGATAATGCTGATTACTCTGCCTGGGTGTGGTGATCTGTATAGGATGATATTTCGGTTCCAGGGTATATTCTCCAAAGAGGAGGCAATGCTGGCAGAAAACGTTGGTCTATCTTGGGATGGATACATACAAATAGTTTTAATTCTTTGGGTTTAAAAAATATATCATGAACTGGATAAAAAAGAACCCTGTCCTGTCCTACTTCATCTTTACTTTCCTGATATCGTGGGGCGCAATTATTATTATGATGTCAATCAACGGAATGCCAAACACGGTAGCCGAAGCCCAGGCACAGCTTCCGCTGGCAATCATGACATTCCTACTCGGTCCGTGTCTCACAGGGCTGATGATGGTCGGCCTGGTCCATGGCCGGAACGGCTATCTCAACCTATGGTTTCGCATGATCAGGTGGCGGGTCAATCTAGTATGGTATGCCATTGCGCTATTTCTCGCGCCATTGGTTTTCGTAGGATCTCACTTTGTTTTGTCTTTATTCTCGCCGGTTTATTTGCCCGGCTTTTTGACTGTTCCAGATGGCTCTACCCTGATTCTCATGGGAATCATCTCAGGTATTATGGTAGGCATTCTTGAAGAAGTGGGCTGGTTCGGATTTGTCATACCAGAAATGAGGAAGAGATACAGTCCCCTTAAGGTCGGGCTTATCGTCGGAATTATCTGGGGCACATGGCACATCATGGCCAATGACATCTGGGCAATAAAAACCTACTCGGGTGAGATCCCCACAGCCCTTTATGCGGTCCTTTCAGGCCTCAGCTTCATGATCGGCCAGCTACCTCCGTTCAGGATAATTATGGTATGGGCTTATGAGCGAACCGGAAGTCTCTTTTTGATGGTGGTAATGCATTTTAGCCTGACTGCCTGTTCCATCGCTTTCTCTCCTGAAAAGATGTCTGGCTGGCAGGTCTTTATTTACAGCATGTCGGTGGCCGCAGTTTTTTGGGTGATCGCCGCCGCAGTCGTCATGACGGACCGCAGGATGAAAAATTTTGGTAAAGTTCAGTTTGAGAGCTCTCGGAGTGAAAGTGGGAATCTTTCTGTGGGTAGCTCAGGTGACGGGCTGTGATACGCAGTTTTCTTTCGAAGTATGAACTCTGAAAAATTTCCGAAGAACAGAAAAATATTTTTTAAAATTTGAGAACTTACAACAAGGGAAAATGAAACCATATGACTTAATAAAAAAAACAATTGGCTTAGCGTTGAGATGACCTTGCAAAAACTGTATCCCGACCAAAACAAAATACTTGACGAATACTCCCATTGAGATATCAATAAAATTCTTTTCAGGTAATGGCTTTTTTTTCAGTTGTTACTTTGAACCCAAGGTGTTACTTTTGACTTTGAGCCATTTTATACATCAATTAGAAATACTTGCAAGAGGACCAGATCGTTTCAGGGCTAAGGGCCAATGACAGGGCAACGGTAGAATATGTTTACGAAAAATATTCCCGGGCACTTTTGGGGGTAATCCTTAGGATCATTCCAGACAGAGATATAGCAGAGGAGGTTTTTCATGATGCCTTTGTCAAGATAATCCGCAAGATTGATGGTTATCAAGTGGAAAAGGGCAGGATTTATACCTGGATGTCCAATATCTGCAGAAATGCAGCCATAGATAAGACCCGTTCAAAAGAATTTTCCAACTCCAAAAAGACCAATCCACTAGAAGATTACGTAAATGCCTATGAAGATCAGGCAGGAACAGCCGATTATGTGGAAGGAATAGGTGTAAAGGAACTGTTGAACAACCTCAGTGAGGACCAAAGGTTTATTATCAAGTACATCTATTTCAAGGGATACACCCATTCGGAAGTCTCAGAGGAATTTGGGATACCCCTGGGTACGGTCAAATCCCGTCTTCGTGCTTCACTTGCTGCATTAAAAAATAAATTAGAGAAAATTTAGTGGATATTCAAGCATACATATCGTCAGGAATATTAGAGCTGTTCTTGTTGGGAGAGCTCAATGAGAGGGAGAAGCAGGAAGTCATGGAAATGGCCGCCCGTTATCCTGCCATCCAAAATGAGCTCGAGGAACTGGAAAAAACCATGTTCGCCTTTGACCAACAATCAGGAATAAACCCTTCTGAAGGGGTAAAAAGCCGGATCATGGAGACGCTCTATGGAGCCGAGCAGCCAATAAGTCCCGCGCTACCAATAGCAGAAAAGGTAAGAACGACCGATATGGGTAGCGGTATCGAACGAAATATCGGCAACACTTGGAAAATTTGGGCGGTGGCAGCATCCTTTGTGGCATTGTTGGCTTCGGCAGCTGCCATCTATTTCGCGGCAAGGTACTATAAGTCACAAGAGAATTATATGGCTTTGATGTTGGAGCGATCGGTTTTAGCTGAGGAGCTGGATATCAAACAGGCCAGATTTGAGCAGGTGGAAGAAGTGCTGGCTGGAGATTTTGACATGGTTTCTTTATCGGGCACTGCTTTTGAAATCCAGGAAGATGCCAAGTTGAATGTTTTCTGGAACGCCAACGAAGCTTTGGTGTACGTGGCGGTTCAAAACCTAGCCCTATTGGGAGCTGACCAAGACTATCAACTCTGGGCAATTGGAGAGAATGGACCAATAGGAATAGGACTGATCAACCCACAGGAAAAAAACGTGCTGCAGAAGATGGACCAAGTAGCCGCAGCTGGCGCCTTTGCCATCACTATTGAACCTAAAGGGGGCAGCCTTACCCCAACTCTTGAAAAGCTCGTGGCTTTGGGAGAGGTAACCTAAACAACCGCATCCAATTATCCTTTCAATTTTCACTCAAGCTACCATTGGTAGCTTTTTTTTTGTGCTCAAAATCCAAACGGAAGGTCTACTGCGTATGTACTTCAAAATCTAAAGTTATGAAAGACCAAGGAATAATGAAGGCAGGAGTGCTGCCAAAGGGAAGAAGGGCATTTCTTCAGAAAATGGGGGCCATGGCGGTGATGTCTAGTTTTGGCATGTCGTTTTTTGCGGCCTGTAGCAGCAATGAGGATATGGATCCCGACCAGGATCAAAATCAGGGAAACGGAATTAATGTAACCGCAGGACAGGTAGCCATTGATTTGGAGAGACAAAACCAATTGAGAAATGCAGGGGGATGGATCCTGGTGGTTGAGGCTAAGATGTTGGTGGTCAATGTGGATGGCAACAGCTTCAGCGCCCTTACCTCTGTATGTACGCATACCGGATGTGACAGAAACTGGTCTTTGAACCAAAACCAGTTTATCTGCTCCTGTCATGGGTCAAGGTTTGACCTTCAAGGGAATGTAGTCAATGGCCCTGCAACCCGCCCCCTGTTCTCTTTTAACACAAAACTAGAAGACAATGTACTCATCGTCACCAGGTAAACTTACGGTTTGGCTGTTGGTGCTTGGCCTATTCGTCATCCATCCTCCACAAGCCAATGCACAGCGATTCTTGACCAAAAATGGGGCTGTGGAATTCCATTCCAAGGCGTCTTTAAATGAATTTGTCGGTTCCTCTAACCACTTGCATGGAATGGTCGATTTGAATGACAATGCACTTGATTTTTATGTGGATCTCAACACCCTTACAACAGGAATCAAGTTGCGGGATAGACATATGCGGGAAAATTACCTGGAAACCAAGAAGTACCCCTTTGCTGAATTTACAGGCAGGCTTAGCCAACAGGATCTGCCTAACCTGAAGAATGGGCAAGCTGTGCAGGCCATGGGGGATTTTAAAATCCATGGACGCAAAAGAGCCATCAAGGTGCCGGGTAAGGTACAATTATCCGAAGACGGAAAGGAATTGATGCTGGAGGCGGAATTTGTCCTCAAGCTTAGTGACTATGGAATTGATGTGCCGGGAGTGCTTTTTTATGAGCTTTCCGAAGTACAAGAGGTGAAAATTAAAGCAATCTTAAAAAATGAAGACAATTAGATATACTTTGCTGCTATTGGCGATGATGTTGAGTTGCGTGAAGACGCTTTATGCGCAACTGGAAAGGAAACTAGTGGAAGAGGATATTGAGGAGGAGCTGATTTTCCACGCTCCCCGCCACATCAATTTGGTTACCGTGGAGTCACTGGAAAAGAACACCCTACATTTTGCCATTATGCATACCTTTGGCACAGTGGATAACGGTCCCAGAAACTTATGGGGATTGGACAACGGTGCGAATATTCTGTTGAACTTTGAGTATGGGTTGACAGATAGGTTTTCCCTGGGACTCTCCAGGCAAAGCATGGACAAGTTTTACAATCTGTACTTCCGCCACCATCTACTGAAGCAAACACAAAACAACCGCAAGCCCTTCTCCCTCTCCCTAATGGCTGGGCTGGGCCTTAATACTTCCGATTATGATTTCCTGCCAGATCCAGGTGTTCAGCTCCAAGAAAGGCTTTCCTATGTTGCGCAGGTAATGGTCGCGAGGAAATTTTCAGAAAAACTCAGCCTTCAGTTGAGTCCCATGCTGGTTTATTTTGACAACCCACTGCCTGTTTTCCAGATTGAAGGGACTCAGCAAACCTATTTGGCTCTAGGAGTGAGCGGTAAGTATAAAATTACCGGCAAGACCTCTCTTACAGGGCAATGGATCCCTAATCTCAACAACAGCCTGGCCAACAATGTAGGGGTAGGTATAGATGTGGAAGCAGGAGGTCATGTCTTCCAAATGTATTTTGTGACAAGCCCTGCCTTGACCGAACAGTACCTGCTTGCAGGTGGCAATGGTCGCGTAGGGGAAAAATTCCGCTTGGGCTTCAATGTCAATAGGCTTTTTCATATAGGCAGGTAGATACCCATAGTACAATGGCGGGCAGGTTTGGCCAATTTAGCCAACCTATTGTCTTGGATGGGAGGTTAGTGTCTTAGCTTTTTGAACATTTTTTGTCGTCACATGTTTGGTTTGTGAACTGCCCCCATGAAATATCTCACTTCATGGGGGATTTTTTATGCCCAAAAACAAGAAACAGGATTCTGACATTCGATGGTGTCGGGTTTCGAAAGTTTTTATTGGCAGACATTCCATATTCCGCATATCGCTTGAAGATAAGACTCATCACTCCTTGGTTAAAAGGTACCTTACCATTTACCAGAAATTTGGAATTGATGGTTTAAGGTTCACAAGAAATAAAGACTGAAGGTTTCACTCCTGGGAATGCTAAAATAGAATCTCACCCAATAATTGTCCTTTGTAAGCCAGGTTACTGTTAGAACCCTCTATTGGCCTTAAGTTTAAATCCTGCTCAACTTTTAAAAACTCAATTATCCCTTGATTCCCTGGCAATTGTGATTTTTTCAAAAAAAATTAAAAAATCTTCCGATCCAGAAGATCCAGTTTGGCAGACGAGGTCGTATATCCCGTCAAGGAATTAATAAAAAAAAAACATTATGAAAAATTTAAAACTTTCTTTGTCTGCTTTATTGTGCATGATGGTACTTCTGATCTCCTGTAACGAATCTGATGATCAACAACCCATGCTAAGAATGGAAACCTTTGAGTATAGTTTCAATGAAGGACAACTGGTTGGGGCAGCTACGGCCTATGTTGGTGAGCATCCCAGAAATTTGACTGCTAGGATGCTGGTAGAAGAGCAACCTAATGGCATGGCAAAAATCACAGTAACACTTAACAACACCCTGTCGGGTCAGATGTATATGATACATGCCCATGATGCAGCGAATCCTGCCAACACCCCCAACGGTACGCCCTATAATGAATCGCCTAACGGCAATGTGTTGTCGGCAATGGTCACTGCACAGGGAAACTCGGCAGTAGTAGAGCATCAAGCCACACTGTCATATGAGCAGATAGTGAATAATTACGAAGGTTTCCTTGTGGTCCATGACCCAACTCAGGACATCAGTACAACCGATTTGACGACCTATCTGATTTTGGGCGTGTTTGCGAGGTAAGTTTAGTGGGTGGTTATATTTTTTTGAACAGGGATGCCTCATAGGGGCATCCTTTCTCTTTGTAACGCATCGCCTATCGACCCCCCGTCCTGGAAAGCGATGCTCTTAAGGTTATGGTTACGGCAAAAGTACTTTCCTCCCCAGGGTTTTCCATTTATGCGCTTTAATTTGCTTATTTTAAACATAGGTAGAAATCAGTTTTTAACTTGTCTCCTCCTCTGAGAGTAGAATGATCTTTTGGTGGTGGCTAGTTGAATTCCGTACAGTTTCCTGAAGCAACTTCACCCAAATTTTTTACCAATCTGCGATTGGGTAAATACCCTTTAATTACCAATCATCCACTTCAATCAGACCATCTACCATTAATGATCACCTAGATTGAATATCTTCTCTTTCAAGATTTATCCTTTTAGATAAATTAAGAGTTATGCATTTCTCTCTAACATAACTTAACAACCCTAAAGCCTTCATTTCCATTACATTTGGATATGAAAAATTTCATATCCCTAATTCTTGCTATAGCGTTGATTGGTTGCGTCAAAGATAAAAACGCTGAGCAATCCATTTCAATAAATTACAAATTTGAAATTACTGACTCAATCAGAGTCAATCTGCTGGAAGAATTGACATTAATTGATATTGAAGACGGAATGTTCTTGGCTAAAAAAGAAGGGCATTCAAGCTATATCATTTTTGACAATACCGGTAACATCACTTCTGACATTGAGCTCAAAACAAACGGGCCAAATGCAATAAACATGCTCTACTCAGCAGGTTTTTTTGAAGGGAAATTTACAATAATGGACTTACATAGGGGATTGATTCAGTTTTCAAATGACAGTGAGATAATCAATAACATCCCCATACCTGAGGATTATATTTATATGCATCCTTACAATAGACCAGCTTTTAAATTGGGAAATAAAACAGCTTATTACCGCCCTGAAAGAGATCTGAAAGATTGGGAAGACCAAGAGAAATTCTATCAAAAATATTACAATGAATCATTGCTGGAGGTCATAGATCCTATTACAAAAGAAGTAGAGTTGAAAATGGAAATCCCTGAAACTTCAATCTACAAAGACGGCGATTTTCATTTCTTATATCATCCTAAAATCATAAAAAAAGGCAAACATTGGTATTTATTCCTAATGGCTGAAATGAAGTTTTATATTTATGAAGAACAAGGTGAAGACCTTATTTTCAAAGAAAGTGCCAGTCTGAATGTGAAAGATCAAATTCCTTTTCCAAAAGCAAGTTTTCAAAACTCCCCTGAATTATTTCTCAAACTAGAAATGGTCGTCCCATCTATGATAGAACAACTTTATGTGATTAAAGACAAAATCATTCTTATTTACAAAAAGGGAGCTACTGAAAAAATCGTGAAGAATTACGACAGGGAAAATCAAGTTGAGTGGATGGATTTCCTTGAATCCTTTCCAAAATATGCCGCAGTTTTTGATTCGGATTACCAATTGCTCCAAGACGATATAGAATTGCCATCAGGTACAATTTCAACCCCTATTGTAAACAAAGAAGGACAAATTATTATCCAAAAAAACCAAAGACTTCTTGGGGAGGAAGATTGGAATACATTTTATTTATTAAAGCTAATTGATGGAAACAAAACGAAGTGATCATTTCAGTTTGGAAAATCAGGATTGTCTCCAAGTTTAAGCGATGCCTTTATCCGTCAGCAAAGCCATTTCATTCCTTGGAACGTTTATTTAAATAAACTATATTAACCATTAAAGGCACACATATCATCTTGGAATACAGCCTTCCTTTGTCAGAAGACAGATGGGCGGTTCTGAGAAAATCGAAAATTGAGTTTCATTAAAAAGTAAGGAATAGGTTGGAAGAGAACGGCTGTCTACCTCCAGAAGGGATGGACTGTATGGAAGTAAACAGGCCAGCCGTCTCCATGCTTTAGCCTACTATGGGTCAGATTAAAAAGACAAAAGAAAATATTATGTCAATAACAAAAGAATCAGAATTAATTGGAATGCAGCAAGTTAGCGAAGTCGTTGCATATACTTTAAAAGAAATGAAGAATTATGCAAAGCCTGGTATGTCTACCAAACAACTAGATGACTTTGGAGGAGAAATATTAAATGATTTCGGAGCAAATTCAGCACCCAATAAAACATATCAATTCCCTGGTTGGACCTGCATCAGTATTGATCAAGAATTTTGTCATGGAATACCATCGCCAAACAAAATTTTAAAAGAAGGACAGCTGATAAATATTGATGTTTCG
Organism: Fontibacter flavus; assembly: GCF_042432905.1. Lineage (NCBI taxonomy): Bacteria > Pseudomonadati > Bacteroidota > Cytophagia > Cytophagales > Cyclobacteriaceae > Fontibacter > Fontibacter flavus. The sequence continues at coordinate 15,476 of NZ_JBHLWI010000037.1, read as the reverse complement.
GCAGAGCTCCATGGTTTTTGGTCTGACAATGGGGCTTCTTTTGTGCTTGGAGAGGACAAATTTGGATATCAAACACTGGTGGATGCTTCAAAAGAAGTTTTAAAAAAAGCAATTTTAAACATCAAAGGGGGTATCAGGATTGCAGACATTGGACAACTTATAGAAACTGAGGCAAAAAAGCGTGGCTTTAAGGTAGTCAAGAATTTAACAGGACATGGTATTGGAAGAAGTTTACACGAAGAACCTTCAGAAATTGCCAACTACAGGGATAAACATAATAGGACTCGTTTCAAGAAAAATTCAGTAATAGCAATAGAAACATTTATATCTACACATTCAAACTACGCGATAACCTTGAATGACAATTGGACTATGGTTGGAAATAAAGGTGGCCATATGACACAACACGAACATACTATCGTAGTAACAGACTCAAAGCCTATCATATTGACGGAAAAAAATGGAATTTGGGATGAGGGATTAGTTACTGGTTGATCGAACCCCGAGGGATTAGGGTGGGTTGGTTATTGGTTGATGAAATTCTTGAAGGATTGGGAATGAATTAATATTAAAGCTTAGATGTAAACTGATTCAGTTTAATTATGATTAGAAAAAGGGCTAGTTGGTTTTTAATTGCATCACTAATGATCGCTATCTCCTACTTTGCTTCATTATCTGATCCAATAATTGATGAATCAATCAATTTGGTTAATATAGATAGCTATATTTCAAAAGTAGAAATGTCTAATGACATTGACAGCTTAACTTTTACTTTTGAAAGGATTCACCCTAATCCATACAGATTTTCTGATAGGATACATTTTTTTTCAAGAAGAGATGCTATAAAAAAAGAGCTTCCTGATAGTTTAAGTATTATAAACTTTTGGAGAATTATTGATCAGTTAATTATAGAATATAATGATGCTCACTCTAATGCTCATGATTCCTATATTCTTACTGATTATGTCAAAAAGGGGAAAAAGTTTTTCCCCTTTCCAGCTAAAATATCAAATAACCAGATCATTATTTCTGGTGATGATAGCATGTCAAGTACGTTACCTCCTGGCACTGAAATAATCAAAATAAATGGAAAAACTTCTGAGGAATTAATTTCAGACTTACTAAAGCATGCATCAAAAGAAACGCAACCTTTAAAAGTCCTAGAAATCTCAGATGATTTTGGGTTTTACTTATGGAAAACTTACGAATGGGAGACTGAGTATCAAGTTCAATTTAAAAAGAATGAAGACTCAAGTATAGATTCAATAATGGTAGCTGGAGTTCTATGGGAAGACAGAAAAAGTTACAAAAAGACAAATTCTGAATCTTACACTTTCAAAGTATTAGAAGAGAAGGTTGGGTATATTAAAATTTCAGATTTTAATGGAAATGAAAAAGAATATCAAGATTTCTATAAACGCTCTTTTCAATCATTAAAAGACATAAATTCCTCAGAATTGATTTTAGATTTCAGGGGGCATGATGGAGGGGCAGATAGCTATGGGGAACATTTAGCAAAGTATTTTGCCAAGGAACCATTTAGAAAATTATCAAAAGCATATTGGAAAATAACCCCTGAGTTTAAAGAAGCATTTGACAGAAAGTTTGTGCCTAAAAGCATCCGATGGTTTAAACCAATTTATTTAGTGAATGAATATTCTAGTATTTTTTATGGTGCAAAACCTAATGAAATGGTAGAAGTCAATTATGAAATGATAAATCCGCTTCCGTTTAAAGAAAAATTCATTGGAAATGTATATTTGATTATAGACCATAATACCTTTTCGGCAGGGTCCATCTTTGCTGAAATGTTTAAGTTTTACAATATGGGAAAGGTAATTGGAAAACCAACAGGTAATTTATATTCATTCAATGGTTTTGCTTTGGCTAATTTTACGTTGCCCAACTCAAAACTTTCCTATCAAGTATCTTCAGTTTATAATGTAGCAAATAATGGAAAAGATGGGTTAATATCTGTTGAACCGGATGATCATATTAATACAGAGGAAGATCCTGTATCATATATTTTTCGAGAATATATTCGGCGATAATTTCTATACTGAGTAATGTTCAATTCGAAAAGTTAGTAAATCCTGAAGCGCTATACTGATCTTTACTTTTAAATATAGCTTTGATAGAAAATTATGGACCCTACATCTATTTGATTTTAAAAGCTGATATAATATCAATTGATAAAGAAATCGGTAATTTAGGAATGAGAAATAGAGATTTGTATTAATGTTGGCAAGAGTTTCATAGCTTCATTTATGCAGAAGTTAATTATAACAAGTTTTGATCTTATGTGAGCGTCAAGATTGATATCATTAAATTTGAATTAGATCAGAAGGTCATTGATAAACTCATTTGACGCAAGGATCAAATCAAGGAGATAATTGAAAAATTGAAGGATTAAGGTATTTGGTGACCGGGTGAAAGAGTTGATGATGAAGAAGATTTATAAAAAGCCCAATAGTAAATAAGATACTAGAAAATGCCAGAGAAAAACTACATTAGTCTTGACTACAGCTTCAAATCTGAGCTGGGAGACATTCAGGAGAGACGGTATATCCAAGAGGTTTTACTGACTATCAATTTAATGGATGAAAACGGAGGTAAAGTTGAAAAGATAGGACATGCCGTTTTCTTTGTGCTCCATATTGATCATGCAATTGATGATAATTACCCGATATTCCAAGTTTTGGACGGATACTCTGAATATCTTTCCAGGCACCTTTTGGAGATCATAGATCTGGATATGGAAGAATTTGCCGAGGATATCCAAGAGTACTACCAATCTAGCTTTTACAATACCAATGTTTGCGTGATCCAAGAACTGAGCATTTTCCCCAAGTTTCGTGGATATGATCTGGGCGCAAAAGCCATCAAGGACATCATATTCCATTTTGGAAAATCCTTTGGTCTATGTGTCCTGCAACCCCACCCTATTCAGTTTGATCCAGCTTTGGAAATGAAATTGGATATTGAAAAAATGGGCATTGTAGATTTGGAAAAAGATGAAGCACTGGCATTTGAAAAACTGAGAAACTATTACTTAAGGATGGGATTTGAAGCCATAGAAGGATTTGAGGAGGTTCTTTTTTTCAATCCTATCTTTCAAAATGACGCCATAGATCAGATCAGTCTTGATGAGGATCCATTTTAACTAAGTCTAAGGGCCCGAATATTTCTTAAACCTTAATTTCTTTTACGGTAAGTGTTTCAATTTCCTGAATAAAGTCCTGAATGGTCTCTTCCCCAATTTCCCGCTATTTCAGTAATAGTAGTGCAGAATCCAAGGCCAATTTAAGAGCTGTAGGGTAAACCAGTCCTTTAGTTTCCTACTCATTTTTCAAGGTTTGGGTAGCATTTCTATATGTTGGGTACAATTCCAATTTCGGAAGTTTTTAGCAGACCCAATCCCAATGAATGGTGGAAATTTTTTTTAAGTTCAATCAATTTTTTCCAGAATTCGATAGTCTATAAATGTAATTCAAATATTCTTTCATGTAATTGGTCATTAATTGTTAGTTTAATCTATTTCTAAATTTCAAAAAATTTGATAAATCATTATAAAATCATGATTTTTATCATAAAAAGTGGTGAAAAACTTAAAAATAACCTTTAAAAAATCATTGGTTTTGTTGAAATGAACAGCGTTGGAGATAAATCACATTGATCCAACTTTAGCTTAATAAAGTTTATTGGGACTGAATCACCTCCCAGCAGTATATATTAAATCAATAGTTAAAGAGGAATTCTTAATATAACAATTGAATAACAAATAAATGGATAAGAAGCCCGACTTCAGCAGTTTTTTCTACTTCAATCCCTTACCCTCATGGGTATACGATTTGAATACTTTTAAAATACTGGATGTAAACAAGGCGGCATTAGAACACTATGGTTATTCCAAGCAGGAGTTCTTAGACTTGACCATAAAAGACCTTCGCCCAAAAGAAGAATTGCCGAAATTGTTGGCGGCACATGAAAATATCAATCACAGAGAAGGGAATTTGTATTTTGGGGTTTTTACCCATCAAAAAAAGAATGGCGACCTCATAAGGATGAAGATCAACGGCCATAAAGTGGACTATCTTGATAAAGTTAGTGTAATGGTGGTCTGTCAGGATGTTACACAAGAGGAAGAACAATTAAAAACACTCACAGCATCTTTTGATTCCCTACGTGAAAGTGAGGCCAGATTCAGGACTATTTTTGAGATAGCCACATTAGGGATAGCACAGGTTGACCCCAATTCCGGTAAAATAATTCTGGTGAATTCATTTTACGAGACCATCACAGGTTATTCAAAAGAGGAACTACTTCAAATAAGTTTTTCAGAAATCACCCACCCTGAAGACAGGGAGAAAGATTGGGAAATATTCAGAAAAGCCATGCGAGGTGAACAGGAATACCGTAATGAAAAACGTTATGTGCGAAAAGACGGCAGCATTGTCTGGGTACGTCTTCACCTTGCGTTTATCAGAGATGAAAATGGCAATCCTTATCGTACAGTTGCCATTTGTGAGGATATCACGAGCAAAAAAGACGAAGAGCATAGATTAAAATTATTGGAAAGTGTCATCACCAATACCAATGATGCCATATTAATCACAGAAGCTGAACCTTTTGATGAACCGGGACCCAGAATTCTTTATGTAAATGAAGCTTTTACCAAAATGACAGGCTATACAGCTGATGAAGTGATCGGGAAATCTCCAAGATTACTTCAGGGCCCAAAGTCTGACAAAGAGGAACTGGCAAAACTTGGCAAAGCACTCAGAAACTGGGAGTCTTGTGAAATTACAACTGTCAACTACAAAAAAAGCGGAGAAGAATTCTGGATTAACTTTTCAGTTTCACCTGTAGCCGATGAAAGAGGTTGGTTCACTCATTGGGTTGCCATTGAAAGGGATGTAACGGAACAAAAACGAAAAGAAATCGAAAAAGAACTGCTGGCCAAGATCAGTTTGAATTTTTCATTTGAAAATGATTTAATCACATCTCTTCATGAACTCTGCAAAACAGTTACCAAGTTTGGTGATTTTGATCTGGCAGAAATTTGGATTCCCAATATAGAAGGCTCTTATGTTAATCTAATTGCCCATCATTCTGCAACTCCTAAAGCTGATCTTTTTTATAAATGGAGTAAAGGCATTGCCAATTTAAAATTTGGGGAGGGACTTCCCGGAACTGTTTGGAAAAATAAAACCACTGTCCTTTGGAACAAAATAAATGACAGCAATGAATTTGTCCGAAAAGAAGCATCTGCAAAAGCAAATATAAAATCGGTATTGGGAATCCCTCTTTTGTTCAATGCAAATATAGTGGGGGTCTTGGTCATAGGGACTGAATCCGAAGTAGAATATTTACAAAAATATATAGCCCTTTTTAATCACTTGGAACTTTATATCGGTTCAGAAATAAACCGTAAAAAACTGGAAAGTGACCTTAAACATTTATATGAATCCGTTCCGGATATTATCTGCATTGCTGATTTTCAGGGAAGATTCCTGAAAATGAATAAATCAGGCTGCAAATTACTTGGTTATACTGAAGAAGAACTTCTGTTTCACTCCTTTAAGGAGTTTGTTCATCCAGATGACTCCGAACGTACAGCCAAGGAAGTGGCCAAACAAGCACAGGGAAATAATACTTTTTATTTTGAGAACCGATACATTACCAAAAACGGTGAAATCTGTTGGTTAAGCTGGACCTGTAACACAAGTTTGCAGGAGGGTATAGTCTATGCCTCTGCCAAAAACATTACATCGGAGAAGAAGCTACGTGAATTGAACCAAACCACTTCCAAGCTGGCCAGAATTGGCAGTTGGGAAGTGGACCTGCTAAAAAATAAAGTATTCTGGAATGAAATGGTTCATTTACTACATGAAACAGATCCAAATAGCTATGACCCTGAAATTGGAGAAGCTATCAATTTTTATAGGGAGGATTTCAGACCAATTGTCACTGATGCTATAAATCAATGTATTCAATCCGGAATACCATTTGACTTTGAGGCTGTGTTAATCACCTTAAATAATAAGGAATTATGGGTAAGGGTGATCGGGAATGCAGAAATGATAGATGGCCGTTGTGTCCGGATTTATGGTAGTTTTCAGGATATTCATGAGAAGAAAGAAACTGAATTACGCTTGCAGTCTTTGGCTGACAATTTACCTGGAGTAGTATTTCAATATCTAATCCGACCTGACGGGTCCGATGAAATGAAATATGTCACCAAAGGTTCTGAACAGCTATGGGGTTTAAGTCCCCAAAAAGCTATTGAAAACACTGAATTGATCTGGAACCAGATAAAACTTGGCGGTAACTATGATACCGTCAAACGAAGCATCGAAGAGTCTATTCAAAACAAAACAAAATGGACAGCTAGATGGAAACATATTTTACCATCAGGAGAAGTTCAACAACATCTGGGATTTGGCACTCCTGGTTTTTTAACTGATGGTACGGTGATTTTCAACTCCATTGTCCTGGACATTACTCAGGAAGCCAAAAATGAAGAACTTCTTAGACAAGCCACAGAAATGGCCAAAATCGGCAGCTGGGAGTTGAATTTAATAAATCAGAATAATGACAGCATGTACTGGTCTCCTATGACCAGAGAAATTCTTGAAGTAGATAAAAACTACAATCCATCGCTTTCAGGTGGATTTGAATTTTACACCGAAGAAAGCAAAAAGCGCATCAATCAAGCCGTAGACCTGTTGATCAAAGAAGGTAAAGAGTTTGATGAAGAACTGTTGATCATTACTCAATCCAATAAAGAAAAGTGGATCAGGTGCATTGGCAAGTGCGAACGGGTACATGGTAAATGCGTGAAAATTTTCGGCAGTTTTCAGGATATCCATACGTCCAAGTCCCTCGATATTCAAATAAGGGAAATTCTGGGAAGTATATCAGATGCCTTTTATGCTGTGGATGAACACTGGAACTTCAGCTATTTTAATAAAGAAGCAGAAATACTCTTGGAAAAGACTGCAAGTGAAGTTCTCGGAAAGAATATTTGGGAGGTTTTCCCTTCAGCTATCGGCACTCCTATCCAGGATATATATGAGGATGTTGTAAAATCCAATCAACCAAGGTCAAGCGAATACTTTTACCCTGGTAATGGCAAATGGTATGAAGTTAACGTTTATCCTTCCAATGGAGGAGTATCTACTTATTTCAAAAACATTGATGAACGTAAACAATCAGCAATTGACCTGGAAAAAGCCTACCAGGAAAAAAATAAAATTTTGGAAAGTATCGGCGATGCTTTTTTTGCCCTGGATAAAAATTGGACAGTTACCTATTGGAACAAAGAAGCTGAATTAGTCCTGGGCAAATCCCGAAATGAGATGATAGGCCAAAATTTGTGGGAAAAATATGCAGACGCAATTGACTCTGATTTTTATCGGCAATACCACGAATCAATGGAGACAGGGAGGAACTTAAGCTTCGAAGAGTATTATCCAACACTTCAGAAGTGGTTTGAGGTTTCGGTATATCCTTCCCAAGATGGCCTATCGGTTTATTTTAAAGATGTGACCTTAAGAAAAGAAGCGGATATAAGGTTACACCAGGCCAACGAAAGGTTTGAAAAAGTAACGGAAGCCACCAATGATGCCATTTGGGATTGGGATATTGTTAATGATACTCTCTATTGGGGGGTAGGTTTTAAAACTTTATTCGGGCTTGATATAGAAAAAATAAGGCCAACACAGGAAGTATGGACTGATCATATTCATCCGGAAGATAAAGATGGGGTCATCAGCAGTCTAAACTCGATCATAGAAAGTGGCCAAACCAATTGGACAGCAGAATATCGTTACAAAAGACAAAACGGATCTTTTGCAAATGTCATCGATAGAGGGATTGTGATCAGAGGAATCAATAGTGAAGCCGTCAGGATGGTCGGTGCAATGACTGACATTTCAGAACGCAAACGTCATGAAGAACAATTGCTGTCAATCAATCAAACTTTGGAAGCCCAGACCAGAGAGTTACAGCGATCAAATGAGGAATTAGAGCAGTTCGCCTTTATTACTTCCCATGACCTACAGGAGCCCCTGCGGATGATTTCCAGTTTCATGGATCAATTGAAACGCAAGTACAGCCATTCATTGGATGACAAAGCACATCAATATATTGATTTTGCAATTGACGGCGCAAAGCGGATGAAACAGATTATCCTTGACTTATTGCTTTACTCCAGAGCCAACAGACCTACCGAGGAACATGAAGAGGTCAGCTTAAATGAAATAGTAACTGAATTTACGCTTTTAAGAAGAAAACTTATTGCTGAAAAAAATGCGACCATAACTTTTGAAAATCTACCTGTATTGGAAACCTATCGGGCACCGATTACCCAAATATTCCATTGTCTACTTGACAATGGTTTAAAGTATACAAGACAAAACGTAAGACCTACAATTGAAATAAAGGTAAGAGATAATGACGGGTTTTGGGAATTTTTGATAAAGGATAACGGGATTGGAATTGATGAGAAATTTCACGAAAAAATCTTTATCATTTTTCAGAGGCTTCACAACAGAAAAAAACATGATGGGACAGGAATTGGTTTATCCATAGCAAAGCGATGTATTGAATTTCTAGGAGGGAAGATCTGGCTAGAATCCACATTAGGAGAAGGAACCACCTTTTATTTTACAATTGCCAAAACAAGTAATCAACAATATGCACTCAAATGATTTAAAATCAGCACATATTCTTCTTGTAGAAGATAATGAAGGAGATATTCTTCTGACCCTTGATGCTTTTGAAGAAAGCAAGTTAAAAACCAAGGTCAGCGTCGCCAGAAACGGGCAAGAGGCACTCGACTTTTTATATAAAAAAGGGGAATTTAATGCTGTCCAAAGACCTGATCTGATATTATTGGACATTAATATTCCCATTTATAATGGACTTGAAGTGTTAAAAATAATCAAGTTAGATGAAACCCTCATGAAAATCCCGGTGATTATGCTGACAACTTCTGCCAGTCAAAAAGATGTTGAAAAAGCCTATAGCAACTATTGCAATAGCTATATTATAAAGCCCTTGGAAATGGGAGAGTTTATAAATGTCGTTTTGAAAATTGAAGAATTTTGGTTGGAGCTAACCATATTGACTAAATAAAATGGAGAACGAACAAAAAGAGAAAAAGCTATTGTCCATTATCGTATTAGAAGATAATGATGGGGATTTTGTTCTAATTGAAGATTACCTGATTGAAGCATTCAAAACCATTGAAATTCACAGGTATGAGACATTTGATGAATTCAAGAAATTTAAAGAAGCTACAGATGATTTCAAGTATGATCTCATTTTACTTGACTTGAATTTACATGACTTTTCAGGGATAGAATTAATAGAAAAAGTACTCTCAGCAAAACTTCACGTACCCGTCATAATTTTAACCGGATACTCGGACCTTACTTTGGCAAAAGAAAGCCTAAAATTAGGAGTGGAAGATTTTTTGATCAAGGATGAAATTTCACCCGGAATTCTCCATAAAAGCATAGAATTTGCGCTGAGCAGGAGTTTGTTCATCAAACATATTCAGGCACAAAATGAAAAACTCAGCCGTATTGCGTGGACGCAGTCACATATAGTCAGGGCCCCTTTAGCAAGAATATTAGGAATTATCAATTTGATTGAAGCTGATAAAGACAACATGGATGATTTGATGTTTTGGCTCAAGCAACTCAGGATCTCCTCAAATGAAATGGATGGTATTGTTACAAAAATCATTGAGGATGCGCAGGAAATAAATTGGAAAGAAGAAAATGAATAAGACAGTTTGTTTAATTGATGACGATCCGCTCTTTCGTTTAATAGTAGAAAGGATGATGAGGAAAACCGACAGCGATTTAAATTTTGTCCAATTCGAAAATGGCAAAGCTGGAATTGAAAAAATCAAAGATTTACTTGTTCCCGATTCTGATTTTATTGTCCTGTTAGATTTGAATATGCCAATTTTAGATGGATGGGGATTTTTGGACCAAATGCAATCACATCTAAAAAATCGTGAGGATAACATATCAATCTATATCCTATCTTCATCGAAAGACAAAAGCGATATGGAAAAATCCAAAAGCTATTCAATGGTAAGGAAGTTTTATCATAAACCATTAAGCAATAACGATATTATAGAAATATTGGACCTGGGTAAAAAAAACATGTAATAGATTGCCTGATAACAAATTGAAAAAATCAATTCGGGGATTGATTATAAAACTTTGGAAATATCAATATAACAACAACCGAACTTCATCCAAGAAGAACTTTCTGATAAATCTGGGATTATGAAAAAGACCATTCAGGATATTGAACCTGAAAAAGAACCAAAGGGAAAGACAATAAAAATTTCTTCAATGACAGAAGGTATCAAGAAAAGTGGATTGATTGAACAAGAAGAACACCTAGGTGAAATCAATGCAGATCTTTTAAAGGAAATCAACCTATCTTCTTTGCCTTTTACTATAATACCTCCTGCCAATATCATTATCCCGCTCATGATCATGTTTGACAAAAGGCAATTCAATCATTTGACAAAGCAAATTGTCTCCATTCAGATCATATGGTTCATCTGTACTGCCTTTATTTTTATCCTTGGTTCTGTAATGAAAAATTGGTTTTCATACGGGAATAGTTTTATCCTGTTAGTAATGATTCTTTTGGTCATGATCAATTTGATCATTATCCTTAAAAATACAGCAGAAATTGAGAGAACAGGAAAACTGTTCTTCAGAATGAATTTCAGTCTTATATGAGCCATTTGTTAAATATTTTAAACTTAATTCCCTAAATTAAAGCTAATTACAGCTTCACATCCCAAAAACGAAATACTTTACGCCCCTTTTCAACAAAACGGGAGGCAAAGGTCGGTAGGCAGTTGGTTTGATTTTAGAAAAATTGATAATATCTATAAATATTTAAAATCTGCATTATGGAAAAGGAAGCACTTATTTGGTTGGGAGAACTCGCAATTATCCATGCTACCGGCAAAGAAACAGATGGAAGATATTGTCTAAAGCTGTTAAATTAAATGAACCAATTGAATAAGTATTGTCTTTGATGAATTCGTTTTTTAACGGGGTCAAAGAAGGAATTTAATTTGCAAACCTCTAAAACCGGATCGACGAAGTCAATTCCTTAATTTTTTTATTCAAATTCTCTCGAAAAAATAATATCTGCAATCAAACCGCCAAAAGACCACAGAATCAATCAAAAGCTATTTTCTTTTCACAAAAACTTTTTGATTTATCCCATCTTGAATAGTTTGCTTTCTTTTAGCTAACTTGGAAACTACCAAAAAACATTAATTGCACATTTCATCAACCCAAAATAAAGCATGAAAAAACTACTTTTCTTAGGACTGACCTTATTGCTTACCGAAGGGCTCCTTGCCCAAGGTAGCATATTGTTACGAGAGCCTACCATCAGTATGGATTACATTGTCTTTGTCCATGCCAATGACTTATGGAGAGTGCCCAAAAATGGTGGGGATGCGGTTCGCCTGACTTCCAATGAAGGAGCCGAAAATCTGCCTCACTTCTCCCCAGACGGTAAACATATCGCCTTCACCGCCCAATATGACGGCAATACAGATGTCTATGTGATCCCTGTAGAAGGCGGGGAACCAAAAAGATTGACCTGGCATCCAGGTGCTGACCTGGTGACCGGTTGGACACCTGACAGCAAACATGTGCTATTCACCTCTGCCAGGGAAAATGTCCCCACCAAGGAATCAAAATTCTTCCGCATTCCTGTTACAGGCGGTATGGAAGTGGCTCTTCCCATTCCCAGAGCAGTAAACGGGAGCATTTCTAGCGATGGAAAACATATCGCCTACCAACAGATTGCTTTCTGGGATCCGGAATGGAGAAATTACCGAGGAGGACAGGCCAAACCTATCTGGGTGGTGGACCTGGAAACCTTTGAACTGAAGATGACACCACAGATAGATAACGAACGCCATACCCAGCCTATTTGGCATGGCAAAAGGGTGTTTTTCCTCTCTGAAAGGGATTTTGCCAATAATATCTGGTCTTATGATCCATCTTCCGGTGATTTGAAACAAGAAACCTTCCACAAAGATTTTGATGTCAAAAATCTTGATTCGAATGGAACCGAGATCGTCTATGAACAGGGTGGTTACCTGCACTTGTTAGATCCTGCTACAGGTCAAACCCAACAACTGGAAATCCATACCAAAGGAGATTTCCACTGGGCTAGAGAGAGATGGCATGATATTAACCAAAGGGCTTTGCTCAACGCTTCCCTCTCTCCTACCGGACAAAGGGCACTCTTCGAATACAGAGGGGAAATCATCACTGTACCTAAGGAAAAAGGTGATGCCAGAAACCTCACCAATACCTCCCGCGTGGCAGAAAGAGCAGCGGTTTGGTCTCCTGATGGTCAGCAAATTGCCTGGTTCTCAGATGCCAGCGGAGAATACCAGCTGATGATCGGGGACCAAGAAGGGCTAAAACCGGTGAAAACCATCACCTTGCCCAAAAGTACTTTCTTCTTCCAACCGGATTGGTCTCCTGATGGCAAACACATTGCCTTTACGGATACGGATTATAACCTTTGGATAGTGAATGTGGCCACCGGAGCCGCCAAGATAGCCGACACCGACCGCTTTGCCCATCCCAACAGGAGCCTGAATCCCGTTTGGTCTCCGGATAGCAAATGGGTGGCCTATGCCCGATTGTTGGACAATCAGTTCAAGGCTATTTTTACCTACAATGTAGAAACTGGCAAGAAAATCCAGATCACGGACAGTATGGCCGATGCCATCACTCCCGTTTGGGATAAAAATGGAGAATACCTATATTTTCTGGCCTCCACCAATTTTGGACTGAATACAGGTTGGCTCGATATGAGCAGCTACGACAGACCGATTACAAGAAGTCTGTACCTGGCCGTACTCAGCAAAACAGGTAAGTCTCCTCTCCTACCGGAAAGCAATGAAGAATTGCCCAAAACAGAGAATGGAGAGAAAAAGGACAATAACAAAAGTGTTACCGTGACTATAGATGAGGAAGGTTTGTCTCAGCGCATCATTGCAGTGGATATTCCGGACAGAAATTATACAGGATTGATTGCCGGTCCAGAAAACCATGTCTTTTACCTGGAAAATATCCCCAATCAAACCGGGCAGACTTTACACCGCTACAATTTCAAAGACAGAAAATCGGAAGCTTATCTTACGGGAGTCAATACTGCTACAGTATCTTTTGACCGCAAGTCGCTCCTTTACCAGGCCAATGGTAACTGGGGCATTGTGGAGACCACTGGTGGTCCTAAAAAACCTGGAGATGGAGCTTTGAAGGCCCTTTCAGGTTTCAAAATAAAAATCACTCCTAAGGAAGAATGGGAACAGATATACAGAGAAGGCTGGAGGTATCAGCGGGATTTCCTTTATGTGGACAATGTACACGGTGCCCCTTGGGACGAAATCTACGAATGGTACAAGCCTTGGGTGGCCCATGTAAAACACCGCTCTGATATGAATTACATCATTGACATTCTGGGCGGTGAGGTGGCCGTGGGCCATAGCTACACCTCGGGAGGTGATTTCCCAAGTGTAAAAACCGTGGACATCGGTTTGTTGGGGGCGGACATCTTCATTGAAAATGGCAAATATCGCATCAAAAAAATCTACAATGGCGAAAATTGGAATCCTACTTTGAAGGCACCATTGTCAGTTCCTGGTGTGGATGTCAAAGAAGGAGATTATATACTGGAGGTAAACGGAGTGACTTTAGACAGCCAAGAGAACTTCTACCAATACTTTGAAAATACCGCCGGCAAACAAATCAAGTTGCGCGTAAGCGATCAGGCTTCGGGAGCCAATGCCCGTTTGATCACTGTAATCCCTGTGGCGAATGAGGGACAACTGCGCATGATGGACTGGGTAGAAGGCAACCGCCGCAAGGTGGATGCACTATCAGGGGGTAAATTAGCCTACGTCTATGTGCCCAACACCGGACAGGGTGGCTATACCTATTTCAACCGCTATTATTTTGCCCAGCAGGATAAAAAGGGAGCAGTGATAGATGAGCGAAACAATGGAGGTGGCTCCGCGGCCGACTATATGGTGGACATCATGGCAAGGGAACTGCATGGCTATTTCAACAGCCGCGCCAATGACCGCAGGCCGTTTACCACCCCTATGTCCGGCATCTGGGGTCCAAAGGTAATGCTGATCAACGAAAGGGCCGGTTCCGGAGGAGACCTTCTCCCCTACCTTTTCAGCAAGATGCAGATCGGTCCTTTGATCGGTACGCAGACTTGGGGCGGATTGGTGGGCACCTGGGACACCCCTCCCTTTATTGATGGAGGCAGAATGGTGGCGCCAAGAGGCGGATTCTTTGATGTGGATGGAGAATGGGCTGTAGAGGCTGTTGGTGTGAAACCTGATATCCCGGTTGAACAGACCCCTAAAGATGTGATCGAGGGCAGAGATCCACAACTGGAAAGGGCTGTGCAGGAAGCTTTGAAGTTGATGGAAACTGAAGGTGTGGAGCTCAAGCCCGAGCCCAAAGCCCCTATCCGCTACTTCAGGCCTAAGAATTAAGCTATTGATTTTGCTATTTCAAAAACAAAGACCTTTGGGGTTTCCAAAACCCTGAAGGTCTTTTCGCTTTACAACAAAAAATATCTTTTTCACCAAATTGCCCCTCTGGTTCTTCAGATTTATCTGCCGAAGGGCAGGCCTGCCCGTCCGATCAGGCGGGCTTGGACCCCAATATTGAAACAAGAATTCGTGATAATTCGAAAGCTTCGCGCATAATTCATTTTCCTGTAATGAATTGATCATAAAATAACATCAAAATCCCGCAGCAGCTAAAATGCAGGTTAAAAAAATTAGTGTAATTCCATCTAACTTAACCTTAATTGGAATCTAAACATAAAATACAATTCATCCTTGCAGAGTAGATTTTTACATTTTCTTTTTGTCACTTTTTTCCTTGATGAAAAAAGTAACCAATCCCGAGAATATCGGGACAAGCGCAATGATCCTTCCCCCCACAAGGCCTACGCCGGCGCGGCATTGCGCGTCCTCCCCGCCCTACTAAGACGATCTCGTTTTCATTTTAATAAGATTTTCGTTTACAAATTTTATGACTTATCTCAAGTTAGCTACTCAACGTTACTTTTTAAAAATGTCTTAGAATTAGCGGTTAAAATACTTGTTGTCCTGCTTCTCCTGAAGCTGCACTCAATCTTCCTCTATTGTATAGCCCGTTGTCCTACTTCTCCAGAAGCAGGACTCACTTTCAACCTTATCTCATCATCAAATTCAAATTTCGGGAAACCAATCTGAATAGCTCTAAAAAGGGGCTGTCCGAAAAGGGCAGCCTTTTTTATGCTGCAATTTTTTGATTTTGAAAATCTAAAGTCATGATTGGGGATTTTTGATTAGATTTTTTCCTTGACACGTATAATACTGGTCGACT